>NZ_JBHFEI010000018.1:0-66508 GCF_041928815.1 Ensifer soli | reverse complement strand
CCGCCTTCACGCCAAAGGAATGCCGACACTATTTCGAGGCCGCAGGATATGACCCGGAATAAGTCGAATCTGCTCTAATACCCGAGCTAAACGCCTCCCATCACTCGCCTTCCACACATCAAACGTGGAAGCTGCCGCTCGCGGCTTTAAATGGGCGACAACCGCCTTAAAGCGAGCCTCTGATACGAGCGAACGAGCGTCACCTGTAGCTAGAAACGCAGCCGCTTTCTCCAGCATGCCTTCATTTGCAAGGAGATCGGCTAGCTCGACCCAGCTGCGTCGACCAACACCCGGGGCAGGTCCGATCAGGGAAATGATCTCTCTAGGTGTTCTGACAACCACTGAAAGCATATAGGATAGGTCGCTCTTGTACACAGAAAGAGCAGACATGATCACATCTCTCGAAAATCGTTGCTGTAAGGTGTCTGCAAACAACGCCTTCTCGATATATGTTAGATCTTGACGCTCATTGTTTTCTTGACCTTGGGCCACAACAAGTTGCTCATCTGTTAGTTCGCGAACAACAGCCTTGACAGGACGCGAAAGCAATTGCGCGGCTCTAAGCCTTCGGTGCCCAAATGCCACTTGATAGCGCCCTTGGCTATCTGGGTGCGGTCGAACCAAAATCGGAACTTGCTGTCCACTTTCCCTTATCGACGTCACCAACCCATCAATATCACCAGGCATGCGATCTTGGGCAAACGAGGGGTCGATCGCGTCAGTATCAATTTCTACCACCACCTGCCCTTCGGCGAGCCGGCGTTCGATTTCGTCTGCACGAGCTTGGCGTGCCTTCTCCTCACGGATCGTCGAACCGACTTGTTTCAAGAGCTTATTATCAGCCGGACTTTCTTCAGCTTGGGCTTTTGGAGAAAGCAAAGGGCGGCTTTGTGCTTTCGTCGGGCGCGCAGCTTCACCGGACACAAGGTTAAGAAGATTCTTTCGGCTCATGCGCCTCGCCCCCAAGATTTCTTCATTAGTGTTTCGATTTCCTCGTTGACATTATTCATCGCCTCAAGTGCACGATCATAGGTACTACGCGTGAATTGCCCTTTTTCAACTTCATACAACGTTTGATTAGTCAGACCTGCATCCGAAACTGCAGTTGTTTTCAACATAGGAAAATTCAGAACATGTGAACCGAAAATTGATCTCAAATATCCTACCATCTGGTTTTGCGGTCCGTCCGCAGGTTCAAACCGAGTAATTAGGTAACGCATCCAAGTGAAATCGACATTGCCGCCCGCAGATGCAACTTCACGCAGCAGCCCTGCTACCATCGAAAGAAATTGGTTCATCAACATAACGTCGAGCATTTGAGGATGTACGGTTACGATCATTGAAGTTGCTGCAGTAAGCGCAGACAGCGTTAGATAACCGAGCTGCGGAGGGCAATCAATGATAACAACGTCATAGTTACTCTCGACCTCATCCAGCACTTCTCGAACACGATCGAAGAACATTACGTCACCAGTTTGCCGCTTCATCAGCGCCCTCGGTGTATCATGCTCAAATTCCATGAGTTCTAGATTTCCGGGAATTAGATGCAGATCTGGTATGTATGTCGAACGGATAATCTCCTGCACGGGCCGACGCTCGTTGTCGTACCGAATGGCACCGTACACTGTTTCATTGGCCCCGACGTCCAACTCAGGTTGATTCCCAAAGAGGGCTGAAAGGCTGGCTTGCGGATCTAGATCGAGAGCAAGGACCCTATAGCCACGCAAAGCAAGGAACTGCGCCAAATGGGCGGCAGTAGTCGTTTTTCCCGAACCGCCCTTGAAATTCATGACTGAGACGACTTGTAGAGCCTCTCCGTCCCGCCTGTGAGGCAAATACCGTCGATCTGCACGGCCTACCCGGTCAAGGTGTCGTCGAATCTTATCAATATCGCCTATAGAGTACGACCGGCGTCCGCCAGAAGTTGTACTGACTTCAAGGCCGCTTATGTCATTCGCTACCTGACGCAGGTAGACTTCTTTCACTCCAACCAGCTTTGCAGCCTCCGATGGTTGGAAATGCCTAATTCCCTTTTCGGCAACGGGAGGGAATGTGCTTACATGGTGGGCTTGGAGTTGGGTCGCGAGAGCCGACGAATGTCGCTCAATCAGGTCAACCAACGTCTCCTGTGCCTCAATTTCCTTACTCGCGATCTGTTTCATTTTCCGCCCGAAATTTCATAACAGCGCTTTGTTGCGCCCAAAACGTGTTGGGACCGCTGTTGCATTTAGACGCGATTTTCTCTTCGCGACAAGCCCTTTATAGTTAACGAATGATTAATCACCGATCTGGGTCGTAGTTATAACTAATTGTATTTATTTACATAATTCGAGATCTTGCAATTGTGGAGGCGTCTTGTGGACGTTCCAAAAAGCGCTCCGAACGCCGCCCGAACGACGCATTTCATCTTTTCTAACGTCGAAACCGCGAATCGCGTCGAGGGCCAGGGACGATGCAGGGTATGCCGCCGTTACCGACGGATTGTCCGCCGACGTCTAATACAGAAATAGGGCGTCCTGCTTTAGACATTTAATAGGGGAGAACTGTGCCGGTGAATCTGCGAGCTCAATCTATAACCTTGACTCGTAGCTCTCACAGGAACAAAAAGGGAACATACATCATTCCCTGCGACATGAGGTCGTCTGCAACGTGAACCGTGGAAAGGGTCTGCGTATGAACCCGCGTGCCCAAAATCTGGTTGTTCGGGATCTTCGACAGCGCATCGCCCATCTGGAACGCGGTAGCCGGCGTGCATCGGTGGTGCTGCCGTTCGGCGTGCCGGCGATGGACGAACGCCTGCCCGGCGGCGGGTTGGCCTTTGGCGCTCTGCATGAGATCGCCGGCGGCGGTGGCGGCACGGTCGATGGTGCAGCAGCCGTGCTTTTCGTCGCCGGCATTGCCGCACGCTCATCCGGCAAGGTGTTGTGGTGCCTGACCTGGCCTGACCTGTTCTTCCCCGCGATTGCCCAGGCCGGCCTGCATCCCGACCGCGTCATCTTCTGCGAAGGCGACAGGGAGGAGGACGTGCTCGCCTCGATGGAGGAGGGGTTGTCCTTCGGTGGCCTGGCTGCCGTCGTCGGCGAGCTGGTGCGCCTGCCGGTGACCGCATCGCGCCGGCTGCAGCTTGCCGCGGAGAAGACCGCGACCATGGCGCTGGTCGTGCGCCGCTGGCGACGGCAGACGGAAGCGAACGACTATGGCCAGCCGACGGCATCGACAACACGCTGGCGCATCAGCGTGCTGCCGTCTGCCCCCCTGCCGGTGGCCGGTGTCGGCCGCGCGCGGTGGCTGGCAGAGCTGATGCGGGTCAAGGCCGGCGAATGTGCGGAATTCGAATTGGGAGCCTGTGATGCCACGGGTCGTGTCGCTCTTCTTCCCTCATCTCGCGACCGACCGGATCAGGCGACATGGCGAGGGAGCCGGAGCCGTGCCGGCTGACCAGCCGCTGGTGGCCATCTCCAGAAAGGGCTCGAAGCGCTGGATCTCGGCTGCCGATACGACCGCACGCAAACTCGGCTTGCGCATCGGCATGCCTGCCAGCAAGGCGCAGGCGATGATTGCCGGTCTCGTCATGGTCGAGGCCGCGCCGGCAGAGGATGCCGCAGCGCTCGAGCGGCTGGCTCTGTATGTGCTCAGGCAATACAGCCCGGTGGTCGCCATCGATGGCGCCGATGGCATCGTCATGGACACGGAGGGCGCCGATCACCTGCATGGTGGTGAGGCGATGATGATCTCCGGTCTGGTCAATCGATTGCGGGGCAGGGGGCTGACCTCGCGTGCGGCGATCGCCGATAGCTGGGGTGCCGCCCATGCGCTGGCACGCATCCTGACCGCCGAGACGACCATCGTTCCCATCGGTGGCATTGCCAGCGTCGTCATGCCCCTGCCGATCCACTGTCTTCGTCTTGCGGCCGAGACGGTGCAGGGATTGCGGGTGATGGGCATCGACACCGTCGGCCAGCTCTCCGCCATGCCTCGGGCGCCGCTGACCCTGCGCTTCGGTCCCGAGCCTGCCCGCCGGCTCGATCAGCTGTTCGGCCATATTGCCGAGCCCATCGATCCGATCCGCACGCCAGAGCTCGTCGAGGTCTGCCGTGCGTTTCCCGAACCGATCGGCGCGGCGGAAACCATCGCAAAGTACATTCGCCGCCTTGTCGGTCGTTTGACGGCAAAGCTCGAGACACGGGGTCTTGGCGTGCGCCGCTGCGATCTCGTCATCGACCGCGTCGACAACACCAGGCAGTGTCTGCGGGCAGGGCTGGCCAAGCCGGTGCGCGATCCCGCCCGCCTGTCAAAACTGCTCTGCGATCGCATCGAGCAGATCGACCCCGGCTTCGGCATCGAAAGGATGACGCTGGTCGCCATCATGGCCGAGCCGCTCGAGGAGAAGCAGGTCGCCTCATCTCTGGCCGAGGAGGAGGTTGTCGATGTGGCACCGCTCGTCGATATCCTCGGCAATCGTGGCCAGCGTCTCTATCGGGTGACGCCGGTGGCATCGGATGTTCCGGAACGTGCCGTGATGCGGATCGGTCCGACGGCGGCGGAGACCGGGGCAAGCTGGGTGGCAAAATGGCCGCGACCGTCCCGGCTGCTCGCCAAGCCCGAGCGCATCGACGTCATCGCCGTCCTGCCCGACCAGCCGCCGGTCGTCTTCACATGGCGCGGCAAGCGGCGGCGGGTAAAGCGCGCCGACGGGCCGGAGCGCATCTTCGGCGAATGGTGGCTGCGGCCGCGCGAGATGCAGGCAGTCAGGGACTATTTTGTCGTTGAGGACGAGCAGGGCGAGCGCTACTGGGTGTATCGTGCCGGCGATGGCATCGATCCGGAAACCGGTTCGCATCTCTGGTTCCTGCATGGTGTGTTCGGCTGATGGGCTATGCCGAACTTCAGGTCTCGACGCATTTCTCCTTCCTGCGCGGGGCGAGTTCGGCCGACGATCTGTTTGCAGTCGCCGCAGCACTTGGCATCGATGCGCTCGGTGTCACTGACCGCAATACGCTCGCCGGGATTGTCCGGGCATGGGAGGCGGCAAAGGCCACGGGCGTGCGTCTCGTCGCCGGATGTCGTCTCGATCTCTCCGACGGACTGTCGATCCTCGTCTATCCCACCGACCGGGCCGCCTGGTCGCGGCTGACGCGGTTGCTGTCTCTTGGCAAGAGCCGTGGCGGCAAGGGCCGGTGCATCCTCGATCTCTCCGATGTCGCCGCCTATGGTGACGGACTGCTGGCAATCCTCGTTCCCGACGAGGCTGACATCGAGGATGCAGAGGTGACCGCCAGCCAGCTTCGGCGCGTTGCCGAGGTGTTTGGCGATCGCGCCTATGTCAGCCTGTGCCTCCGCCGCCGGCCGAACGACAGGCTGCGGCTACACATGCTGTCAGCGATGGCGCGGCGGTACAGGGTCAAGACGGTCGTCACCAACGATGTGCTGTTCCATGAGCCGGGTCGTCGGCAGCTGCAGGATATCGTCACCTGCATTCGCCTGCGCACCACCATCGACGATGTCGGCTTCGACCGCGAGCGCCATGCCGACCGCTTCCTCAAAAGCCCCGCCGAGATGCAGCGCCTGTTTCCGGACGATCCGGAAGCGCTGGCCCGCACCCGCGAGATCGTCGAGCGCTGCCGCTTCGATCTCGGCGAGCTGCAATATCAATATCCCGAGGAAGCCCTCATTCCCGGTCTCGATGCGCAGCAGTCGTTGACGCGGCTGGCCTGGGAAGGGGCAAGGGATCGCTATCCCGAGGGTGTTCCGCAGGTGGTCAGGAAGGCCATCCGCCATGAGCTCGATCTGATCCGCCGGATGAGCTATGCGCCGTACTTCCTCACCGTGTTCTCCATCGTTCGCTATGCGCGCTCGCAAGGCATTCTCTGCCAGGGGCGGGGGTCTGCGGCCAACTCCGCTGTCTGCTATTGCCTCGGCATCACCTCGATCGATCCGGAGAATGGCAACCTGCTGTTCGAGCGTTTCGTCTCGATGGAGCGCGACGAGCCGCCGGATATCGATGTCGACTTCGAGCATGCCCGGCGCGAGGAGGTGATCCAATGGATCTACCGGACCTACGGTCGTTCGCACGCGGCCCTCTGCTCCACCGTCACCCGCTACCGCGCCAAGGGTGCTCTGCGCGATGTCGGCAAGGCGCTGGGTCTGCCGGACGACCTGATCCGGCAATTGTCCGCCGGCGTCTGGGGCTGGTCGAAGGACGGGGTCGGCGAGAAGCAGCTGAAGGAGAACAATCTCAACGACGGTGATTATCGGCTGCGGCTGGCGCTCGATCTCGCCCGACAGCTGATGGGAGCGCCACGCCATCTCGGCCAGCATCCGGGCGGTTTCGTGCTGACGCAGGATCGTCTCGACGATCTCGTGCCGATCGAGCCGGCGGCGATGGACGATCGCCAGGTGGTCGAATGGGACAAGGACGACATCGAGGCGCTCAAGTTCATGAAGGTCGATGTGCTGGGGCTTGGCATGCTGACCTGCATGGCCAAAGCCTTCGATCTGCTTGGCGAACACAAGGGCATTCCCCTTGGTCTGGCCGAGATCGAGCAGGAGGATGCGGCGACCTATGCGATGATCCGCAGGGCTGATACGCTCGGCACATTCCAGATCGAAAGCCGCGCGCAGATGGCGATGCTGCCGCGATTGAAGCCGCGCACCTTCTACGATCTCGTCATCCAGGTCGCCATCGTCCGCCCCGGTCCGATCCAGGGCGACATGGTGCATCCCTATCTCCGGCGGCGCGAGGGCAGGGAGAAGGTCGAGTATCCGACACCGGAACTCGAGGCCGTGCTTGGCAAGACGCTCGGCGTGCCGCTGTTCCAGGAGAGCGCAATGAAGGTGGCGATGACCTGCGCGGGATTTAGCGCCGGCGAGGCCGATGAGCTGCGCCGCGCCATGGCGACCTTCAAGTTCACCGGCGGCGTGTCGAAATTCCGCGACAAGCTGGTCGCCGGCATGGTCACGAATGGATACACGGCCGAGTTCGCCGAAAAGACCTTTACCCAGCTCGAGGGGTTTGGCTCCTATGGTTTCCCGGAAAGCCATGCGGCGAGCTTTGCCCTGATCGCCTATGCCTCGTCCTGGATGAAGTGCCATCATCCGGATGTCTTCTGCGCGGCATTGCTGAACAGTCAACCGGTGGGCTTCTATGCCCCGGCACAGATCGTCACCGATGCCCGCCAGCATGGCGTCGAGATCCGGCCGGTCTGCGTCAACCGGTCCCGCTGGGACTGCACGCTGGAGCGCATCGATGGCACCGATCGCTTTGCCGTTCGTCTCGGCATGCGGCTGGTCAAGGGCTTGTCGGCCGGTGATGCCGCACGGATCGTGTTGTCGCGCGGCAGCGAGCCCTTTGCCTCGGCCGATGACGTGTGGCGACGGTCCGGCGTACCGACAGCGTCATTGGTGAAGCTGGCCGAGGCAGATGCCTTCCTGCCATCCTTGCATCTCGAGCGGCGACAGGCACTCTGGGACATCAAGGCGCTGCGCGGCGAACCGCTGGCACTCTGGGCAGCAGTGGCAGAGCGCGAGGCACAGTCGATCGCCGAGATCAAGGAGCCGGAGGTGACGCTCACCGCGATGACGGAGGGCAGGGAGGTGGTGGAGGACTATGGCCATACCGGCCTGACGCTGCGTCAGCATCCGGTGTCGTTCCTGCGGCGAGATCTTACCCGGCGCAACATCGTCACCTGCGCGCACGCGATGAACCAGCGTGACGGCCGCTGGCTGATGACGGCGGGTCTGGTCCTCGTCCGGCAGAAGCCCGGCAGCGCCAAGGGGGTGATGTTCATGACGATCGAGGACGAGACCGGCATCGTCAATGCCGTCGTCTGGCCGTCGCTGTTCGAGAAGCAGCGGCGTCTTGTGCTGTCCGCCTCGATGCTGGCGATCAACGGCCGCATCCAGCGCGAGGGCGAGGTTGTGCATCTGGTGGCGCAGCGGCTGTTCGATCTCTCCGAAGACTTGCAAAGCCTTGGGCAACGTGACAGCGCCTTTCCGCTGCCGCATGGTCGCGGTGACGAGTTCGCCCACGGGGGAGGGGGACCGGACGCAAGGGACAAGGGCCGCAATGCACCCGACACAGCTATGCCTCAGGCGCGCGAGATCTACATTCCTGACCTGCATATCGATACGCTGAAGGTCAAAAGCCGGAATTTCCAGTGAGGAGGACGAGGCGTGTGCAACTTGTACAATCTGACGACCAATCAGCAGGCGATCCGCGACGTCGTCTCGATCACCCATGACAGTCTCGGCAATCTCGAGCCCTCCATCGATCTCTATCCCGATCGACCGGCGCCGGTCGTCCTCAACACCGCCGGCGGCACCACACTCGCCCGCCTCACCTGGGGCATGCCCACCCCCGTCGAGCACCTGAAATCCCCCGACGCACCCGATACCGGTGTCACCAATGTGCGCAACACCCACATCGCGCACTGGAAGCAGTGGATCGGCGTCGAGCATCGTTGTATCGTCCCGGCAACCGCCTTCTCCGAATATGGCGAGGCACCCGATCCGGTGACGAAGCGCAAACCGCTCTTCTGGTTCGCCCTCGACAGGAACCAGCCGCTGTTCTTCTTCGCCGGCATCTGGACGGCCTGGTCCGGCACCCGTGGCTCGATGAAGACGCCGAGGGCAGGGGAGCACCAGCTCTTTGCCTTTCTCACCACCAGGCCGAACGGCATCGTCGCGCCGATCCATAAGAAGGCCATGCCGGTGATCCTGACGACGCAGGGCGAGGTCGAGACCTGGCTCACCGCTGACTGGAAGACCGCCAAGGCATTGCAGCGGCCGCTGCCGGATGATCAGTTGCAGATCGTCGAGCGTGAGAAGGTGAAGGCCTGACCGATCCGATGGTCGACGACGCGCTTGAACGCAACCACAACTAAAACATGCAAAATGAAACACCTAAAAACTAAACGTTGACGTGTCGCCCCAAAGCCCATATAGATGCGCCATCGATCTTTTGCTTGCCGAGCTTTGTCTACCGCGCGATTGGCACCGCGCTTTAAGCGAACTTTTCTTTCAAAAATAGTCGGTTTTCGTCTGCGTCGCGTCTGCTCCGCAGTTCTTTACTCTATGCTATGAAGGCGTTCATCATGACCACTGGCACAGTAAAATGGTTTAATTCCACCAAGGGCTTCGGCTTTATCCAGCCTGACACCGGCGGCGCGGATGCCTTCGTTCACATCTCCGCTGTCGAGCGCGCCGGAATGCGCGAACTTGTTGAAGGCCAGAAGATCGGCTTCGAGCTCGAGCGCGACAAGAAGTCGGGCAAGATGTCGGCCTGCAACCTGCAGGCTGCCTAAAGATACCTGCTTCCTTTTGACCACGGATGTACTGGCACTGTCGGAAGCACGTTATCAGTTTAAGGCCGGGCAGATTGCCTGGCCTTTTTCATTTTGGCGTATGATTCGCATCGAGGACCCTTATTGAAAGGGACATACAGTAAATCTCGCCAGCAGGCCGAGATCACCTTTGGAAACGTTCAGACCGAATTTTTCGCCAAGAATAATGAAACTCAGGAGGCTACGTCGGAGGCGCAGGTTTGGGAAGCGAAGACATTGCGGCTTCGAGAGCCACGCTTGGCCAAGGAACAAGCCGAAGGGATGTCCGCAACATCGATCTTCTTTGCCAAACGCTCCGATATAAGCTGATTGGCCTTTACACAACATAAGGATACAAATTTGAGAAACCTTCGGAACAACGACGTCGCCGACCGGCGCACCGCTGCCGCAGACGCCAAGGCTACTCTTCTCAACCGGTACCGCGCGGCGAAGGAATCCTCCGAACCAACTCGTCTTGCAAGGCAAGCCGAACGCGTTTCGCTTGTCGAAGCTCGTGAAGCACGGCAGGCCAAACGGAACCATTTGAAGCTTGAGGAGCGTATGCGCCTTGACGTCATAGCCGCTGAAGAGCGCGCGGCCGCCGAGGCCGCAGCGACGGCCGAGAGAGAGGCGCGTGAGAAAGCGGAGAACGCACGTATTGCACGGGTTGTGGAAGACGAGGCCGCGCGTAAGGCTGAACGCGACAGGCGCTATGCTGCCAGGAAAGCCAGACAACGTTAGGTCGGTCGGGTGTATACCCTCCCTTGAGGTTGAAGAGCACCCGTGAACTGAAGCATGGCGGCGACTGTGTACTCCAGAAACGCAGCCACAATCGCGTCAATAGAAATATTGAAGCGCGCATTTTGAATGTCCTAGGCGAGTTCGGGAAGGCAAGACCGAAGGTGGAAGGTATCCCAGTGGTTTCCACTCGATGGATTGAGCATCTTTCCGAAGGCACAGCCTGGTTCAAAGTCAACAATGGCGCGGTTACATTGCTGTCTTCAACTGCAGAACCAAAATACGATCTAAATATCGAAAACGACTATCGCGATTTGAAGGATATAGCATTGAATGAAACGCTGAGCAGAAACACCAACTCGGCAGGGACGATGGTCACACTCACGTCCATCCAGGTCAAAGGTCTGAAACTTTCCAAGAACGGCGATTTGTTTTTCCAGGGTGCGAAACGCTGGACGCATGAGAATGCCACCATAACCTATTCCAAAAGCGATCGTTTCAAGGAGCGCCCGATCAAGGTGAAATTCCTCATGACGGCAACGATCGACGAACTGAGAGAATACGGCCTCATTAAGCGCATAGATCCGGATTCCGCAGAGTCCCCGTACAGGATCACTATGGCGGGCAAGATGTGGCTGCTCCGGAACAAATGATGGACGGGACAAGATACCGCACATAGGACGCTGACTCATTATCTGATGCTATACATATCCTCGTCGCTGCAAGTTTGAGAGCGGCGCTATAGCTATCGGCACGTGGGTCGTATCGTGTTGCAAGGCCCCGCATCGTTGCGCTGACGGTAGACCCATCAACTGAGGCTGAAAGTCTGCTTGCGATTGGATTTTGAAGGGATGTTCGCCTCAGCATTTCCGTTGTTTGGCAAAGTGAAGAATTGCATCGGTGTCATATGCCCTGTCGGCAAGGATTGTTGCCACGGCCTGCAGATCACTCAGCAACTTCTCAGCCATGGGTGCATCCGCAGGCTGCGCTACGCTTAATTCCAGGCGCATAGGCAAGCCGTCAGCATCGACAAGTACGTGGATTTTGGTTGTCAGGTCGCCACGCGAACGTCCCATGCAAGGATCGGCAGATCACCCTTTTTAGCGTTGGCACCATGCTGGTGAACAAACCCATTTTGTTAGGCGTTCTTAATCATCATCAGCCGCAGGATCTTGCTGAAGCGGTTGCCGAGTTCGGACTTTCAAACGATATTCATCGTGTCGATCATATTCTCATGCCTCATATTTTCATCTTCGGGCTTCGAAACACGACATTGAAGGGAGTGACCCGCGCACCATGAAGGCGGGCTCATCCGCTTGGGAAGGACCGGGCTCGATCCACGATCTCCCGCCAATGCTTGAAGAAGATAAGCTCGCCGGCGCGCGGATCTTCGATGAAGTTGATGTGCGGGAAGGCGGCCTTCATCTCCTCAATCGTCGCCGGCGGCATCGCCGGGTCCTGGTGTCCCTGATAGCAGGTAACCGGGATGTCACAGCCGGAAACCACCGCGCGCCAGTCAGCCTGCTGGAGGATGACCTCGTGCGAGAATGCGTCGTGGGCGCTGTGCCAGTCTGAAATGCAGACCTCGGAGCCGGTGATCAGCGCCTGCATCACGTCCGGCTGCTCGAAGACATCGACATCGCCGGCAGCGTCGCCATAGACGGCGTGAACGAAGGCGCGCTTGCCGATGCGGCGAGCCAGCGAGAAACCGGCCTTGACCAGGAACGGCAGAATGACCGGTGCGTAACGCGCATTGGCGATGATGAAGCGATGCCACTTGTGCATGCGTTCGTATTGCTGCCGGGTGAAGAAGGGCAGGCCGGCGCCGCACACGAAGATCGCCGACAGCCTTCCCGGATGGCGCTTATGGAAGTGGAAGGCGAAATAGCCGTCGCAACTCAGCGCAATGATGGGACATGGGGCCCTGATCCCCAGTGCGTCGAGCAGGGCGGCCATGTCGTCCGAGACGATGTCAGTCAGTGTCTTGCGGTCCTTGACCGGCGTGCTGTGGCCAAACCCTGGCCGGATCGGCACGATGACGCACAAGCCCTCCGCCCGCGCGTAGCGCTCCGCGCTCGCCGGCCATCGGATAAGCCCGAAATTCATCGGCAGGAAAAGCATCGGCTGTCCTGCCGGGTCACCGATGATCACGTAGTCGATCCTGCGGCCGGCCGGCCGATACAGGCTGCGGAATGGCAGCGGCTCCAGCCCGCCGCTACCGACGACGGTGGCGACGTCGCGCGCGCTTTCCCGCGCGGGACCGACGACGTCCATCAGATTGAGCGTGATACGCACCAGCTCGGCCTGGGTATGGGTCTCGGTCTTGGCGAGGATTGAGCGCAATTGCGTGCGCACCGTCGCAACCGAGCGGCGGCGCTCGCGGGCGATCGCCTGCAGGGTTGCGCCCTCGGCCAGTCCGCGAACGACTTCGACCTCAGCCTGCGTCAAGCTGAAGGCGTCGCGGATCATGCCGGTCAGCGCCTGGGGCCAGACGAGTTCGGTCGACACGACAAGCGCATGACCGCCGTCCTCTCCGCGCCCAGCAGGCAGCGGTGAAATACGAAAGACGACAAGGCGCTGCGTTGCCAGTGACTGGCCGCGAAAGAAAGCGTCGGTCACCTCTTCATGGCGCGCGACGCGGCGAATGCAGGCGGCAATATCGGCGATCTGGTCGTCGGCGAAGGGGAGGGCGGACAGGCTATCGCCAGGCTTGATCCCGAAGATCCATCGCGCCGCCCAGTTGACGTCGGCGATCATCCCCGCGCCACTAACGGCGAAGGCGGCGGACGGCAGGAAGCCGGCAAGGATCTCGGACATGGCATTACCGCCGGCCTGCGGCTGGCGGTCGAGCACGGTCGAAGCCCGGTGGAAATGGCCCTCGAAGAAGGGGTCGTTGAACAGTGGACCGGGCCCAGCTTCCCCCACGGCCCGCCTGATCGGCGCGATCTTTTCCTCCCAGAGGTTCATGAGGCTTTCAAATCGCTCAGGATCGACGGCGACCTCGTAGACGCAGTCGATGATTTCGGCTTTCTGCCCGTCGGTCAGGCCCGGGCGCCCGTCTTCGGGTGCCGCCATTCGTATCCCTACGGCTGAGAACATCGATCCACGCAACCGTTCCATGAGAAGCGGCTGTAACAGTGTGGTGTGATGGACCAATGCTTGTCAAGCGACCTGCTGGGCGAGGTGGGCCCGGCAGCGGGCCGGAGCCCTGCTCAGACGACGAGGAAATCCGTATGGCTGAGCGCGGGGCTGGCGGCGAGCATGGCGAACTGCACCCGGCCGCCCGCGAGACTGCCATTTGCGTCATAGAAAAGCCGGCCGGAGTCCGTGTCGTAGACAATGCGGTCGGACACATCGCGAGCAAGCCCGTCGACATTGGCGGCGAAAGCAGAGACCTGCAGGACACCGCCGACGAAGCCAATGCCGGCCATGACGGCATCGTCGAGCGCGATCACGTCTGTTCCGGCGACGAAATCAACGATGGTATCGACATTGGCGGCGAGCGCCGTGTCGAAGACGAAGCGGTCCGCGCCAGTGCCCCCGGTCAACGTATCGTTGGCGCGACCGCCAGCCAGTACGTCGGCGCCAGCTTCACCTCGGATCACGTTGACGGCGCTATTTCCGGTGATGGTGTTGGACAAACGGTTGCCGGTTCCGTTGATCGCGGCGCTACCGGTCAGTTCGAGATCTTCGACCGAGCCGGCCGTCTGCCGGTCGCTAGAGAGATCGAAACTGACGGAGGTGCGAACCGTATCACTGCCGCTGATCGCCGTGGCGGATTCATCCGCCTTCTCGGACGTGCTGTCGATGACGTAAATGTCATTACCTGCCCCGCCCTTCAGGATATCGATGCCGGCGCCACCGTCGAGCATGTCCGCGCCGGCACCGCCTTCCAGCGTGTCGGCTCCGGCCTCGCCGTAAAGCATGTCGTTGCCGGTCTCACCAGCAAGGCTGTCATTGCCGCTTCCGCCGCGCAGGACATCGTTGCCGCTCTGTCCGGACACCGCGTCCTGACCGGCGCCGGCCAGCACCTCATCGTCCACGATCGAGCCGACAATCCGGTCAGCGCCTCCATTCGCGTCGTTGCCGACGACGATGACAGCGTCGCGCGTGTCCCATGTAAGGAAATCCAGCATGCCGAGGTCGACGCCCGTCGCTCCATTTAGGCGGACGATCAACGTATCAGTCTCGATCGCACCGCCCGTCGTACCGTCGGCAAGGCTGCCGCGCACCAGTCCATTGGGTAGGATGCCCGACGTGTTCATTTGCGTGGCACCGATGATAAGAAGATTGGCCGTACCGGCCATTCCCGCCCCGTCGAAGACGATGACCTCGATGCCGGAGATCTGGGCTGGCTGGGCGTCGACGACGCCGCTGATATGCAGATAGTCGCGGCCGCCCTCGCCACGGATGCGTTCTCCGGCGACGACATCCCCTGTCGAGAGCCTGAAGCGATCGCTGTTCGTACCACCGATCATCTCGTCCGCACCGCCATTGCCGTCGAAGACATTGTTGCCGGAGCCGCCGGTCAAAGTGTTGCCGACGCCATTGCCGATGAGCGTATCGGCGCCCGAGCCGCCGATGGCATTCTCGATGACGCTTCCCGGCGCGATGGAGAGGTTGAATGTCAGTCCGCCCACCGAAGAGAATGCCTCGGGGTTGAGATCGATCACCTGGCTGTTGGCATAGCCGGAGAAATCGAGCGTATCACGGCCGCCCCTGTCGTAGATGACCCCGACGATCTTGTCGCTCTGGCCGGTGATCGACAGAACGGGACGGTCAGTGACCGTTGCATTGAAGCCGTAGGTATCGTTTCCGGTGCGCGTCGTCAGATTGACACCGTAAAGGAACTGGATGGCGGCGATGTCGTGGAGTAACGGCATCATCGAACTAAGGTCGCGGAAGTTTCCTCCCGTATTGTCTTCGCCGAAATAAGACATTTGAGTGTATTGGCGGCTGTCTTCGATGTAGAGAGCGTCCGCAGCATAACTGATCTGAGCGCCCTGACCCGCATTGTAATTGCCCGGATGCGCAAGACCGAGCGCGTGGCCGAATTCATGCGATATCGTATAATTATTGTAGGTTCCAGGCGACAGGTCGTTGAATGCTCCATTGCCGTTGGCGACGATGACCAGCGACGACCGCTGGCCGTTCGGCCCGTCAAGGCCAATATTGAGCCCGCCGACGTCGCCGGAACCCACAAAATTGTTGGCCTCGAACCAGACGTTTGCGCCGAAATTGTTCCAGCCGATATTCCCGTCCGGGCCATCGCTGAAACGCTCGAAGCGGATATTGGCGACATCCTGCCACATGCCGAGGATGATCTCCGCCTGGGCCTTCATCTCAGCTGTATAACCACGGATCTCACCGGCTCCGTTGCTGCGCAGGAAGCCGAAGGTGATCGTCGTCGTGCTGGCCGGATCGCGATCGTGCCAGGGGGCATTGTTGCGGCCGATCTGGGCGCCGGCCTCGGCAAAGGTGAAGTGTGTCGTCGGCATTTCATCCCCTTTCTGTCTGATGTGGCCTTAACAGCGTAACGGCGTTCGCTATGCGGGACGCTATCGGACAGACAAGTGCTGCGCATACCACATTTGCGGTATGCGGCCGGATTTCAGCGGCATCCATTGTTCGGGTTGCCGGTCGAGGCAGGGCGCGACGCCTTTCGCCTCACCCATATGCCGAGGCCCACCGGCGCTTACCTCTCCGCCGAAAGGATAACCACGTCTTGAACGTCTCAAGAATCGCGAGCCATGCTTACAGGCCTTGCCAAGGATCTCGGTGTTCGCTATATATTTCTATATTCAAAGGATTATAGAAGTATGGAAGAACGTCAAGCCCTCGCATCGTTTGCAGCACTCTCGCAGGAAACCCGTCTGCAAATCGTGCGGATGCTCGTCATCTCCGGTCCGGATGGCATGGCGGCCGGCGCCATCGCCGTGAAAGCCAAGGTCTCGCCCTCGAACGTCTCCTTCCACCTGAAGGAACTCGAACGGGCAGGCCTAATCACACAGCAAAGGGAATCCCGTTCGATTATCTACAGCGCCAACTACGAGGCGCTGGGCGGTCTCGTGCGCTTTCTGATGGAAGATTGCTGCTCCGGACATCCGGAGATCTGCGCCCCGGCCACATCCGTGGCCTGCTGCAACTCGAACCCGAAAGAGAACCTGCAATGAGCGATCGCGTCTATAACGTCCTGTTCCTCTGCACCGGCAACTCCGCCCGCTCGATCCTCGCGGAATCCATGCTTCAGGCGGAAGGGAAGGGGCGCTTCAACGCCTATTCCGCCGGTAGCCAGCCGAAAGGTGAAGTCCATCCGCTCGCCCTCGACACCTTGAACGCGCTCGGTTATCCCGCCGAAGGCTTCAGCTCGAAAAGCTGGGACGTGTTCGCCGTACCCGGTGCGCCGCAGATGGATTTTGTGTTCACGGTCTGCGACAATGCGGCCGGAGAGGCCTGCCCGGTCTGGCCGGGCCAGCCGATGACCGCTCATTGGGGCGTTGAAGACCCTGCGGCCGTCGAAGGCGCGGATTTTGAGAAAGCGCAGGCCTTTTCCCAGGCGGCGCGCTACCTCAAGAACCGGATCATGGCCTTCACCAGCCTGCCGCTCGCGTCGATCGATAAGCTGGCCTTGGAACGGCAGCTGCGCAGCATTGGTCGCATGGAAGGCTCCACCGCAAGGACGCCGGACGTCGCATGAGCCAGCCGCTCACCATCGAGACTGTTCCCGGCGGCGACGACGGATTGCGCACGGCGCTCGCCACGGCCCGTCTTCCGGTCGATGATCTGGACGAACCCGGCCGGGTTTTCTATCATTTTCTCGATGATGGCCGCACGGTCGGCTTTGGCGGCCTGGAACGGCATGGCGCTTATGCGTTGCTGCGTTCCGTTGTCGTGCCGGCGGAACAGCAGGGGAAGGGCTTCGGCCGGGCGATCACGCAGGAGCTTCTCGATCAGGCGCACGATGCTGGTATCGGTGCGGTCTATCTGCTGACGGAGTCCGCCGCTCGCTTCTTCACACGGCTGGGGTTCCGCGCCATATCGCGAGATCTGGCTCCGGCCGCGATCCTAGCGACACGCCAGGCCGCAGGCCTCTGCCCGGCCTCCGCCACGCTGATGGTCAAGGATCTTACGGCATGAGCGAGCAAGCGTTTCCGCTGTCGCGCCGTCTCGGCGCCGAAGCGCTGGGCACCTTGATCCTTTTGGCGACGGTCGTCGGCTCCGGCATCATGGCCGACCGGCTGACCGGTGACACGGCGCTGGCCTTGCTCGGCAACACGGTGGCAACGGGGGCCATGCTCGTCGTGCTGATTACGACGCTCGGCCCGATCTCCGGCGCCCACTTCAACCCTGTCGTGTCCCTAGTCTTCGCCCTGCGCCGCGATATTCTTCATCGAACAGCGCAGGCCTATGCCCTCGCGCAAATTCTCGGTGGGATGGCGGGCACGCTGCTGGCACATGCGATGTTCGAGCTGCCGCTGATGCAGGTGTCGACCACCGTCCGCACAGGCAGCGGCCAGTGGCTGGCGGAAGCGGTGGCCACCTTCGGCCTGGTCTTCACGATCCTCGCCGGGCTTCGCTTCCGGCCGCAGGCGATCCCCGCGCTGGTCGGCCTCTACATCACCGCCGCCTACTGGTTCACCGCCTCGACCTCGTTTGCCAATCCCGCCGTGGCGATCGCCCGTGCGGCCTCCGACACGTTCGCAGGCATCCGACCCGTCGATCTGCCCGGCTTCCTCCTCGCCGAGACCTTCGGCGCGCTGCTGGCGCTGGCCATCGCCGGATGGCTGCTGATGGAGCGCACCCCTCAATCCCTCCCGACCCCGGAACCTGCCCCATGAACGTGACCATCTATCACAACCCCGCCTGTGGCACCTCGCGCAATATCCTGGCGCTGATCCGCCATGCCGGGATCGAGCCGACCGTCATCGAATATCTACACACGCCGCCATCGCGGGAGGAGCTGGTGCGGATGATCGCCGATGCCGGGCTGACCGTGCGCCAGGCAATCCGCGAGAAGGGCACGCCCTATGCCGAATTGGGCCTCGACGATCCGGCCCTGACCGAAGACCAGCTGCTCGATGCCATGCTGGCCACGCCGATCCTGATCAACCGTCCTTTCGTGGTGACGCCTCTCGGCACCCGACTGGCGCGGCCGTCCGAAGCCGTGCTCGACATCCTGCCCGACACCTTCAAGGGCGCCTTCGTCAAAGAGGACGGCGAAGCGGTGCTCGATGCGGAGGGCAAGCGCCTTGGCTGACCTGCCTGCCGCGACCACAGCGCTGCTGCCCCGCCCGGATCTCGACGCGCTGCGGCCGCCGTTCTCCACGCACAGCCCGCGCATTCTCGTTCTCTACGGCTCGTTGCGCACGGTCTCCTACAGTCGCCTGCTGGCGCACGAGGCGGCGCGCCTGCTCGAACATCTCGGTTGCGAGGTGCGGATCTTCGACCCCGAAGGCCTGCCGCTCCCCGACGCGGCGCCTGTGACGCATGCGAAGGTGCAGGAACTGCGCGATCTGTCGGCTTGGTCGGAAGGCCAGGTCTGGGTCAGTCCGGAACGTCACGGCGCCATGACCGGCATTATGAAGGCGCAGATCGATTGGATTCCGCTGTCGGTTGGCGCAGTCAGGCCGACCCAGGGCAAGACCCTTGCCGTCATGCAGGTGTCGGGTGGCTCGCAGTCGTTCAATGCCGTCAACCAGCTGCGCGTCCTCGGCCGCTGGATGCGGATGATCACCATCCCGAACCAGTCATCGGTCGCCAAGGCGTTTCAGGAGTTCGACGCGGATGGCCGCATGAAGCCCTCGTCCTACTATGACCGCGTGGTCGATGTCTGCGAGGAGCTGGTCAAGTTCACGCTCATCACCCGTGATGCCTCGGCTTACCTCACCGATCGCTACAGCGAGCGGAAGGAAGTCGCCGACAGACTCGAACAGCGCGTGAGCCTGACCGCCATATGAGCGAGCGTCTGCCGGTGGAGCCGATCCTCGCCCTCGGCCTGACCCAGATCATCAGCTATGGCAGCCTCTATTACAGCTTCAGCATCCTCGCACCACAGATGGCGGCGGATCTCGGCTGGTCGCGCGAATGGATCTTCGGTGCGCTGTCGATCGCACTTCTGATCGGGGGTCTCTCGGCGCCGTGGCTAGGCGCCGGGTTCGACCGCTATGGCGCCGGCAGAGTCATGACCCTCGGCTCGGCCTTGGCGAGCACCGCCCTCATCGCCTGCGCACTGGCGTCGAACGGCGCCGTCTATCTGGTCGCGCTGATAGCGATCCAGACCGCCGCCAACCTTGTGCAATACGGCGCGGCGTTCGCGCTGCTGGTGCAACTCCATCCACAGAGTGCGCAGCGCAGCATTACCTATCTGACGCTGATCGCCGGGTTCGCCTCAACGATCTTCTGGCCGTTGACCTCGGTTCTACACGAAGCCTTGTCCTGGCAGCAGGTCTATATGGTGTTCGCGGCCATGAACCTGGCTGTGTGCCTGCCGCTGCATGCCTGGCTCGCCCGGCAAACTACCGTTGGCCAACCTAAAAGCGCCGTGACAGCAGCACCGGTCGTCGGAGTCCTGCCACCTGCAAGGCGGAAGCGCGGCTTTATCCTGCTTGCCTTGGCCTTCGCCCTGCAATACCTCGTCAGCGCGGCGATCCTCGTCCACATGCTGCCGCTGCTTGTGGGTCTTGGCCTCGGCGCCTCCGCTGCCCTGATCGGCGCCATGTTCGGACCGTCGCAAGTCGCAAGCCGCCTGATCAACATGCTGTTCGGACAGTCCCTGCCTCCGCTGCGTCTGGCCTTGATCGCAGCCCTCTTTATAGGCGGAAGCGTCCTGCTGCTGACGGCCACCGGCTCGTCTGCGTCAGGCGCAATGGTCTTCGCCCTCCTCTTCGGCATGGGCAACGGCCTGCTCAGCATCGTGTCGGGCACCGTGCCGCTGGCGCTGTTTGGCAGCGACGGTTATGGCACCTTGCAGGGCAAGCTGATGGCCGTCCGGCTGATCATCTCGGCCACGGCACCGTTCATTCTGGCCTACACGATGGAGCACCTCGGGATCGCGCCATCCCTGGCGATTTCGGTTTCTGCGGGCGCGGTCGCGATTGTTTTGATCTGCGTGCTTCAACAACAGGCATCGGCTAGACGATTTGATCGGTCGCAGCATGATCCATGAGGTGTCAAGATCCGTAATGTGACATAGGTCGCAGAACATGCCCGCAAATGAAATGCCCAAACATGAAACGAGAAACGACGCCCTCCAGTATCAGCCAGCGCGTCGTCGTTGTGTTTCTGGCGATCGCTGTTCTTTCGCTCAACAGCCTGATTCTGTTCTGGAGCCTGAACGGGCTCTTCGGCACGTCTGACGCCATTCGCCGCTCGATCTATATCCGCGAGGTCCTGTCGGAGGTCCTCTTCGAGATCAACGCTGCGGAGACCGGCCAGCGTGGTTTCATCATCACGGGTGAGCCCCGCTATCTCTCTCCGTACAGCAGTGCCGAGGCCGTCTTCGATGGACGCGTTGCCTATCTGAGACGTCTTATCGAGCAAGAAGGAAGGGCGACGGCAGAGGTCGATTTGCTGGCGAGACTGGCACGCCAGAAGTTCGACGAGATGGATGAAACCATCAGGCTGGCCCAGGATGATGGACAAGCGGCCGCGATTGCCGCCATCCGTACCGACCGGGGAAAGGCGATCATGGACGACATTCGCCGGCAGGTCGCAACCATGCGCGAAGCCGAAGAGGGGACTTTGTCGATCCAGCGCGCGACCAACGATCGATATCGTCTTGTTTCTGTCGTGTCGCTTGCCACGTTCATTGTGGAAACGATCGTGCTGATCCTTCTCCTTCTCTGGAACTCACGGCAGGAGATCGCGCGCAAGGAGAAGGCGGCGGAGCAACTCAGCCGCTATGCGGAGGATCTGGACCAGAGCATGCAGGTGCTTACGGATGAGCGCAACCAGATTGCTCGACTGAACGAGGCAGCGACTTTCCTGCAAAGTTGCAATACCATCGATGAGATTGCCGGGCTGATCGGTCCCTTCATGAAAGGCCTTATGCCGGTGCGCGCCGGCGCCCTCTATCGGTTTGCCGCGTCACGCAACCAGATCAAGACGATTGCCCTGTGGGGCGACGTCGATGCTGCGGAGGTCACCGGACCGAGCGAGTGCTGGGGATTACGACGCGGTCAGCCGCATATGCATTCACCTGGATCGAGCTTTCCACGCTGCAGCCATCTTCATGCGGCGATCTCCGACGAGCGGACCATTTGCCTTCCCCTTGTCGCGCAGGGCGAGACGATCGGGCTTCTCAGCCTCGTTTATGACGACGACGCTTCACTGCAAACGGAGGGAGCGGATCGCTTCGGCGACATGGTCGCCAAGATGCTGGCCCAGACCATATCCTCGATCAGCCTGCGGGAAGGGTTGAAGGAACAGACGATCCGCGACCCGATGACAAACGCCTTCAATAGGCGCTACCTTGAAGTCGTTGCGGAAAAAGAAATGTCAAAATGCCGCCGCTACAACCGCCCGATGGTTGTCGCTATGGTCGATGTCGATCATTTCAAGCACTTTAACGACATGCATGGGCACCAGGCGGGAGATGCGGCGTTGATCGCCGTCTGCAAGCATCTTGCGGAAAATCTGCGCGAGGGCGATTGGCTTTTCCGGTACGGCGGCGAGGAATTCGCGCTGCTGCTGACCGAATTGGATAGTCCGCATGCTCATGCTCGCCTCGATGACCTGCGCAACGGTATCGCCCGTCTGAGCATCGATATCGCGCCGGGACAGATTGCCACCGTGACCATATCAGTCGGCTTTACCGTCTATCATGGCGGAAATATCCGTCTGGAAGAGCTGATTGCCGAAGCGGATGCCGCACTTTATTCCGCGAAAAAGGAGGGTCGGAATCAGGTGGCAGCTTGCGCCGCACACGCCACCGATGCGACCGCTGAGGCATCCTCCTCGTCCTTAAGCATGAGCTGATGCTTTAAAGACAGCTTAAGAGTTCTCCTCTACTTTTAGGTAGGCAGAATCCGCAGGCATGACGCGGTCGGATCTGAACGTCATCGTCTCTTCCCCTGGCTGGGGTTTGACCATGCCGGCAAACGACATTCGGGGGCGGATGGGGTGGCTGGATGCGACGATTGATGACGGGGCCGTCGCAGCGCCGCATGATGGCGGCGAATGTGCATCTGAGACAGAATGGAAATTGGGGGTTTGGCATGAAGAACGTGCCGATCATCGGAAAGTTTTTGACCATCATGGCCGTTTTCGGCTTGTTCGCCGGCGCAGTTGCTGTCTACACCGACTTTCAGATTGCAAATATCAGCGGTTCCTATGACAAGCTGCTTGCCGAGGATGCCAAGGCAGAACTTTATCTCGCGCGATCGAACCGTTCATTGCAAGGTGCCCGCGCCGCTCTTGGCGACATTTTGATGTCGCAATCGTCCGAACTGAATGTGAAGGCTCAGCATGAGTTCGAAACGCAGCGCGGCAGTTTCATCAAATATATGGACATCGCCATAGCGGCGCTTCCCGGAGAGAAGCAAATTGCCGCGCTGAAAGCCGAAGGTTTAACGCTCCTCGACAACACCTGTGCCGCATCACGAAATGCCGGGGAGAAAGCCACGCGTGGCGAGGACGTCATCCGTTCATAGCAAATCTTCCTTTCCGACCGTCAGCCGCAGTTCCCGCCGATCTCAGAGCGCTTTACGGCGATCACGAGCAATATCGTCGAGCGAGCCGAGGCCATAAGCGCGACGCTCTCGTCGGATGCAGCCTGAACGGCCCTGATCACACTGGCCAGCGTGATCGTCGGGTTTGTCATCGTGCTTGGCTTCGGGATGCTTGCGATCCGCGCTTGGCTTGTCCTTCCGGTACGGGCTCTCGCGGAAACCATGGCACGGCTTGCGGACGGGGATCTTGCCTCCACAGTGGAGGGAACCGAACGCCGAGACGAGATTGGTAGCATGGCACGGGCGGTCAACGTTTTCCGTGAGAATGGCCTCAAGGCTCACTCTCTCGAGCAGCAGACTGAGGAGATGCGCGCCGCTTCCGAGGCAGATCTGCAACGGCAACAGGAACAGGAAGAGCGGCGTGCCGCAGAAATGGCGGATGCCACATCGGGGATCGCGGCAGGGCTTCGCCGCGTCGCCGACGGAGATCTCGCCATCCGGCTTGAGACACCCTTTGCGGCGGAATTCGAGCAGCTGCGCGCAGATTTTAACAGCGCTGTCGGCCGTCTGGCCGCGACACTTTCTGCCGTGCTCGACGCAACGCGCTCGATTGATAGCGGTGCTGCAGAAATCAGCCAAGGGGCGGAGGACCTGTCGAAGCGCACCGAACAGCAGGCGGCTGCTCTTGAAGAAACAGCTGCCGCGCTTGACGAGATCACGGCCAACGTCGCCAATTCCAGCAGACGGGCCGAGGAGGCTCGCAACATCGCCGCCGAGGCCAACCAATCGGCGCGACGGTCGGCTGATGTGGTCACGGACGCAGTGGCCGCGATGCTGAGCATCGAGCAATCATCGCAGTCGATCTCCAGCATCATCGGCGTGATCGACGAGATCGCCTTCCAGACGAACCTGCTTGCACTGAACGCCGGTGTCGAAGCCGCTCGTGCCGGGGATGCCGGCAAGGGTTTTGCCGTTGTCGCACAGGAAGTGCGCGAACTTGCCCAGCGCTCCGCTCAGGCGGCACGCGAAATCAACGATCTCATTCGCAAGGCCGCCGGGGAAGTCGACAATGGTGTCAAGCGTGTCCGCGAAACGGGGGATGTTCTGAAGATCATTGGTGCGCATGTCGTAACAATCAACACTCAGCTAGATGCGATTGCAACCTCGGCGCGGGAACAGTCCGTCGGCCTTGCAGAGGTGAACACGGCCGTCAACCAGATGGACCAGGTGACCCAGCAGAATGCGGCGATGGTGGAAGAGTCGAATGCGGCAAGCGCAAACCTCGCCGGTGAGGCGAACCGCCTGCAGGATCTTGTGGCCCGCTTCCAGCTCGGTCAGGTTGGAGAGCGTCCGAAAGCCGCGTCGTCGCAGCATCGACCTGTCGTCTCCCCCGCCCGCCAGATGATAGCAAAGGTCGCCCGATCCGTCGGGCTCGCCCAAGCCTCGGCAGAACGATGGGACGAGTTTTAGGGCCCCTCGTCCGCATGCGACCGCACTCTGGCTGGTCGTAGGAGAGGGCCCTCCAGCATCAGCAACATGTCTATCCCAGGCGGTCTCGCATGGGATGGAAAAAGTCTAGCGAAGTCGGCCGGTAGAAATTTCACCCATTCAGCCCGCGATCGTCCGGGTGCGTCATCTTTCGCGCAGCGGATCAGAACAGCGATCACGCGTGCACATGAATTGACATAAAATACTAATGTAAAAAACTTTATCCACAGACTTTGCCGTCGATCATAGACAAAGACATTGAACTGCGACTGATGCTTTATCAGCCTTGATAGTAAGTATCCTGTAATTTTCACCGACCCATACCAGTCAAAGCTCATTCTTTCATATTTCTTTTCGAGAAATCACGCGCCAGATCGAGAAACGCTCTGACGCCGGCTGATAGATTTCGGCGTCCGGGATAGTACAGGCATAAGCCCGGGTAGGATGGCGTCCAGTCTTCCAGAACACGCAAAACGCGTCCCGCCCGTATGTCCGGGAGGATGTCCTGTTCGAAAACATAACCTAAGCCGGCGTTCTCGAGCACGGCAGTGCGCGTCAGGCCGGCCTCGTCCAGCGTAATCGGTCCCCTCACATCGATCTGCACCCGTTCTCCGTCCTTCTCAAATCGCCATCGAAAAAGTGCGCCGTCCGGCAGTCGAACGCGAATGCACCGATGATGGAGAAGATCCGGAGGAACAATCGGGGTCCCGTGCTGCTCGAAGTATTCAGGAGATCCAACAACGGCGTGTCGCTGAGGCTGGCCAAGTGAAACTGCAATCATATCGGTGGGAACGAGACCTTCAACCCGGACGCCCAAATCGAACCCGTCCTTGACGATGTCGACAATCTTTCCTTCGGTGACAATATCGACATTCATGTCGGGATAGCGTCGCAGAAAGGTAAGGACGAGCGGTGATATGATCGCGCGTGCTGCAAAAGGCGCGGCGTTGATGCGTATTGTTCCGAAAGGTGTCTCGCGTTGCGCCCGCACCGCCTCCAGCGCGGCGTGGAGATCCTGAAGCGAAGGTGCGACCTGCTTCATGAATATCCGGCCGGCATCCGTCAGCGATACGCTTCTGGTGGTGCGGTTGAACAACCGCACACCAAGCGCCGTTTCCAGCCGGCTGATCGTATGGCTTAGCGCCGTCGTCGACATCCCAAGCTCCACGGCCGCAGCGCGAAATGTCGCGCGGCGTACGATCGCCATGACCGCTTCGAGCTCTTTAAGGCTGGCGTGTTCCATTGTCCCGTTCTGTTCACTAGAACGTATCAATTTATCCTGCTTATCACAACGCAGATTCAAAGGTAAAGTCAGTTTAGCTAAAGGAGAAATGCAATGCTGATGCCCGATACTGTGAACAGGTACTTTCACGCAGACCGCGACAATGACGTCGATGCGTTGCTAGAGACCTTTGCAGCAGAAGCGGTGGTTGAGGACGAGAACGCGAGCCATAGAGGCACCACAGCAATCCGAGAATGGTGGTTGGCGGCAAAGACCGCGACCCGCTACGTCGCCAAACCGCTGGAATCCGCCATGGACGAGGACACGGTCCGAGTTCGAGCACAGGTGAGCGGCCAGTTTCCCGGCAGCCCTGTGATGCTCACCCACGCCTTCGCCATCAAGGACAACAAGATCGTCAGGCTGGAAATACGGACATGACAGACTTTCTCAATCTGAAAGGCAAGCGCGCGCTCATTACGGCTGGAACAAAGGGGACCGGTGCTGCAACCGTCAGCCTCTTTCGCGAACTTGGCGCTGAGGTGTTGACAACGGCACGAGCGCGACCTGAAAACCTGCCGGACCTGTCGTTTGTCGAGGCTGATCTCACCACCGCTGAGGGATGTGCCATCGTCGCGGATGCTGCGCGTAGACGTTTCGGAGGTGTTGATGTCATCGTCCATATGCTTGGTGGATCTTCGACGGCCGGCGGTGGATTTTCCGCTCTGACGGATGACGACTGGCAGAGGGAGCTGTCTCTCAATCTGTTCCCTGCTGTTCGCCTGGATCGGTTGCTCGTTCCCGACATGGTCGCCAGAACAAGGGGCGTGGTCATACACGTCACATCCATCCAGAACGTATTGCCGCTACCGGAATCGACGACCGCTTACGCAGCGGCCAAGGCATCCCTTTCCACCTACAGCAAAGCCTTGTCCAAGGAGGTCTCGCCGAAGGGCGTTAGGGTTGTCCGGGTGTCACCGGGCTGGATCGAGACACAAGCCTCCGTTCATCTCGCGGAGCGTCTCGCAAAGCAGGCAGGAACAGACCTTGAGGGCGGCAAGAAGATCATCATGGACGGACTGGGCGGAATTCCACTTGGTCGCCCGGCAAGGCCAGAGGAGGTCGCAGACCTGATTGCCTTCCTTGCCTCTGACCGCGCCGCTTCGATTACTGGTACCGAATATGTGATCGACGGGGGGACCGTGCCGACGGCGTAGAGAGTGTTCGATCCAACCTATCTCATACGAACCAATGTAATGGCCTGTGCCCTTAAAAGAGAACGCAATAGGATCATTTTTGCGGACGCAGAGGCGACTATATGAAGATCAAGCGACAGCGACGGCTTCAATGTCAGTTCAGCCACCGCTGCTCAGCAGAGAGTGGAATGGATCACCCTGCTTCCCAAAGGCTGATTTTAACCAAACCTTGCAGCTGCGCTGAACTCGCTGGATCGTTCGTCCTTATTCGGAGTAAGCCTGTGTAACGCACGCTCAAGGGCTTCGATACAAATGGGATCGTGCGACTTGCCGGCATCCCCCCACAGGATCGCAAGCGCCTCGGCGATCGGCATCGCTGCTCTATAGGGTCGGTTGGCGGTAAGAGCATCAAAAACATCTGCCGTCGAAACGATCCGGACTTCCATTGGGATTCGATCTGCCGTTAGCCCTCGTGGATATCCTTTGCCGTCCAGCCGCTCGTGATGTGCTCCCCCAATCCGTGCCGCCGCTGAAAACGCACCTACGGTCGACAGAATCCGCTCTGAAAATTCGGCATGCCTCTTCATCTGGAGCCATTCCTGCTCATCGAGCTTGCCGGGCTTGTCGAGTACGCTGTTGCTGACGCCGAGTTTGCCGATATCATGGAGTAGGGCCGCCCTCTTGAGAAGTCGGCGCGCCTCGAAATCGATGCCCATTTGCTCTGCGATCAGGTCGGTGAAGAGCGCTACGCGATCACTGTGCCCAGAGGTGTAAGGACTTTTTGCGTCGATAACCTTCGCAAAACCAGCGGCAATATCGTCGAGATAGTCGTCGTCAGCCATAATGGCGTGTTGGCCTGGTTCCGAGGCCAAGACGATTGCCTCCACCTCGCAGGAAGCCAGCGACATCCAAAAGTCCGGGCGTTCAGACACATTGATGAACGCCTTGACCAGCGACGGATCAAACCAGTCGCCCTCACGCTTCTTGACTTCTGCAAGCGCGCTTTTCCGGCCGCCACTGATATGGAATATATCGATGACCTGAGCCAAGAGGGCAATGCGGGAAAATAGCGGTATCTGCTCGCCGCTGACCCCGTCTGGCTTTCCGCCGCCATTCCAATGCTCGTCCAGTCCAAGGATTCCCTGGGCAACGTCTTCCGAAAACCGCATCTGCCGGGCAATCTCAGCACCGCGCTGGCAGCGCGTCTGGATCAGTTCTATCGATAGTTCTCCGCCATTCTGCAAAATGTTCAGGATGCTCCGGAACCGTTCAGCAAGACCTGACTGCATGCCAGTGTGACTGACGACGAACCGGAGAACCTGGGCGAGACTGCCGTCAACGAGCTTGAAGTCGCGTTTGAAACGCAGGTCATCCGCAATATAGAGTTCGCAGATGCGCGCCGCATTGCTGCTACACCCCAGATCCTTTAGCAACAGAGTATAATACAGATCACGCAACTGCACGTCGTCGAGACCGATTTCGCGGCCGATATGCATCCCGATGTAACAGCATCGAATGCAATGCCCTTCGGGTTGCCCCTCCGTCATGTCAAGCGCCTTGCTCAACGCTTCGATGATTTCCGCCAAGCGGATTTGAACGCCTGTCATAGGCTCTACCTCATTGAGGGCCTACTTTATCCGGGGAAGATTGCTGAAGAATTGAGCGCGCGAAATTTACCGGCGCGCAACAGCTGACCTGGCAGGACAACGCCGCAGCGACCGCCAGGGTCAGGTTTCTTTGACCACTGGAAGACAATGTTTACAGCGGCGGCGATCGCGGCGGAGACAACCGTTGGAGATCGAACATGTCTCGCAGCGAAGCAGTACCACTCTCCGCGACGACCAACTATGATCTCCATAGCATTGCTTCGCCTCAATCTTCGCCGTTCGTATCACGGCTCCTGAACGGGATCTCCGCCCAGGGAATGCAAGCAATTATACTTTTCCGTCGCAGCACACCCTTGAAGCAGCCAGTATCACACCGCGACCAGCTCTCATCGAAACGCACCGCGAGAGGAGGCGCACGCACGCATTGCTCCCGTCTCTGTAGGCTCAGTGGCAGTGACATGGAAATCGTCCGCGCCGTGTTCCAATGCAGAAGAATATCTTCCAGGGACATTGTTAAGCGGCGAAGGATCGCTCACCTTCATGGCGACTACGGATCTTCGTGCCGATAATGATTTCATTGTGACGAAATCTTTACTTTTCAGCGGGAATCAAAATTTGTATGAATTAGCAATATGTCTATGATCGATCGGCTTGTTAATGAGTATTACACTCTGGGTTGTAGCTATCGGTGTCGGACTCCGTATCCACGCAGATGGCCTTTTTCTTTCCCAACTACGAAGCGGCGACCCGGAAGCATTACGTGCTCTTGTCGAACGTCATCATGCAGCCTTGGTGGGTCTGGCGCAGACTGTTGTTAAGAACAGGTCAACTGCTGAAGATGTCGCACAGGAGACTTGGCTTGCGGTCATTGCGAATATTACCAGATTTGAAGGAAAGTCTGCTCTTTCGACCTGGATCATAGCCATTCTGCTGAATAAAGCTAAAACCTATGCAAAGCGCGAGGGACGCTATACGGTCCTTTTGCAGGAAGAAGATCATAGCGATGAAGAGCCTGTCATCGAGGCATCTCGATTTGATGCCAAGGGCCATTGGGTTGACCCACCCACTGCTTTTGACGGACTGAACCCCGAGCGCATCTTTGCTGGCCGCCAACTTTGGAACCACGTACGCGAATTGATCGAACGGCTGCCGCCAGCCCAAAAGGCGGTTTTGATCATGCGCGACGTCGAAGGCAGTGACGCGGCTGCTACCTGCGACCTTCTTCAGCTCACGCCGGAAAACCAGCGCGTCCTGCTTCATCGCGCCCGTGCGCGGATACGCAACGAGATCGAGAACTTGCTGCGGTACGACCACGGCGGTGCTATCACACAAACGTGAAGCCTGCAGCGTAACGTTTGTCAGTGCCGTGTGTCTCACGGACAGAACCTGACCGGGTTTGAACCAAGAGGCGAACGGCATTGCTGATCTGCAGAAACATTCCTGACGTTGCGAGCGACTACATCAGCCGTGAGGGTTCCAAAAAAACCAGGCTGATGGTCGCTGTCCATATAGCGCAATGCAGTAACTGCCGGAATTACATCCGCGGCCTTAAAATCACAACAAGACTTGCAGCCGAGAGCCTTCGCGGCTCGGCCCCGACTGCGATGCTTAAAAATCTTGGTCTCGACATTCCGGATCGAGAAGGTTCTTTCAAGGAGCCGAACGAATGAGACTTGATGCCTACAATCTCTCGACGAGCACGGTGAGTGCGCAAGCGGAAAGGGCTTTTGAAGAAGCCGTTCACGGTCTTGCCGCCCATCGCGCCAACACAGGCATTGCACTCCAGGCGGCGCTGGCAGCTGATCCCGATCATGTTGCCGGTCTTGCGCTCAAGGGGTTCGCAAACCTGATCCTTGCCCGCTCGGAACTGATCGCCCCGGCAGCGGAGGCGCTTGCGTCCGCGCGCCGCGCAATGGCGCGTCGCGATGGGGGAACACGGGATGAGCAAATCCTGGTTCATGCCCTGGAAGCTGCCGTTGACGGTTCGTTCGCGACCGCCGCGCAGCGTCTAGACGACGGATTTTCTGAACGTCCCGCGACGTTCCTGCCGTTCAAGATATCGCATGCGTTGCGCTTCATGCTCGGTGACGCCAGTGGTATGCTTGCCATGAGCACGCGCGTGATGGGAGACTGGAGCGAAGACTTGCCGGCTGCGGGCTTTCTGCTTGGCTGCCATGCCTTCGCGCTCGAGGAGCACGGGTTTTACGATTCTGCCGAAGTGGCCGGACAATTGGCAGTTCGCTTGCAACCGGACGATGCCTGGGGCCTTCACGCCGTCTCGCATGTCTACGAGATGCGCGGCAAGACATCGGAGGGGATTGCGTGGCTGGAGGATGGCCGCAAATCCTGGTCCCGCTGCAACAATTTTTCCTTCCACATGGCCTGGCATCTGGCACTTCTGCATCTGGAGACAGGCGCACACGAGCAGGTCCTCAAGATCTATGATGAGGAAGTGCGGCCGCAGCAGACGGACGATTTTCGCGACATGGCTAACGCCGTCTCGCTGCTCTGGCGCCTCAACCAGACCGGCGTCGATGTGGGCTCGCGCTGGGCTGACATGGCAGAGATAGCCCTCAAGCGCCGGCACGATACAACGCTGGTGTTCGCGTCGCTGCATACGCTCGCCGCTCTGGTTGCGATCGGTGAACATTCTGCTGTCCGCGACATCGTCAGTGGACTGGAACGCAAGGCAACGGGCGATGGCGAGCAGGCCAAAGTCGCAGCAGACGTCGGGGTGCCGCTTGCCCGCATCATTGCCGGCCTGAGCACGGCGGCAGACCGCCGCATGCTTGACCGCATCGTTGTGGATCTGCCGACGATCGGCGGCAGCAACGCGCAGCGCGATTTCTTCATGCTGGCCGTGGCCAAGGCTGCAGGTAACAGTGGCGACAGCGCAGGACTGTCACGCATTCGCAATGTCCGCAGCCGCCTGCGCGCCGAAGACCGCCTACTCGGATCCATCGAAATGCGCGCCGCTCTCTAATCCTGTGAAGGCGCAATCATCCAACCCGTATCAAGGGGAAAATGCCATGACCATGCTCGATACCCATGAGACATACCTGCTGCCGCGGCTTTCCCCGAGGCTACTTCTGACCGTCCTCATCGCCGGACTGGCGGCGGATATCACCTGGGAAATATGGGCGAGAGGGATTACACCCTTTCTCGTCGGCGGCCCGCTGGAACCCGCAGCCCTCGTTCAAAGTGTATTCGGCTTTGAAAACCGTCTTGGTGCGGAGGTCATACACGCCATCGTCGGCGTCGTCTTTTATCCGATCGGCTATCTCTTCATCGCCAGGCCGCTGCAGCGCATGATCGTGCCGAACCTGCCGCTGTTCTTGACCGGACTTGGCTTTGGAACTGGCCTGTGGATCTTCGCGCTGTATGTGATGGCTCACCTGATTGCCGGCCTGCCCGCTTTCCTTGGCTTCATTCCGCTGACGTGGGCGTCGCTGGTTGGTCACTGGCTTTTCGGCCTCGTCGTCGCCTATGTCGTCTGGTTCCGCGAGCATTGAGCGCGGTGTTGAATCTGGCTGCTCGGTGCGATCATCCTGTCCGTAATGAAAATTACGGGCAGCGCCCTCTGTTAGAACATGATTCGACCGTAGTAAAACAAAGGTCGATAGGGCTATGTTTCCAGAATAGAGGCTTAAAGCGCCGGTCTGATTCCATCAGATCGAACTGCCCTCTAAAAGCCGATCTCCCGGAGCCCGGCATCCAGCTGGTCCGCCTGGACCGTGTGACCACCCCCATGGATGCAAAGGGCCATTTCACCCCGGTTGCAACCAGGCGCGACCCTGCAGACAACGCCGGCGAGCAGTTTTTCGCGTTCTGCAGCGGTGTCGCAGCCTGCCCGCTGCCGCACGACCGCCATGCTCTTCAAGGTATCCCCCTGATGAAAATCATCCCCAATGGCGCGGCCGCTCAAGGGAAACGTCCGGTCGGCCGTTCCGTGAAAGTGTACGATCGGCGGCATGTCGGTCACGCAGTCCTGCGGTTCCGGCAATGGATCCCAGAAAACGCCGGAGAAGGTGACGGCACCTGTCACACGGTTGCCTTGCTGACAGAGCGTGTACCAAGCCATCGACGCGCCCTGAGAAAATCCGCCGATGATGCTGTTTTCGGCCGTAAAGCCAAACCGCGTTTTCAGATCGTCGAAGACATGGCCAACGAAGCGCTGTTCGTCGCGGAATCGCGCAGGCGCATTGGGATGCGACCACGTTCCATTCAGGCCATCGACGGCGGCGAACGCCAGACCGTGGTTGTGCGCGACATCGACAAGAGCCCGATGCTGCATCTGCAATCTGGCGGAACTCTTATACCCGTGGAAAAAGACCAGAACGCCCCTAGCCAATCCCGTCCCGGGCATCTCGATCCTATAGGCCCCATCCGGGACCCTGCAGGCGACAGTGTCGCCGCAATCGGCTGCCCGGACAGAGAGTGGCGCGCAAAAAAGTGCGATCATCGCCGCTACACGTTTGAACCGCACACGTTCGCCCCCAACCTCTGCACGACCGTCTCTCTACCGTCTTTGCTGAGACGCTGCAATTTGCCGGCACTTCACGATTTCGCGAAAGATATATGACCCATGCCTGATACCCACACATCCATCGCACCACGCGTTGCTGACACGGTTGCGGCATCGCTTTTCGCCTATGGCATCCGCCACGCATTCGGCATGCCGGGCGGCGAGGTCGTGACGTTGATCGACGGTCTTGAGAAGGCCGGCATCGCCTTTCATCTAGCGCGTCACGAAACGGCGGCCGCATTGATGGCGGCGGGTGCCAGCGTGACGACGGCGACACCCGGTCTGCTCATCACCACCGTCGGACCGGGCCTTGCCAATGCCGTTAATGGCATCGCGGATGCAGCGCAGGAGCATGTGCCGTTGATCGTCCTGTCTGGCGTGGTCGATCGTGCCACGCGAGCGCGCTACACGCATCAAGTCATTAACCATGCGCTGATGTTGAAGCCCCTGGTCAAGGCCAGTTTCGAGATCGAACTCGAAAGCGTCGCGTCGACGGTCGCACGAGCCCTTGCCACCGCTCTTGCCGAACCGATGGGGCCGGTGCATCTCGATCTTTCGCCGGCGGTCGCCGCCATGCCTGATCCCGCCCCGCGCCTTCTCGATCCGACCGTGATCGCCACCCCCTCGGTGGGTGCGGAAGATCCTGCCATCCTTACCCTCGCCCACGATTTGTCCCGCGCCCGGCGACCGCTGATCCTGGCGGGCTACGAGGCTGCGCGGGCCGATGCCGGCGCCCATGTTCTACGGCTGGCCGACGCCATCGGAGCCCCGGTCGTGACGACGTACAAGGGCAAGGGGCTGATCCCGGAAGACAACCCGCTTGCCATGGGCGGTGCCGGCCTGTCTCCCGTCGCCGATGCCGTGCTGCTTGATCTGGTAAAGCACTGCGATCTTCTCCTGACGATCGGCTACGATCCGATCGAGATGCGCCTCGGCTGGCTCGATCCCGTCCTGGACGCCGGGCGGATTGTCGAGATCACGGCGGCTGCTCCCGATCACGCGATGCACCAGGCGGGGAGACGCATCGCCGCCAATCCCGCAGCGGTGGCAGCCGCGCTGGCGAACGCCGTCATACCTTGCAAAACCTGGGCGGAGGGCGAGCCGCAACGCGCCAAACGCCAACTCGCGGCGCAGTTCGCGACGCGGGCCGACTGGGGACCGCATGCGATCATCGACGCCATCCATGAGGCCGCGGGCGCAGATGCCCTTGTCACCGTCGACAGCGGCGCCCATCGCATCCTCCTGTCGCAGAAATGGGTGGCGAACCGGCCGCTGTCGCTGCTTCAATCGTCGGGCTTCTGCACAATGGCTGCGGCTTTGCCGCTGGCGATCGGCACAAAGACCGCCAACCCGGCACGCCGTGTCCTCGCCGTCATGGGCGACGGCGGACTGGAAATGGGGATCGGCGAGCTTGCGACGCTGCGCGACCTTGGCCATCCCGTCACCATCGTCGTCTTTCAGGATCGCAGTCTTGCACTGATTGCGTTGAAACAGGCCTCCGCCGGTCTGGCGGCTGCGGGCGTCGCACTCGGCGAAACGGATTTCGCAACCGTTGCCAGGGGTTTTGGCGGGTATGGCGTCTGTGTCGAGACCGCAATCGACCTGCGCCGGGAGCTTTCCGCAGCCGCGACCCGAAGCCAGTTTACCCTCATCTCATGCAGATTTGACGCTGATGCTTACCAGAACGCATTCTGATCGCGCTGAAGCGCCCCACCTGCCGCAGCGCGCAAAGCGGCCACGCGACCCGCGTCTCGACGTCTTCCGCGGTATCGGCATGCTGATCATCCTTCTTGCCCATGTGCCGAACGATCACTGGGCATTGTGGATCCCCGCGCGTTTCGGCTTTTCGGATGCAACCGAGATGTTCGTCTTCCTCTCCGGCATGGCCTCTGCCATTGCCTTCGGGCGCCTGTACGACCGGGAGGGCATCGGTATGCTGACGGCCCGGGTCACCCACCGTATCTGGCAGATCTACTGGGCGCATGTCTGCGTGTTTCTGGTGATCGCAGCGCTGATGGCCGTTGCGGGCACCAAGCCCGACGGCACTTCCTATATCCAGAGCCTTAATCTGGTGCGGTTCTTCGACGATCCCGCACCGCTGCTCACAGGACTGCTGGCGCTGACCTATGTTCCCAACTATTTCGATATCCTGCCCATGTACATGGTGATCCTTGCCCTGATGCCGCCCATGCTGTTGGCGGAGCGCGTCCATCGCTTCCTCCCCTTGCTGCTGATGGCGGCCTTGTGGCTGACGGCCCAGTTTTCCCTCGTACATTTTCCAGCCGAACCCTGGAGCGGGCGCTCCTGGTTTTTCAACCCGTTCGGCTGGCAACTGATCTTCTTCATCGGCTTCTTTCTGATGCGTGGCACACTGACGCCGCCGCCGCTCAATCGATGGCGGATGGTGCTGGCGATTGCCATCGTGCTGACGTCCATTCCCTTTGCCTGGTATCGTGTCCTCGACGCGGTGCCATTCTTTCGTGATGCGGCCCATGCCCTCCTGCCGCTGACGAACAAGACGGTGTTTGGCTTGGCTCGGCTGGTGCATTTCCTTGCCCTTGCCTATATCGCCGTTCACGCCGTCGGTGACGGCGGCCGGCGGTTGATGCATCCGGCCATTTTCCCGGCAACCCGTGTTTTGATGAAGGTCGGGCAGCAATCCCTGGCGGTCTTCATTGCCGGCATGGTCGTAGCGCAGATGATCGGTATCTGGCTCGACCATGCCGGCCGAACCCCATTCCCCACTGCGATCGCCAATCTTGCCGGCTTTGCCTTGCTGATTGCGACCGCCTATCTCGTCGGCTGGTTCAAGGCAGCGCCGTGGAAAGCCTGAAACTCTTACCCGGGACGATCAAGACATGACCTCATCAGACACGAAACTGGTAATGGGCAGCCTGGAGGGCCTGCGTGTTCTCGACCTGTCGCGCATCTTGGCCGGGCCGACCGCAACGCAACTGATGGCTGATCTAGGTGCGGAGGTGATCAAGGTGGAGAAGCCCGGATGTGGTGACGATACACGCAACTGGGGACCGCCGTTTGTACCGGACGCGGAGGGCAACGACAGCGATATCAGCGCCTATTTCCTGTGTGCCAATCGCAACAAGAAATCCGTCGCCATCGACCTGGCAAGCGAGGAGGGCGTCGCGCTGGTCCTCAGGCTTGTAGCGATCTCCGACGTCGTCGTTGAAAACTACAAGCCCGGCGATCTGGCCCGCCGCGGAATCGGATACGAGGATCTCGTCAAGATCAAGCCCGACATCATCTGGTGTTCCATCACCGGGTTTGGCCAGACAGGCCCTTACTGCGACCGGACGGGCTACGACTTCCTGATCCAGGCGATGGGGGGCATCATGAGCATAACAGGGGAGCCGGACATAGCTGGTGGCACGCCCGTCAAGGTCGGCGTCGGGATCGCCGATGTCATGTGCGGAATGTACGCAACCGTCGGGATTCTCGCGGCACTGCGCCATCGTGACCGGACTGGAGAGGGCCAGTATATCGATTTGGCACTCTATGATAGTCAGGTTGCCTGGCTGGTCAATGCGGCAACCAATCATCTCGTTTCGGGTCGCGTGCCGGCTCGCCTTGGGAATGCGCATCCCAACATTGCTCCCTATCAGACCTTCAGAGCATCTGACCAACATCTCGCCGTGGCCGTAGGCAATGACGCGCAGTTCGCGCGTTTCACTCAAGCTATTGGCCAGCCCGAACTCGCCAAGGACGAGCGTTTCGCCCGAAACAGGGACAGGCTCGTCCACATCGCGGCGTTGCAAAGGATCATCGAAGCCGAGATCAGTAAGGACACGGCGGCGTCCTGGGAGAACCGCTTGCTGGCCGCAGGTGTGCCGGCAGGCCGTGTCACTTCGATCGACACTGTCTTGACCGATCCTCACACCTTGGCACGCGGTATGGTTGTCGAAATGCACGGCGACGATCAAACGCCTCCCATTCGCGTTCTCGGCAATCCGCTGAAAATGTCCGCCACACCTGTCCAGTATCGCAGCCGGCCGCCGCATCTCGACGAAGACCATGATGCGGTGATGAAACTGCTCAATCCTGATCCGGCTTGAAACGCCGGCGCGACTGCGTGAATGTGCGAGAGCCAGTCTCCTGTTCATCGCACTTTCACGCCTGCATTGGCGCTATTGCGCCTTGACGGTGGGCCAATTGTCATCGGCCTTGCGGATGTAACCGGACATATCCTGTCGCCAGGTCTTCTGAATGCTCTTGCTATAGTTGAGATAGAGCTTTCCGCCCTCAAGGGTAAACGCGGATGGATCGATCGGCGCCTTGTAGCCAGCTGCCGTCCCGTAGGCGCAGTATCCGCCATATTGGGGGAGGTATGTCTCCGGACTGGCGCTAAAGGCATCGCGGTTCTGGGCGGAGGAAAACAGATAATCGGCATCCTTGTAGGTCACCGAGTAGGCCTCGCTGCCCTTCACTGGCTTTTCCTCAGTGAAATAGGCAACGGCATCATACCCCGAAATCGCGATACCCTTCGTCGTATTGATTTCTCCGGTGACACCCTGCGTCGCCATCATCACCATTACAGACACTCCAAGAACAGAGGGAATAAGCTTCGTCATGTATTTTCTCCCGGTTAGAACCGCTAAACTGTGCACATCTGAAAGCCTGCAACCAAAGAGGATGAATGCCCTATCGGCGAAGCGGCAACGCGTTTGCGAGACGGTCTGCCATTGTCAGAAAGCCGAAGGCAACGACGGCATAGATGATCAAAAAGAGGTCGTTGAAAACTGAGCCGCGCAAGAATGGCAGACCGTATACCCACAGGGCGGCGAGACAGACTACTATGCCCGCGACAAGAGAAAGCCCTGCAAGATGATGGACGACCGACAGTTTCTTCTCATCGCTCATAAGCCGGTTCACCTCTGCTGAGACACGTCAACGCGAAAGACCAGGATGTCATCGCGCCGCTCGACATCACCCTCCAACTCGATCAGGACAGCGGTCTGATCGAGAAGCGCCTTTGGCAGCGGCCCACCTTCTGCATCTGCCATCATCAAGAAACTGCGGCCGTCGATGGGCGATGTCGTAACGAACACAGGTGGAACGCCACCGGTGATGCACAGGTTTGCACAGGCCTTATGCGCGAGCCCAGATCCAGGCCTCATCGCACCGGCGAAACACTTACCGTCGCAAATTTCTCCTGTGAGACGCCATCGCCCCAGCGGAACTGCCGTCATCGGTTGGGCGGCATCGATAGGTTGCGGCGCAGCGCGCAGGCCGTCGTGTCCGCCGACCAGCAGCATATCGAGATCACCGCGCTTAACGAAAATGCCGCTGACCTCCGCCCATTGACCGCTTAGCGGCGCGGCACTGCCTGCCACGCCGGTCTTGCCTTGCCCCGAAAGCATGATGGCACGGGGTGCACCTCCATCCTGCCCAGGAACACGCAGGATGGGGTAAGGCCGCATTTCGACAAAGCCGGCGACACGCCCGCCGCGCAGCTCATCGACATAGCCACCGGAGCCGGGTCGTTTCTCCGATAGCGCAAGAGCAAGCGACGCGCCGACAAGCCCGGTCAGAAAAAAGGCGCCGAATACCAAGGCAAACCGGCGAATCGCAGGCGGAACCTTCCTGAAATAGCCAACGAAAAAGCCGTGGTCCGGCATTTGAAGCGTCATGGCGTCGTCCTCGCGGTCGCGGGTGAAAGCGATGCTGGCAACAGTGCCTCGGTAATATCGAGGGGTTCAATCCGTGTTCCAAGAGGCACTCCGACCGGATCGACCAACACGCGCGTTCCTGACAGGGATACGCGGTATTTGCGGATACGCTCCCTGAAGGGCGGCGGCGAACACCCGTCTTCAAGCCGGTACTGATAGCCATGCCAGGGGCATGTCACGAATCCCAGTACCACTTTCCCTTCGCCAATCGGACCATTCTGGTGCGAACAGAGATTGGACAAAGCCGACAGTCTGTTCTTGAACCGGAAGACGGCAACGCGCTCTCCGCCTGGCAAGATGCCAATGATCGCCCGCCCTTCGGACAGGTCTGCCATTTGCCCCACATCGATCCAGCCGGTGCCGGGCGCAACCGGCGAGCCGCTGGCGTCGATGGCATGTTCCTTTCGGCCGGCCAAAAGATGAAGCACAACCAAAAGGGTTAGGCTGGCCCCTACAAGAACCGCCTTTAATGCGCTTTGAGTATCGGCAAGCGCCGCCAAACCCACATGCAACACGAGCGCCGCATAGGCCGCATAGACGCTCATATGCATTGCCTTCCAGACAGGAGGCGACAGAAACGAAAGCCAGAAGTCATGACTGGTCGCTGCAAGTACGATCAGGATAATGAGGGCGAAGACACCGAAGAGCTCGAAAGGAAATCCGACGAGCCTGTCGAAACTCGTATTGCTTGTGAAAAGCGCCGTCAGCCTTGGTGTCGCACTAAAGGAAAAATACCAGTCCAGAACAAACATAGCATGCGTGGCGGCGACGATCGCAGTCATGACGCCGAAATGCCGGCGATTGTAAAGCAGAGGCAGGAAGCGCTTATCCAATCGTGCCAGCGGCCCAATGGCGAGAACAACGGTCAGCAGCAGGAAGGCCAGCGATCCGAAGGCGCGCATGCGCAGTATTGGTACATCAACCAACCGCACCGCTAGCGAAAGCCGGGGTGCCAGCTCCAGATAGACGAGCAGATAGGCAATGACACCGCACAGGAGAAATCCATCATAGAGAAGCTTGTTCCGGTTCCAACCGACCGGCTTGTAAGCTGCGCTCATGGTGTCGTCTCCTGCTGGACAGGCGCTGAAAGGCGGACAGATGGTGCGTCTCGCGAAGGCCCCGACGTGGATATGAGTATCACCCCGAGGCAAAGCGGCAGAGCGATGGCAAGAATGCTCCAAATCAGCGCATGAGCCCTCCTGTGCGCACGTTGCATATCTTCACTCCCCCCGGCTCTTGGCAAGAATGACCCAACGCCATATGACCAGAGGCCATAAGAGAATGAGGCCGGGCACAAGCAGGGGCCGAAAAGCATAGGCACCAACGGCCGCGCTATCGATGCGGTCTATCCCCAGGGCCAAAAATGCAACCGCGACCACGACGCCTGGCGCGCCCCAAAGAACTAAAGCCAACTGAGCAGGATCGGCGAAACTGATCATACGCCCGGCCCTCATGCCAATCCAGTTGCCGGGATGGCACCACCGGTAACGACCGCCGCTGCCGGCGAAATCAGAAACGCAATGAGTTGCGCTATGGAACTGGATGAAACCCATGCCGTCGTTTTGGCATCCGGCATGGCTGCGCGATTTTGTGGTGTGTCGATGGTGCCCGGCAGGATGCAGTTCGCGGTGATGCCATCATTGCGGTGTTCGGCCGCGATGCTCTCCGTCAGTCGGATGACAGCAGCCTTTGACGCGGCATAGGCCGCCTGGTGTGCACCCGCCTTCAAGCCCGGGACGGCTGCAATATGGACAATTCGCCCATAACTTGCTGCCTGCATGACTGGCAAGACGGCAACGCTCGTAACCAGCGCGACGCGGGCATTCAGCGTCATCATCATGTCCCATTGCGCCAGTGCGTGCGTGGTGACGGGACCGGTCGCAAAGCCTCCGATCGTATTGACCATGGCATCGACACGGCCGAAACGATCAACCGCAGCCTCGACCATAGCCTGCGCCACTATCGGATCGCTGAGGTCTGCGCCGGCGAATGTTAGCACTCTCGCTTTGGGAGGAAGTGTACGCGCAAAGGCTTCCAGCTCCTCTGAGGATCTGTCGACACAGACCAGGCAAATATCCCGCCCAGCGAGCGTGGCAACAACTGCACGGCCGAGATTACCGGCAGCACCGGTAACGATCACACATGTCGGATCTCGCAAAGCCAATACCTCCGTTTTGAAAGACGCGACATCGAAGGTGCTTCAATGTAGGGCCATACGGGTTGGACTTCGGTGATGGCTCAACGTTACGACGGGCTGAAATAAAATCTTGGCTTCAGGATAAGCACGTCTTTTTCACCATACCCCAAGCGTTGCGCAACGCTGAAGTTCCATAATAATTGAGGTTTTAAATTAACAATGTCGTCCTGAAATGGTCCTTAACCGGAGGTGTCACCCTCTATCGGCGAGTTCAAATGTTTCAAAAGCACGCGGGAGAGATTTCGGGCGACATCGGAACAGGAACAGCACAATATCCTGTTCTAAAGAAAAACAGGCCGTCAATTGTCATCTCGAACACACATGATGGTCTGTCCGCTATTGATGCCTTACGATCATTCCCGAACTGGTTCAGCAGCCGTTCCGCCTCCGCAGGGCTTATTCCGTTGTGTTTGGCAAGGTCGCATATGAGATAAGGTCGGGTGTCCAATTCAGGCTATCACAAGCGGATTCTCCTTTGCAAGACAACGGGATATTGCCTTACTTGGATTGGCTATTGAATGACGAGCGTGCGCAGGATGCGTTTGTCACTTTCAATCTGCAATGCAATCTCCGCACGTTCCTGTGCCAGACGGGACTGGCGCCGGGCCGCAATCCGATAGCTATCGCTCATATAGCCAACGGCCTGCAGGGTCTTTTGCAGCCTGATGTGAACCTCCACCAGTGAGGCCCCGTCCCGCGCTATTGGCAGGAAAAAATCGTCGAAAAGATCGTCCGCGTTGAGACCGGGCACGGCGACCAGCGGATAGACGATCTCGTGATCGTCACGCAGGCTGTACGCATGAAACAACCGGACGGAGCGGCTCAGCACATCAATGGCCGTGCCCGGATCATTGACCGCGGGTGACAGGGCACGGGACGCAATTTCCGAAAGAACCGACAGTCCGAAGCGTGGGTCTTGTTCGAACGACCGCCGCACGCCGACCGTGAATGCCGCCCGAAAGGCATTCATGTCGTCATCGTGCAGTTCCCTCGGCAGCCAGAGAACGGTTCGGGACGGATCGACATAAGCGCCCGGCAGGACGAGGACCTGCAGGCGCAGCTGGTGGTTCTCGGCAAGGCGGTTCAAGGTGCCAATGTCCAGATGCTGTAGGTAGCCGATATCGTCGAGGTACAGGCGGACGCCGCCGGCCGGGTCGGTTTTCGCAGGGACGCCGCCAAGGTGGGGAGATCCGGCGCGCGCCATCAGGGCCTGCATGGCAGCCCGTTCGACCCGGTCGATCGTGTCGCCAACACGGCCCAGCCGTGAAAGGTGGTCAATCCAGCGCAGCATCGTGACGATGATGATGGCGATGACGACCAGCGTTACCAGAAACAGAATGCCGCGCCCTTCCTCGCCATAGGCGCCGGTACTCAGCGCCACAATGCCCACCAGGCTGAACAGGAAGGTGCCGATGAATGTCGCCAGGACGTTCTGGGTCGTCGTGTCTTCGACGACCAGTGTCGTAGCGCGTGGGGTGACATTCGTCGTTGCCGCGCCATAGGCCGTCACCATCGTGCTCAGCGAAAATGTCGTTACAGCCAGCATGCTGGAGGCGAGGATGTTGAGGATATTGTCGACGGCGTCGGCGCCAATGCGGCTCCCGAAATCAAGCGGTAAGGAAGGCGAGAAAAATACGGAGAACAGGGCGGTAAACAAACCCGCAAGCGCGAACAGGGCCGGCCGGAGCCATAGGCGCTTGAGAAGCCTGCCGATCATCCATTGCCATTTCGACATACGTGCTCGCTCCTGACGCCGGACAGTGAATTCCGCGCCGGATCAGCATGGTCAGACAGGCGAGGTTGGTGCAGTGTCTATTGCCTGTCATGGTGCCGATCACAAGTCTCGAGATGCAGGCGCGATGGAACTTTGGCCGTCGTTCTGTCTTTTGGCAGACAGAAGGGGATATAACATGGGAAAATTATGCATTCTTGCTATGCTCATGACAGCAGGCGTGGGCGCGCCGAGCGCTTGCCTTGCGGATGATAACGATATGAGTGCGTTGTCCGTCGGGTTGAGCATGCGCCAGACAACTCCCGAGCAGGCGGGGCGCTACATTATGGACGTGTCCGGAAAAAGGGTCCGCCTGATCGGTTCGAGATTCTACGCCAATCCCGCCAACGCACTGAGTTTTCCGGGGCGCGCGCCTCGGGCGGATCTTGATAGCTGATGCCCCAAATGTCCTCCAGTGGCGCCGCACTTGACTGCGCGCCCTATTGCCCCATCGTCAAATCCTGTAGGAAGGTGTCGCACCACTGCATGACGTCGTTGTCGAGCAGATAATCCATCATCGATCGCCAGCGTTCCCGTCTCTCCTGTACCGACATGGAGAGCGCTTTCGCCACGGCGTTGGCTGTCCCCTCGGAATCGTAGGGATTGACGAGGACCGCGCCCTTCAACTCCCGCGCACTTCCGGCAAAACGCGACAGGACGAGAACGCCTGGCCGTTCGGGGTCTTGCGCCGCCACGTATTCCTTGGCCACAAGATTCATGCCATCACGCAACGGGGTTACGAAGCCGACCGCCGCCAGCCGATAGAGTCCGGCAAGGACGCTGCGGCTGATCGAGCGGTTGATGTAACGGATCGGCACCCAATCGACTGTGCCGATGGCGCCGTTGATCCGCCCTGCCTGCTCGGCCACCATCTTCTGCATCTGCTCGTATTCGGGCACTTCCGAGCGTGATTTTGGCGTGACCTGGAGAAATGTCACCTTGTTCTGATAGGCGGGATTAGTAGTGATGAACCGCTCGAAGGCGTCGAGCCGCTGTATGATCCCCTTCGAATAATCAAGACGGTCTACGCCGATGATAAGGTCGCGACCTTCGACGCTCTGGCGAGCCTTGCGCACCATGGCATTGGACGCGGCTTTCTTCGCAAAGTCGGCAAACGTTGCCGTTTCGATGCTGATCGGATACGCACCGGCCCTGAACACGCGACCATGCGAGCGGAACCGCCCATCGCCGATGTCGTCGCCAATCTCCTCGCGCCGCAGGTAACCAACAAAATTCTGCAAATCGTAATCAGTCTGGAAACCGACGAGATCATAATGGGAGAGGCTGCGCACAATGTCCTGGTGAGCCGGCATCATGACGACGAGATCGGCGGGTGGCCAGGGAATGTGCAAGAAAAATCCGATCCGGTTCTGAATGCCCATCTGCCTCAGTTCGGCGGCCAGCGGGATCAGATGATAGTCATGGATCCAGAGCACGTCATCAGGCTGGATCAGCGGCGCCAGTCGTTGCGCGAAGAAGCGGTTGACGCGGAAATATCCTGCCATCTCCTTTCGACCGTATTCCGCCAAATCCATGCGGTAATGACAGAGCGGCCAGAGGACGCGATTGGCGAAGCCGTGATAATATTCCTCGACATCCGTTTCCGTCAGATCGGTAAGGGCGTAGGTGATGTTGTCGCGCTGCTGGAGCGTCAGCGCCGCGGATTCGGCCAGGGCACTTGTGTTTCCCGACCAGCCCATCCAAGCGCCGCCCCGCTCTTCCAGCGCCGCCTGCAGGGCAACGGCAAGGCCGCCAGCCGGCGGGGAGCCATCTTTCGCCGGCAGGGACACGCGGTTGGACACAACAACCAGTCGACTCATGCAGAGTCCTTTCCATCAATTTTTCGGAACGATTCCGCGTCCGGATCGTGCGAGAAAAGCACGGACTTCGCCCGGCGTACAGAACGATGCCCGCGCCGCTGTCTGGTCCGTGAGAGGCCCGACCCGAACGGACAGCCCACCCCGTGCATTGACGATATCGAACATGGCCTCGTCCGTGATGTCGTCGCCGATGGCCATCGGACGGCGTCCCTTGAAGGGTTCGCGGGCCAGGAACGATTCCACTGCGCTACCCTTGTCGGCAAGCGCGGGCCGGATCTCGATCACCATCTTGCCGCGCTGCAGGGCCCAGTCCGGTCCAGCCTCGCCCGCGCATCGCAGCATCAGTTGCTCGACATCCGGCTCCCTTTCGGGGGCCATGCGATAGTGCAGGGCGACCGCCGCCCTCTTGTCCTCCAACAGAACGCCTTCCCACAATCCTGCTTGGATGGAGATTTCATTCTTGATCCGCTCGAAGACCTGCGAATGCGCCAGCGTATGAAGCTCGCCGTCGGGTCCGCGCCGCTCGCTTCCATGGAGGCCTGCCACCGGAAACAGGCAGGGCGACAATAGACCGTCTATGAATGCGATGGATCGTCCGGTGACGAGCGCCAATGCGCCATTCAGCCTTTGCGACAGGGAGACAAGGTCACTGGCCAGTCCAGTGGGCACCACAACTGCATCCGGCGTTACGGCCAGATCCACCAATGTCCCATCCACATCAAGAAACAGGGCCCAGTCATCGGGATAAAGAGATAGCGCGGCAAGCTCTGGTGGCTCTTTGCGGAATGGCTGAGCAGCATCTTGCTGCCCCGCCTGTACCCGTTGCGACATGACGCCTACCTACGACATCGGCGCTGTCGTGGCAACCTCCCCTCGGCTGGATTCGAGCCAGGTTGGGTCAATGATACCGTGCTGCGTCTTTATTATGATATCCAGATATATTCGCCGCGTCATGCACAAGCACCATTCGGCTGAAGACAAAATGTGCATCGGGTGCTCGACAACCTTCGCGACGAGGACGGCAATTGGCTTCAAAAACAGGCCGATGCGTTCTACCCTAAGAGTTCTGCCGCTATTCATGACAATACGGCCATGACCTATCGTGTAGATCGGGACGATGACGATGAGGATAGCAAATAGCGCGTTGAGGTTGCCTCTTTTCGCCGAAAGCCACCTGACCAGCGTCATCCTCCGAAGCCGCCCAAAATACCGCACCGACAAAGAGTAGCCCCAAAGGCCAGTCCACCAGACCGGACACCGCATAACTGACGGCGGCAGTCAGTCCGAGCGCGGTCACAGCGACTAGGGACGAGCCGAGTGCATTGATGATCGGCATTCTGGTGGAGGCGATCAGAAATCCACCGCCGATCCCGAAGACGCCGGAAAAGGCCCGTTGCACTGCCGTATACCAGACCCTTCGGAGTGTTTTGTGGACTGCACTACGCACCAGGACGAACGTCAGTGGCTTTCGGCTGTCTCGAGGACGGCATTCATTTTCGCCGGGATTGCTTTTTGCGGATCGGGGGACTGCGGCTCCATCGGCAGGGCGGCGTGGTTCACCTGCTTCATCTCAGGCTCGCCGCCAGCTGGAAAGCCCACCGGAAACGCGACATCGACAGATCCCGCCGTTTTGAAGCGCAGTCATGCGCCGGTCGGGTTCACGCTTCTCAATCCGCCGAACTATGTTAGAAATCGAGAATGAGCTAAAAAAGAAAGCTGGCCCCATGACGGTGACGGTCACCTACGATTTCGACGACGGCCATGAGGCGCAGCCGCTTCCCTTCGATTTCGTCAGTGGAAAGGCGTCCATCGCCCGCCTTTCCCATGGCGGCATCGTGGGTATCGGCGATCAGTTCGGGCATACCGAAGGGGATATCTTTTTCACCGGCAGCAATGGCGAGCTCGCCCAAAGCCGGTTCGGGCCGATCATCAGCACCAACAGTGCCGTCAGCGAGCTGAGCAACGGCAATATCGTCATCGCCGGCCAGGATTCCGATTCGGTCGGCTTCACCATCGTCAACGGCACGTTCGGCGATGTCGTCACCCCGGCCACGGATTTCAGCGCGCCGGATTCGACGCATGCCGACGTCGTCGGGCTTTCGGGCGGCGGCTTCGCCGTTGGCTACCAGCAGGCGATCACCAGTTCGAACAGCGATGTGGTCGTCTCGTTCTTCGGCAACGACGGAACGCCGGGCATGACCGTCGCTCTGGATACGTCGGGCGCACGGGATACGGACGTTTCCATGGCGCGTCTGGAAGGCGGCAACGTCGCCATCACCTGGACCCGGACCATCGGAAGCCAGACCGAGATCTGGTATGCCGTCCGCTCCTCGACGGGCGGTCAGGTCAAGGCGGCGACCCTTCTCGACACGGACGGCACCGTCAATCGCAATGCCAGCGTGACGGCGACGAAGGACGGTGGCTTTGCCATTGCCTACGAGGACAACCAGTGGGGAGCGGATGCCGCCGGCATCACGCTGGCAAAAGTGAACGCGCAGGGCAACAATGCCGTCCGCCTCCAGGTGAAGACTGTCAGCGCACCGGGCCATACCGAGCCGGACATCACACAGCTGGACAATGGTCTCTTCGCGGTGACGGTCGTTCGCGACGGGATACAAACCTTCGTCGAACTGATCGACGCCAACGGCAACGAACTGGCGGCGCGCGACATTCTGCGATCACCGGACGGCGGCAACGACCCGCACGATCCGAGCATCGCCCCCATCGGCGTCGGCCGCATGGCCGTGGTCTACAGCGATCCGACGGCGGGGTTCACCGGCGGGCAGATCGTCAACATCGTCCGGCATTCGATCGTCGACCGGTATTCATCCGGCGCCAGCATCGTCAAGGGCGACGATTTCATCGACGATATTGTCGGCGGATTTGACAGTGACATCCTGTCCGGCGGCAATGGCAACGACATTATCGACGGCGGCTACGGAGCGGACACCCTCGATGGGGGCGATGGCGACGACCTCATCGTCGACAGCGCCAGCGGCGGCGGCTTCGACAGCATCTTCGGCGGCAATGGCAGCGATACCGTCGATTACCGTACGGCAGCAGGCTCTGTCGTCGCGCAGATGCAGGGTGCTGCACAATCCTACATCATGGTGGGAGGCTTCTACGCTTCGGAAATCTACAGTGTCGAGAATATTCTCGGTGGCGCTTCGGACGACAGCCTGACGGGAGACGAATTTTCCAACACGTTCTGGGGCAATGACGGCGCCGATACGCTTGATGGCGGCGCCGGTGCTGATCGGCTTGCGGGCGGCCAGGGCAACGATACCTACGTCGTCGACGATGCCGACGATGTCGTCAGCGAGGTTGCCGCCTACGACGACGACGCCCTTCCTCCGGACGGCGACGACACGGTGAAATCGGGCGTCCTTTCTGTCGATATCTCGGATACCGGCCATTTCGCCGGCGACATCGAGAACGTCATTCTCATGGGAACGCTGAACCTGTCGGCAACGGGCAACGGTCTCGCCAACACGCTGGCCGGCAATGCGGGCGACAACAGGCTCGATGGCGGCGCCCATGCCGACGTGATGGCAGGCGGCGCGGGCAACGACATCTATGTCGTTGACGCCATTGGCGACAGGATCGTCGAGCTGAAGAACAAGGGTACGGACACGGTGAATGCCTCCGTTTCCTTTTCGCTTTCGGGTCAGGCGATCGAAAGCCTTGTGCTGACCGGCTCGGGCGCAATCGACGGCGTCGGCAACAGTTCCGCTAACGTCATCACTGGCAATAGCGGCGCCAACCGCATCGACGGCGGCACCAACGCCGACCAGATGTACGGGAAAGGCGGCAACGACACCTATATCGTCGACAACGCCGGCGACCGCGTGTTCGAGGCGAACAATGCAGGCATGGACACGGTCAACAGCGCGGTGTCCTTCTCGCTGTCGGGCCAGGCCATCGAGAACCTGACCCTGACCGGGTCGGCCGCGATCAACGCGACCGGCAACAGTTCCGCCAACGTCATCACCGGCAACAGCGGCGCCAACCGCATCGACGGCGGCACCCAAGCCGACCAGATGCACGGGCGCGGCGGCAACGATGCCTATATCGTCGACAACATCGGCGACCGTGTATTCGAGGCCGCCAGCGGGGGCACGGACATGGTCAACAGTTCCGTCGCCTTCTCGCTGGCCGGCCAGGCGATCGAGAACCTTACGCTGACAGGGCGCGCCGAAATCAAGGCTACCGGCAATGGTCTCGCCAACATCATCAAGGGCAACGGCGTCGCCAACATCCTCGACGGCGGCCTAGGCGCCGATATCCTCACCGGCGGCAGCGGCGCCGACACCTTCGCCTTCGCCTCGACGACCGGCAGTGGCAACATCGACCGGATCACCGATTTCGATGCGCCGAGCGAAACGATCCGCCTCGACCGCTCGTTCTTCGCCGGCCTGGCGCTCGGCCCCCTCAACGGCGCTGCCTTCAAGGATCTCGGCGTCGCCGGTGCAACGCTCGATGCAAGCGACCGCATCGTCTACAACAGCAAGACCGGCGTGCTGCTGTTCGACGGCAACGGCGATGGCGCGGGCGGCTCCGTGCAGTTCGCCACGCTCGACAACAAGGCGGTTCTCACGGCGGCCGATTTTCTCGTCATCGCCTAGCCGGGAGGTTGTCCGGGGCTCCGCAAGGGCCGAAATCCGGGTTTCCGGAAAACAATCGATAATGGAAGATTATCGATTATTACATGGTAAAGACCATCGGCGCGTTTATTGACTTCGCACCGTCATAATCCGCACGCATGGCCTATGCTGTCGGTCATTGGTGTGTGCGGCACCTCACCGGTTGCCGCCCCGACGTTTACCGCCGGCCTGCCAGATTGAACCTTTCCGCGCGACCAGGAGCCGTACCAACTGCCTGACAATGCCGACAATGTTTATGCTGACAGCGCCTATTAGGCGCCTCAAATTCTGCTTAAAATCGAAATTCCGTTGAAGTGCGCACTGCAAATTTTGCGGGACAGCGCCAGATGTTAGACTGGTCAATCCTTGTTGATATTGCATGGTGCAGTCGCTTTAATGTTAATTCAGCGTTAGCCATAGGCGAATACCGAACGCTATGACGCCGGTTGCTCCGACACCGACGATCCAGAGGGATACGAACCAAAGGAAACGCTTTCCCCAGACGACGCCGCTCGTCATCAGTGATATCCCTCGCCGTGTCGGACTTTCCCGCGGAACACCCAGTAAGCGTATACAGTATAACCCAGAATGATGGGCACCAGCACCAAAGCGCCAACAAGCAGAAACGACAAGCTTTCGGGAGGCGCGGCCGCATCCCAGATCGTTAGTGAGGGAGGGACAATATAGGGATAGAAGCTGATTCCGATGCCGGCGTAGCCAAGGATGAACAGTCCGAGAGACGCCAGGAACGGCTGGACGTCCTTGCCGGATCGCAGCCCCATCATGATCAGATAGAGGCAGCCGAGGACGAGAAGCGGAACGATGATACTAAAGATCATCGTCGGGAAACCGAACCACCGGTCGAGATAGAGCGGCCGCAGCCAAGGCGTCCAGAGGCTGAAGATGCCCATGGCTCCCACGGTTGCAATGGCGAGCGGCAAAGCCAGCCTTTTCGCTCGGACAGCGAGAGTGCCTTCCGTCTTCATGACGAGCCACGTCGAGCCAAGCAGGCTGTAGCCGATCACCAGAGCAAGTCCAGTCGCAACGGAGAACGGCGTCAGCCAGTCCCACCAGCCACCGGCATAGGCGCGATCAACCACGGCTATACCCTGGACGAGAGAACCGAGAGCGATCCCCTGACAGAAACCGGCGAGGATCGAGCCGCCAGCAAACGCAACGTCCCAGACGCGCTTCCAGCGCTTCGTGCGCCAGCGATACTCGAAGGCGACACCCCGGAAAATTAGCCCGAGCAGCATCGCGATCAGCGGCATGTAAAGGGCTGGAAGGATGGTCGCATAGGCAAGCGGAAAGACAGCGAGCAGGCCGCCGCCGCCGAGCACCAGCCATGTCTCGTTTCCATCCCAGACCGGTGCGACGGAATTCATCATCACGTCGCGATCCCTCTCGGCCGGAAAGAACGGGAACAGAATGCCGACGCCGAGATCGAAACCGTCCATGACCACGTAGGCGAGAACGGCGAAAGCAATGATGGCAGCCCAGATGAAGGCGAGATCAATGGGCATGGGAGGCTCCTTGCGCAGGACCCGGTGTTATCCCTTGGGTTCGGATCGGCCCTTCCTGCAGTTCCGGGGTGGGATCGCGCGGCAAACGCGCCATGAGCCGAAGGATATAGAACGTGCCTGCTCCGAAAACGAAGAAGTAGACGATGACGAAGGCGATCAGTGACGTCGCAACGGCAGGCGCAGCAATCGGGGAGTGCGATTGAGATGTCAGCAGGTGACCATAGATCGTATAGGGCTGCCGGCCGACTTCCGTTGTGACCCAACCTGCCAGAACCGCGACAAAACCGGCAGGACCCATGGCGACTGCCGCGCGCTGCAACCAGACATTTGACGTCAGCGTCCCGCGGTAGCGACAGAACAGTGACCAGATGCCCATGCCGAGCATGGCAAAGCCGATCGCGATCATGATACGGAACGACCAGAAGACGATCGCAACCGGCGGCTCCGTATCGTCAGGGATTGTGTCGAGTCCGGCGAGCGGCTCGTTCAGACCATGTTTGAGAATGAGGCTCGATAGCTTCGGAATCTCGATCGCATAGTCGACGCGCTTCTCCGCCTGATTGGGCAGACCGAACAGAATGAGGGGCGCGCCATCCGGATGGCTGTCGAAATGCCCTTCCATCGCCATGACCTTGGCGGGCTGATGCTCGAGCGTGTTAAGACCGTGAGCATCGCCGGCGAGAATCTGGATCGGCGCCACGATGGCGGCCATCCACATGGCCATCGAGAACATCGTGTGGGCCCGCAGCGGTGCGGTGCGCCGAAGCAGATGCCAGGCACCGACCGCGCCGACCACGAAAGCCGTGGTGAGGTAGGCGGCGAGAACCATGTGAACGAGCCGATACGGGAAAGACGGATTGAAGATCACCGCCCACCAGTCGACGGGGATGAACTGCCCCTTGTCGTTCATGCCGAAGCCGGCCGGCGTCTGCATCCAGGAATTCACGGCAAGAATCCATGTCGCCGAAATCAGTGTGCCAAGGGCGACCATGCCGGTGGCGAAGAAATGCAGGCCGGGGCCAACCCGCTCTCGTCCGAACAGCATGACCCCGAGGAACCCTGCCTCCAGAAAGAAAGCCGTCAGCACCTCGTAGCCCATCAGCGGGCCGATGACCGGGCCTGCCTTGTCGGAAAAGACAGCCCAGTTGGTGCCAAACTGGTAGGACATGACAATGCCGGAGACGACACCCATGCCGAAGGCGACGGCAAAGATCGTTTTCCAGAAATTGAAGAGCTCCAGATAGACCTCCCGTCTGGTCTTCAGATACAGCGCCTCGAGTACGAACAGGTAGCTCGCCGTGCCGATCGAGAAGGCAGGAAAGATGATATGCGCCGAGACCGTGAAGGCGAACTGGATGCGGGCGAGGACGACCGCGTCGAAATGCTCGAACATGGAAACTCCAGCTATTGAGCGTCAGGCGTGCATCGCCGGGCCGACACTTCTGTAAAGCATATAGGCTGCCACGACGAAAATCAGTGTGGCAAAAAGGCTGTTGAGTGTCCCCTTTTTCGCCGACAGTAGTTTTGCAAGGAACGATCCGGCGAAACCTCCGAAGACACCGCCGGCGATGAAGATTGCTGCGAGCAGCCAGTCGACATAACCAGAAAACGCATAGTTCAGCGCGGTCGTCAAACCGAAGGCAGTGACTGCAACAAGCGAGGAGCCGATGGCGTAGAGGATCGGCATATTCGTCGAAGCAATCAAGCCTGGCACAATCAGGAAGCCGCCGCCAATGCCGAAGAAGCCGGAGAAAATACCCGTCATCCCGCCAAAGCCGGCGACCTTGTGGACGTTTTCGCGCGAGCACTGGGCGCCCGGATTGCCGAGCGCACCGCGCTTGCGGAACATCAGGACGCCGACCACCAGCATCAGCAGGGCAAACAGGATCAACAGTTTCTGGCCGTCGACCATCTTGCCGAAGGTCGAGCCGATGAAGGCGCCAACGATCCCGGTGATGCTGTAGATGCCTGCGCAGCGCCATTTGACGTTGCCGAGACGAGCATGGCCAAGCAGATTCGTGAACGCGTTTGCAGCGACGGCAAAGGCACTGGTGCCGATCGCCATGTGCGCGCTCGGCACGCCAACAAGATAGACCATCAACGGCACGGCCAGGATCGAGCCGCCACCGCCAAACAGGCCCAGCGTGAAGCCGACAAGCCCCCCGGAGACCGCGCCGAGACCGTATTGTAGCGGATCGAGCATCATGGTCATTGTCTCGGTCCTCAGGCGGCCGTTTTCTTGAGGTCCGGACGGACGAGCCACTCGCGACCCTTCAGCATCCCATGCCAGTAGATCGGCGGCAGCGCTTCGGCCTTCAGGTACCAGGCAAGGCTCGATGGCCTGGTGCCGTCGATGATCCAGGTCGGAAAGGTCGGCAGCAGCCTGCCGCCGTAGCCGAACTCGGCGAGCACGATCTTGCCGCGCTCGACCGTCAGGGGGCACGATCCATATCCGTCATAGGCGGCGGGCATGGATGTGCCATCGAGCACGGCGAGGACGTTTTCCGCAACGATTGGCGCCTGCTTGCGGGCGGCGGCCGCAGTCTTGGCATTTGACGTGCCTGCCGCATCTCCAAGCGAGAAGACATTCGGATAGCGCTTGTGCTGCAGGCTTGCCTCATCGACCTCGATCCAGCCGGCCTGGTTGGCGAGCGGACTGTTGCGGACGACGTCGGGAGCGACCTGAGGCGGGCAGACATGGATCATGTCGAAACCGACGGTCTCTTCGGTGACAGTACCGTCGGCAGCCGTATTGGCAAACCGAGCTTCCTTTCGAGAACCATCGACCGCAAGAAGCCTAGATCCGAAATTCAGGGTGGCGCGATACTTTTTCACATACTCCATCAGCGCCGGCACGTAGTCCTTCACACCGAACAGAACCGGTCCGGCATTGTGGAACTGGATCGAGATATCTTTGATCCGGCCCTGTCGAAACCAGTGGTCGCCCGACAGATACATCGCTTTTTGCGGAGCACCTGCGCATTTGATCGGCATGGGCGGTTGGGTGAAAAGGGCTCGACCGCCCTTAAGGTTCTGGACCAGAGACCAGGTATAGGGGGCGGTATCGTAGCGGTAGTTGGAGGTCACGCCATTTCGGCCGAGCGAGTCCTCGAGGCCTTCGATCGCCGACCAGTTCAGCCTGATCCCGGGAGCAACCACCAGCATACGATAGCTGATGCGACGACCGCCGGACACAACCACGCGATCATGATCCGGTTCGAATTCCGCAACCGAAGCCTTTTCCCATTTGACTCCCTCGGGGATGAGATCGCGCATCGGCCTGACCGTATCCTCGGGCTTGAAGATCCCGCCTCCGACCATGGTCCAGCCGGGCTGGTAGGCATGACGCTCGGAGGGATCGACGAGGACGATGTTAAGGCATTGACGACGCTTCAGTAGGCTGGCGGCCGTCGCGATGCCGGCAGCACCGGCTCCGACGATCAGAACGTCACAGGCTGTCGAGGGCGTCGTGTCTCTCGCTCCCATATTCTCGGCAACGGGCGCCAGAGACAAACGGGGCCGAAGCTGAGACAAGTCGTAGCCGGCGGATTTCGTGGCGGAAAGGACGGCGTCTTCGCCAAGGAGAGGTGCCTGTGAAAGCGCCCAGAGCGTCGCAGCTCTGGTGCCGGATCGACAGAAGGCGAGGACGGGCTTGGGCAGGTGCTTCAGCGCTTCGCCGAAGAGCGCAATGTCTCGATCACCGATATCGGACGCGACGACCGGGGCGTGCCGGAATTCCAGGCCGGCACCTTTGGCGGCCATGCCCATCATGTCGGCGGTTGGCTGACCATCCTCCTCCCGATCGGGCCGGTTCGATATGATGGACTTGAAGCCAAGCCGCGCCAGCTCATGGGCGTCGTCAAGCCTGATCTGGGGCGAAACGCTGATGCTGTCGTTTATCTTGCGGATATCCATGAAAAAACTCCTCCTCAGTGAGCGGGACGCGGCGCATTGCGCGGGGAAGTGGCCATGCGATAGGCAAACATGCCTGCGAGCATGGCTGCAGCGAACACGGCCGCCTCCCAACGACCTGTCACCAGGGATGCGATGGCGGGGCCTGGGCAGAGACCGACGAGGCCCCAGCCGACGCCGAACAGCACAGCCCCACCCACGAGCCGGCCATCGATGGTCCTGCTTTCGGGAACGTGAAACTGCGTCTCGAGGAGCGGGCGGCGCCAGCGCCGCCTGATCGCATAGGCGATCGACGACGGGATCAGCGCGCCGCCCATGACGAAGGCGAGCGACGGGTCCCATGCGCCGGTGACGTCGAGAAAGGCGAGAACGCGCCCCGGATTGACCATGTCTGAGATGACGAGCCCTGCGCCGAAAAACAGGCCGCATAGAACGGACGCGAGTACCCTGAATGTCATGCGACACCTCCGATCACGTGGCGGACGATGAAAAGGGTGATCGCCGCGACGAGCATGAATGCGACAGTAGCGACGACAGAGCGGGGCGACAGCCGCGCCAGACCGCAGACGCCGTGGCCGCTGGTGCAGCCAGAGCCGAAGCGTGTCCCGAAGCCGACCAGAAGGCCGCCCACGATCAGAAGCACGGGCGAGGAGGTGATCGCGAGATCCGCCTGCCGTATCCAGGCGAAAGCGAGGGCCGCGCCGGACAGGATTCCGGCGAGGAAGCCGAGGCCGAGCGGGCTGATCCCTGCGCCTGTCCAGCCGAAGGCGGATGCGGTCAGTCCGGAGATCCCGGCGATACGGCCGTTCAGCAGCAGATAGAGCGCCGCTGAAAGGCCGATGAGGAGGCCACCGGACAGCGGCCAGAGGACGTTGAGGTCGGACATCACGCGAAGCCGTTCGTTATTAGAGCGCGTTCAGAGGGATTTTCAGATACTGCACGCCGTTGTCTTCGGCCGGCGGCATCAGTCCACCGCGCATGTTGACCTGGACCGATGGCAGGATCAGTTTCGGCATCGAGAGCGTCGCGTCGCGCGTATTGCGCATCGCGACAAACTCGTCCTCGCTGATGCCGTCGTGGACATGCACATTGCCTATGCGCTCGGCGCCGACCGTCGTCTCCCAGGCATAATCGTCACGGCCCGGCGCCTTGTAATCGTGACACATGAACATACGCGCTTCGTCCGGAAGCTGTGTCAGGCGTTTGATCGATCGATAAAGCAGGCGCGCGTCACCGCCTGGAAAGTCGCAGCGCGCCGTGCCGTAATCCGGCATGAACATCGTATCGCCCGGAAAGACGGCGTCGCCGACGACATAGGCGAGACATGCCGGCGTGTGACCGGGCACATGCAGGACTGTTGCATCGAGATTGCCGATGCTGAAACGGTCGCCGTCCAGAAAGAGCTGGTCGAACTGACTGCCGTCCCTCTGGAATTCCGTACCGGCGTTGAAGATTTTCCCGAAGACTTCCTGAACCCGGATGATTTCGCGTCCGATGGCGAGCTGACCACCGATTTCCTTTTGCAGGAAGGGCGCAGCCGACAGGTGGTCAGCGTGCGCATGCGTCTCAAGAAGCCACTGCACTTCGAGACTTTCGGATTTTATGTAATCGATGAGCGCCTGGGCCGAGGCGTTCGTTGTTTTTCCGGAAGCCGGGTCATAGTCGAGGACGCTGTCGACAATGGCGCAGGCATGAGAGGACGGATCTCTTACGACGTGGCTGATGGTGAAGGTGGCGGGATCGAAAAATGACCGAACCACCGGGCGCAGCGTTGCGCTTTCCAGAGCTCTGCGAACGATGCCCGTCGCGTGCGAAAGATGCGTATCGAGATTAGCGTGAGCCATGGTCGTCTCCTGTCGATGGGCTTAAAATACATATTTACATTAACAATGCAAGTATGTATTTTCGATGGCTATGAAATTGAGCTCCCGCTATAGGCAGTTCGTGTCGGGAACGATGAGGACGCATGATGGACAAGATGAGCCTGAACGCAGCTGACGCCGCCGTTGCGCTCCGCCTGAATGACAAGGCGCCGGGCTTCTCGGCTCGCTCTACGAGCGGAGATGTGTCCTTGTCCGGTTATCGCGGCCGCTGGGTGATGTTCTTTTCACATCCTGCGGACTTCACGTCGGTCTGCACGAGCGAGTTCATCGCGCTGGCCAAGGCGCAGACGCAATTTGCCAGGTTGAATTGTGAGTTGCTCGGCCTTTCCGTCGATAGCCTCTATTCTCATGTAGCCTGGTTGCGCGATATCGAGCGCAGCTTTGGCGTCAAGATTGGCTTTCCGCTGATCGAGGATTCGGCGATGGTCATTGCCAGGGCCTACGGGATGCTGGACGCTTCGTCAGAAAACAGCGGCACGGTGCGCGCCACCTACGTGATCGACCCGGAAGGCATTATTCGCGCCATCGTCTGGTATCCGATGAATGTGGGCAGGTCGGTCGATGAGCTCTTGCGGCTGGTGGAAGCGCTGCAGACGTCCGAGCGTGAATGCGCCCTGACACCGGAAGGCTGGCATCCCGGCGACCCATTGGTCGAGCCGGCGGCATCTTCGATGAAAGATGCCGAGGATGTAACGGAGGGTCAGTCCTGGTACTATCGGGAGCGCCGTGCATGATTGATGCCGCACTCTCACTCGACACGATGCAGGAAAAGGCAGCTGAGGCTGCGGACTTTATGCGCCTGTTCAGCACGCCAAGCCGCCTGATACTGCTCTGTCACATCGCGCAGAAGGAGCGATCGGTCAGTGAGATCCAGGAAGACTTGGACTTCAAGCAGCCGGCGCTGTCGCAGCAACTTGGAGAACTGCGCCAGGCCGGCGTCGTCCAGACGCGACGTGAATCTCGGCAGGTCTACTATTCCATCGCCGATGATCGCGTGACAGCCGTCATGGAGATGCTGATGCGCGTCTTTTGCGGCGTCGAGGTCACCCGGAACCCGCCCGAGATCGAGATGCCGGCCTCGCAGGCCGGACGAAAGCCGGTCGCGCAGGGAGGCTTTGCCGGAGAGGTGGCGCGTTGGGCGCGTCTGGAAAATGCCAACTGAGCCGCAAGCCCGAGACGGCGCCTCGGGAGTGAAGAAGCAACGCCGCCATTTCAGTCGAGACGCGACGCAATCGGAGTCACTAGCCACGCCAGGAGGATGAAATGAAGAATTTCGGTTCGATGGATCGCGTGATCCGCTTGGTTTTGGGCCTTTGCCTGATGGCATTGCCCTTCATGACGTCATGGCTGGCGTCCTTGGGCTACCTTCGTGTCGCCATTTCGGCAATCGGCCTAGTGCTGATCGTGACGGGGATCATCCGCTTCTGCCCAGCTTATACGCTGTTTGGCATCCGGACCTGCAAATTGAACCGGACCGATTGTGCCGGAGGCCATTTCGTTTAAGTTATGCGGCTGTTGATTTGCAGTGAGAGCTGACCCGGGATTTGCGCCGAGAATTGACGCGCCTTCTAGGTATGTTTCGGGTCGGCGTTGGTGGTCAAGATTTTGCTTCTGTCCTTTCTGGTTTTGGGTTCTTGGGCTGAGCTGTTCTTGAAGCGGAAGCTGTCGTTTCCGGTTTCAAGAATGTGGCAATGATGCGTGAGCCGATCGAGAAGTGCAGTGGTCATCTTGGCATCGCCGAAGACGCTGGCCCATTCGCTGAAGCTCAGATTTGTGGTGATGATCACGCTGGTTCGTTCGTAGAGCTTGCTCAGCAGATGGAAGAGCAGCGCGCCCCCTGATGCACTGAACGGCAGGTATCCCAGCTCATCGAGGATGACGAGATCGGAATGGGCGAGACGATTGGCGATCTGGCCAGCACGTCCCTGGGCCTTCTCCTGCTCGAGAGCATTGACGAGTTCCACAGTCGAGAAGAACCGGACCCGCTTGTGGTGATGCTCGATAGCCTGGACGCCGATCGCGGTGGCGACATGGGTCTTACCCGTGCCAAGCCCCATATGTTTGGGCCACCGACCAGAACGATGTTGTTGGCCTCGTCGAGGAAGTCGCAGCGATGGAGCTGCCGCACCAACGCTTCGTTGACCTCACTACTGGTGAAGTCGAAGCCGTTCAGATCACGATAGGCCGGAAAGCGGGCGATCTTGAGCTGATAGGCGGTCGATCGCACCTCGCGTTCGGCTGTTTCTGCTTTCAAAAGCTGCGACAGGATCGGAATGGCTGCCTCGAATGCCGGCGATCCCTGCTCGGTCAGTTCACCGATGGCTTGCGCCATGCCGTGCATCTTCAGTTGACGCAGCATGATGACAATCGCGCCGCTTGCCGGGTTATGACGCATGGCGAGCATCCGTCTTTCTCAGCGCATCATAGCGTTCGACATTGGCTTTGGGCTCGTTGATGAGTGTCAGGGCCTGCGGTGTGTCGATGGTGGGCGGTGTGAGGGATTTGCCATCGACGAGGCGATGCAGCAGGTTCAGCACGTGGGTCTTGGTCGGAACGCCGGACGTCAGCGCCATATCGACCGCCGACAGGACAGCCTGTTCATCGTGCTTTAGGACAAGCGCGAGGATATCGACCATTTCCCGGTCGCCGCCCGGCTTCTTGAGCAGGTATTGCTGCAAGGTCCGGAATGCCTCGGGAAGCTCGGCGAAGGGTGCACCGTTGCGCAGAGCGCCCGGTTTGCGCTGGAGCACGGCCAGATAGTGCCGCCAGTCGTAGACGGTCTGTCCAGGCCGGTCATGGGAGCGGTCGATGATGCGGCGATGCTCGCATACGATCTGGCCTTCCGCAGCGATGACGACGCGATCGGGATAGACCCGCAGGCTCACCGGCCGATTGGCAAAGGAGGCCGGGACGCTATAGCGATTGCGTTCAAGATGCACGAGGCAGGTGGGCGAGACGCGTTTGGTGTATTCGACGAAGCCATCGAACAGCCGGGTAACGGGCATCAAAGACCGCGCTTCCTCGGCCCAGATATCGGCGATGTTACCCTGCATCTTTCCGTGGGGTGTCTCCGTCCAGAACGCTTTGCAGCGCGCCTCCAGCCACGCGTTCAGCGCTTCAAGAGATGGAAAGCGGGGTATCGGCTGGAAGAAGCGATGACGCGCATGCCTCACATGTTCTTCTCGACCTGCCCCACCCGGCCCTGCGCTTGAGCTTCGGGCGTTCCTCGGGAAAACAGTCCACTGGACTGTTTTCCCGGTCCTCCTCACCCCAGCCGGACGCCGGATTGCAGAACTCCGGTTCGAAGAGATAGTGGCTGGCCATCGCCTGAAAGCGGATATTGATGTCTCGCTCCTTGCCGCGGCCGACCTTGTCGATCGCAGTCTTCATGTTGTCGTAGATGCCGCGGCGAGGGATGCCGCCAAACACGCGGAAAGCATGATTGTGGGCGTCGAACAGCATCTCGTGCGTCTGCAGGAGGTAGGCCCTGACAATGAAGGCCCTGGAATAGGCCAGCTTGGTATGAGCGACCTGCAGTTTGGTCCGCTCGCTGCCGATGATCGCCCAGTCTTCTGACCAGTCGAACTGGAAGGCTTCGCCCGGCTCAAACATCAGGGGCACGAACGTTCCGCAACGTTCCGCGCCCGGTCGTCTGGCGCTCCCTGTGCCAGTCCGCCTTCCATTCGCGAGTAAAGGCCGCAACCCGGCAATACGAACCATCACAGCCGAGGCTCAGCAGATCGACATGAAGCTGCTTCATCGTGCGCTTCTGTTTGCGCGGTTTGTTGGTCTCGGATTTGAGCCAGGCGGAAAGCCGATCGGCAAACGGATCGAGTTTGCTCGGCCGGTCCGGCACCTTGAACTTCGGCTCAACGCCATCAGACCGCAGATATTTACGGATCGTGTTCCGCGACAAACCGGTCCGACGCGCAATCTCGCGGATCGAAAAATCATCGCGATGACGCCAGCGACGAATAACGCTCAATAACTCCATGTCGATCACTCCTGAGCCCCCGCTTCGATGACGCGAGGGACGGTTCAAACATGGGTCAATTCTCGATGATATTATCCCGCGATCCCGGGTCAGCTCTCACTGCAAATCAACAGCTGAGCTTCAGATTCAGTTAAGGCGTCAGAAAACTGACACCCAACGCCAGTCGACTCCCGGATAAGCCTTCATGACCGCTTCTTCGTCCAGCACCGTTGAACATGGATGTCATTCATCATATATAATTGGCATTAGTTCAAATGAGATATTCGCATGAAGGTGACCAAGGAAAAGGCCGAGGAAAACCGACAGCAGGTCATCGAGACCTCCAGCCGGCTGTTTCGCGAGAAGGGTTTCGACGGCGTCGGCGTAAGCACGCTCATGCAGGCTGCGGGGCTAACCCATGGCGGCTTTTACAAGCAGTTCGAATCCAAGGACGACCTCATCGCAAAGGCCACGAAAGCGGCGCTGGACCAGACAGCGCAACGCATGTCGTCCTTGATTGGCAAGGACAAGCGCGCGTCGTTGGAGAAGGCCGTCGGGCTTTATCTTTCCGGCCAGCACCGTAACGGTGTTGCAGAGGGCTGTGCTTTTGCGGCACTCGGCCCCGATGTTGCACGCCATGGTCCGGAGGCCCGTCGTGTGATGCAACGGGGCATCGAGGACCAGATCACACTTCTCGAATCCGTGGTTGAAACCGAAGGAAAGGGTTCCAGTCGGCAAGAAGCGATCGCGACCATGGCGACGATGGTGGGCGCCTTGGTCCTGGCACGAGCGGTAGAAGATACAGCAGTTTCCAGCGAAATCCTTGAAGCAGCGGCTCATTCTATCCTTCAAAAATGAAACGTCGCGAGGATCGCGACACCTTTAAACGCGAGAACTATGCGCCCGTTAGAGCCGTGACTTCGGTATTCGGCCGCGCCAGAGTTGAAGCCACCAGACTGCGCGTATCCTCAAGGATTCGGTCCGAAAGATCTCGGTCATTGACAGCTCGTGCAAGGATCATGGCGCCAACCATGGCCGCCCAGCTACCAATGATGGAAGGTCCTGTACCACCCTGCGTCTCCTCATCGCCGGCCATCCGGCTGACAAGTGTCCGTGCGCCATCGGACATAACCGCCCGCGCATCATGCCCCCGCCGCTGGACATGCGCCGCGAGCGCGGCGAACGGACAGCCATTGGCTGGATTGTCACGGTGCTCAGGCGAAAGGTAATGCGCAACATAGGCCTGCAGATCGAAGGGCTCATCGCTTCCCATCGTCAGGCAATGCGCGAGCGTCTGCTCGATCAGATCATCCTTCGACGAAAAGTGCCCGTAGAAACCACCATGGGTCAATCCGGCGCTTTGCATCACTTCGGCAACCGTGACGCTCTCAAAGCCCTTGGCTCGGAAAAGCCGGCTTGCGGCATCGAGAATCCGACGTCTGTTTTCGGTGACCTGTTCGCGCGTGACTTTCATTTCATTCCTCGGTTCCTTGGCTGCGACAACGAAGAAGTTCGCGTCCTGCCGTTAGAAAACACGTCTAGGAAAGCCAGGGGCACGGGGTGCCCCCTGTTAGGCCACTCAATCACTTCGCGCTAAGCGCTTCATGCAGTGGGCAACGTCATGCGTTCACATCAACAACAGTGCGTCCCTGGACCGCGCCTTTAATAGACCTTGGATCAGGTCGCTTTGAGATAGCGATTTGCTGCGGTGATATGGCTGGTATCATCCAGGAAAGTCAGACGCGCTGCCTCCAGAACCTCCCAAAAGGCCTCACGGTGAAGATGGGGGATTGTGATTGGCTCCCGGCGGTCATATCCGACCAAAGCAGCGTCGACCAACTCGGAGACTTCCATCAACGGCGGACGCTTGTCTTCATCAACGAAGTTCCAGATCTCAGTGCGCGTCGCCGCAGGCAGAACCGCCTGGACATAGACGCCCTTCGGGCCAAGTTCCGCCTGAAGGGCCTGGGACAGCAACAGGACGAACGACTTTGTCGCCGTATAGACGGAGGTCTGCCATTCCGGGGCAAAAGCAAGCACGGAGCTGATATTGACGATCGAGCCCTCACCCTTCTCGGCGAAGCGCGGGGCGACGGCATGCGAGAGACGCATGACGCTGGTCGCGTTGAGCGTCACCAGCTTCGTCAGGTCATCGATGCTCTGCGTGACGAAGGAGCCGCCAACATTGCTGCCTGCATTGTTGACGAGAATGCCAATCGATGCGTCATCGCGCAGTCGTGCTTCCACAGCCAGCAAGCCAGCTTCTGTCGTCAGATCGGCAGGCAGGAGATCAACGGTCACACCCGTCTGCTGTCTCAGTTCAACGGCATTCGCCTCGAGCTTTTCGACCGAACGCGCGACGAGCACTAGATCGTGGCCGCGCTCCGCGAACCGCTTTGCATAGGTCGCACCGATCCCTGTCGAGGCGCCGGTGATGAGGACTTTGGATTTGGAAGACATGTATCGCTTCTTTCGTCTTTGAATGATTCTTTGATGACGTTCGTCATCTAAAATGATAGATGATGATCGTCATATTTAATGTCAAGAACCTGCCTGAGGTAATTTACTCTAACGGCGAGGCAGGATGGCTATCGCGGCAAAACCATCAGCGTCGACGTTCCATGGGCCAGCACCCGGCCCTCACGATCGATGATCTTGCCTTCGGCAGAAATGATCGTGCGGCCTTTGCTGACCACACGCCCCTCGGCGCGCACCAGCCCCGTATCGGCCTTGATTGGACGCGAGAAATTGGCCTTGGTCTCGATGCTGGCATAGCCGACACCCGCAGGGAGCGTCGAATGCGCGGCACATCCCGTCACCGTATCGATTAATGTCAGAGCCCAGCCGCCATGCACGCCGCCCATGGGATTGAGAAGATCGGGGCCTGGAGTGGCTTCGAACAGAACCTCGCCGTCCCCAACCTCCACCATTCGAAACGACAGGGTTCTGGCAATCGGCGGCGCTGGCAAAACCCCGTCGATGATCGCCTGCAGATGCTCCTTGCCGGACATGTCAGAGATTTGCTCCAGCGTCGCGATGCCAAATACCGGTTCGGGGGTTTCACTCATCGGTACTTATTGCACCTCAATGACGACCTTGCCCTTGGCGCGCCCTGTCTCGACATAGGCCAACGCTTCACCGGTTCGTTCAAACGGGAAGATCCTGTCCACGACCGGCTTGATAACGCCATTCTCGATGAGGGAGGTGATCTCGGACAATGGCTGGCCATCGCCGCGCATGAACAGGAAGTCGTAGCGCAGGCCACGCCGCCGCGCCTCTTTCCGCACCCCTCTGCTGAGCACGGTGAAGAGAAGCTTCAGCACGAAATTCAGCCCCAGTGTTGTGGCGAATTGCGGGTCCGGCGGTCCCGAGATCGAGATGAGATGGCCGCCTGGCTTGAGGACACGAAGCGACTTTTCCAACGCCTTCTGATCCTGGCTGTGAAGCACAAGGTCATAGCCGGACAAGACGGTTTCGAAGTCCTGGGCCTTGTAGTCGATCACGACATCAGCGCCGAGAGAGCGGACAAGCTCGGCATTTTTCGCACTCGTGGTAGTCGCGACAAAGGCGCCCAGATGCTTGGCAAGCTGGATGGCGAAGGTGCCCACGCCGCCAGAACCCGCCTGGATGAACACCTTCTGCCCTTTGCGGAGCTTGGCAAGTTCGACAAACGCCTGCCAGGCCGTCAGACCGACCAGTGGAATGGAAGCCGCTTCGACCCAGGAGAGGTTCTTGGGCTTGAGGGCGACATCGCTTTCATGAACAGCAAGACGCTGTGCGAATGTACCAATCCGGTGATCTCTCGGCCGCGAATAGACCTCGTCGCCGACATTGAAGCGACGGACACTTGAGCCGACGGCGATGACCGTGCCGGCCAGATCATGCCCGAGGATGAACGGCGGCTTGTAGGCCAGAAGCGGCTTGAATTCGCCATCCCTGATCTTGGAATCCAGCAGATTGACGGCCGTCGCCTTGATCTCCACCAGGACGTCATTCGCGCCAAGCACAGGCTCTGCCGCATCGATCATTCGCAGCGGGCCGTTCTTCTTGTATTTCTCAACGATAAAAGCCTTCATCGGCTTGCTCTCCAATTATACGAGGTCTTCCACAGGCACCGAAAGCGGGGCCCTAGCCGAGACCAAACTGCTTGTGCAGCACTTTGTCGAAGAGGCCACGCGGCAGGAAGCGGCGGGCAAAGGCGCCTTGCTGCGCCACTTTGCCGGAGGGATAGCGCAGCTTCGGCGCCTTGTCGGTCGCCGCCCGGACAATGGTGTCGGCAACGCTTTGCGCCGTGTCTGCCGCTTCCATCGCCTTGGCATAGGCGACGTTGTAGCCGACACGCAGGCGATCGTAGTCTTTGAGCGCCGTGTCTGCGGGGACGGAGCTTGCTTCGAAGGAGGTGGCCGTCGTACCCGGCTCGATCATCAGGACACGAATGCCGAAACCGCGGACTTCGTGATCGAGCGATTCCGAATAGCCTTCCAGCGCGTGCTTGGTGGCCGAATAATGCGTGTTGAACGGTGCGGGGATGAAACCAAGTCCGGACCCGACGTTCAGAATCCGACCACTGCCCTGCGCACGCATGATTGGAAGCACAGCGTTGGTCACACGCACGACACCGAGGACATTGGTGTCGTAGAGCGCCCGCACCTGCTCGATCGAACTTTCTTCTGCGGCGCCAACGATACCGAAGCCTGCATTGTTGACGACAAGATCGATGCGTCCAAGCTCAGCATGCGCTGATGCCACCGCTCCTGCAACAGAAGCATCCGACGTGACGTCGCAGGCGATCAGACAGATCCCATCCCGGATTTCGCCAGGCTTTGCGGTCCGGCTTGTACCGATGACCCGGTATCCAGCCTTCGTGAGAGATAGGGCCGTGGCCTTGCCAATCCCGCTTGATGCGCCCGTCAAGAATGCTGTCTTCTGTTGCCTGCTCATGCGACTTGCCTCTTCATTTACGCTGGCCGACCTCAGGACAACCAGTTTTGATTATGTTCGTCATCATTAAATATGATGACCATAATCAAAAGTCAAGGGACGCATCTGTCCAGCTTGACGCCCTGGAGATGCCAGGCTGCACACGTCATCTGCGATAGGGATCCGGGGGGACGTATGGATTACATCGTTGGAAACGCGCACAGATGAGAAGACGCCACCAAAGCAAGCTGAGTCCGCTTTCAGGCACTTGCAGAGATGGCGTCTATGTCCGAAACGAAGGCGCTAAGCGGAACTCATTTCGCATCGGTTCGTGTGCGGGGGCGCCAATCGGGCAAACCGAAAATCGCCGCCTCGGACTATGTGGTCCGTGTTCGGCCGCACGCGAACGGCGAGAACGCTTCGGCGATAACCTGCCAAAAAATCCAGGAACTGGCGTATCGGCCGGTTTATATTCCCGAGGTCTTGAAGACGAAGAGGGAAGGCCAATGCTGACGATGCCTGAGATGCTCGAACGCGAACCACAGCGGTATGTCGCGGTTCGTCTGCCCGTTATGATCCCGTTCGACCAGCAGGTCGGTCCAGCCTTCGACGAACTTTTCGATGCGTTTGCGCGCGCGGGTGTTTCGCCAGTTGGGGTCGAGTTCATCAAGTATAACCTCGTCGCTATGCCGCATCTTGAAATCGAAGTGGGCATAATCAATGATGCACTCATTCCTCTTTCGGGTCGTCTCGTTGAAGGCGTTCTGCCGGCCGGACGATACGTCCGAATGACCTATACCGGTCCGTATGAGGGACTTTACGATGCCACCGCCATGCTTGTCGGATGGGCAAAAGAGAAGGGTTTGAAATGGGATGCAAGGAGCACGGAGGCAGGCGAGCTCTTTACCGCCCGGCTCGAAGTCTACGATAACAATCCCTCTGTCGAACCTGATCCAAGCAAGCTGATCACGACGTTACTATTCAAGCTGTTAGATTGACTGAGCGATTGCCGGAAGGCCGATCCTGACGCACTGGCGACAGGCGTTTTCATGGTTCGTGTCCGCTTTCGGGTACGCAGGCGGGGCCTCTACTTCCGAGATGAAGGCGCTAAGCGGTCACAGCCTCGCCTTGATGGGAATCGAACCAAAGACATTTCCCACTTTAACATCATTTCAACATAAGTATTTGAATTGCCTACAGACAACTTCTTCTAAGGTTTCCATCACCGCCACCTACTCAGCCACGTGGCTTTTTCGAGAAGCAGGAGCATAGTCGGTGGCACCCAAACATGCTCCTGCTCGGCACCGGGATTCTTGGGGTCCAAACCCACGATGAGTTCCAGCCTAGAGCGTCTTCGATGAACGCGGAGTCGGATTGATGATTCACGCGGTCGGGCTTGTCTGATTCACTGGTCCTGGTGA
>NZ_JBHFEI010000017.1:0-73292 GCF_041928815.1 Ensifer soli | reverse complement strand
CCGCCTTCACGCCAAAGGAATGCCGACACTATTTCGAGGCCGCAGGATATGACCCGGAATAAGTCGAATCTGCTCTAAATCCTTCTTTTTGTCGCGTTCTCCGACGCCGAAGCGATCACGCTTCGGCTGGAAATGCTTTCGATTGTCGAAACGGCCGCCTCACGGCCCGGCGGAGGCATTGCGCCCGAGCACGGCCCAGGCCTGAAGCGCCTTGTTGAAGACCTCGGTGCCGTCCGTGCCCTTTTCCAGGGTCAGCAGCGCCCGGCGGCCATTGCGGTAGGTCACGGGAATGTCGATCCAGCCGCGGGTGCGCAGGAGTTCGGTGTTGACGCTGACGGCTTCGGCAAAATCGTTGAGCGCGATCATGTGGAAATCGTCGGTGATCTTCGCCGGCACGGCGATGAGCTGGTCGCCGCGATCCTGCTCGCTGCGCTTCATCGAGACGCGCTGCAGGCTGTCGATGCTGCCCCCTTCGAAATCCGGCGGCAGCGAGAAGACGAACTCGATCACATGGCTTGCCGGCAGCGAACTGTCGACATTGCGCTTGATCGTCATCAGCGCGGTGATGCCCTTGTCCGGCACGTTGATCTGGCCCTGGATGACGGGCTCCGGACGCGCGTCGCCGCCCGGCGATTCCTCGACATCGCTCCAGACGACGCGGCCCTCGATCGCCACCGGCGCCGTCTGGCCGAGCCGCTCCTCGTAGAGGAACATCTTGTCGCCCGCGCCGAGCACTGCACCGGAGGCGGGCGGCGTCGCCGCCGCTCCCTCGCCTGTGGCAGGCGCGGTCGTGGTGGTCGCCGCAGGCGGCGTCGCGCCCTCGACCGGCGTTGTCGCGGCCTCCGGAGGGGCGGTTTCCGTCTGGGCGGCGACCGACTTGCCCTCGGCCTCGGTCGGCTCGCCGCTTGCGACCGGCGCCGGACCGGGATCGATTTCGGTGCCGTCCGACTGGAGCCTCTGGGTGAACTTCGTCGCCGTGCCCGGATCGACCGCGGCGACCTCGGTTTCGCCCGGCGTCGCGGTGCCGGCCGGCGCAGCGGTGTCCGGCGATGTACCTTCGGAGGTCTCGGACGGCGGCGCGGTGTCCGTCTCCGGGGCAGGCGTCGTGCCACCGCTGACGGACGCGATCAGCTCGCCGGCCCAGAGGTCGACGGCATCCTTGTTCTGCCAGTAGCCGAAGGCGGCGGCACCGGCGACCAGAACCACGACGGCGGCAGTGGCGAGCCCGATCATGCGGCGGCGCGAGCGCCCGGTATCGATGCGATAGTTGAGCGGGCGCGCGCCCGGCATGTTGCCGGACGCTTCGAAGCGCTGCGGCTCGAGACTATCAACGGAGGGACCGCTACGCGCGGCGATCAGGGCGTCATGATCATCAAGCGGCGGGTCGTCCGCCGCCTCTGCGGTGTCGCGCGGCGGCTCCTCTCCCGGCCAGGCCCAGTCGGCCGCAGGCACCGGCGGCACGTCCTCCGGCGCGGGGCGGCGCTCCTCCTCGAAGGGATTGCCCTTGTCCCACGACCAGTCGTGATGCGAGTCCGGCGCCTCGGCGGAAAGGTCTTCGACGGCGGCCGCATGCATCTCGTCCGGATGGTCGGCCGGCACGAAGGGCTCGGCCTCCGGCTCGACCGGGTGATGAAGCTGCTTGGAGTAGCTTTCCGCGTCGGCCGGCGCCGGATGCGCCTCCGCGACCATCGGCGGCTGGTTCCACTCGGGAAGCTCCCATGCGCTGTCGGCGGCAGGCGGCGGCGCCATTGTTTCCGCCGCAGTGCCCTCCTCGATCAGCGGCACGGAGCCGGCATCGCCGTCACGCTCCCGCGGAAATCCGTCTTCCTCCGGCATTTCCGCGACCGGGTCCTGCGGATAGGCCGGAGGATCGACATGGGCGGCGAGCTCCTCGACCGCCCGCTCCTCGTCGAAACCGTCCCGATACGGATCCTCAACGGCCGGAACCGGCGCGGCAGTCTCCTCGTCCCGCGGCGCTTCGAGCGTCTCCCAGTTCGGCGGCTCGCTCCCCGAGGACGCCGGCACCTCCGCGACATGCGCCTCCGGCTCAGGCTCAGGCTCAGGCTCAGGCTGGGGTTCGGGTTCGGGTTCGGGTTCGGGTTCGGGTTCGGGTTCGGGTTCGGGCAAAGGCTCCGGCGCGACGGATACCGCCTCGCTTTCGAAGGGCCGGGGCGTGGAGGTCCAGGGAGCACGCTCCTGCGCCACCGGTTCCGGTGCGTCCGGTTCCCCGACCTCTTCCGCCTGCGGGGCGTCGGCCAACGGCGCGGGCGCAAGGGTCGGCGCGGCGGCCTCCTCGTCACCGGCCGGCGGAAGCGCCTCGGCGTAGTCGCCCTCGACCTCGGCGATCGCCAGTTCGAGCTTGGTCATCTGCCGGTTGATCATGTCTTCCGACGGCTGGGGCTTCATGTTCTCCAGCTGGCGGCGGACGGCGCTGCGGGCCTTGTCATAGACGCGCTCCCGCATCTCCGGCACGTTGTCCGACAGACCTTCGACTGTCCTGCGAATAACTGCAACAAAATCCGCCATCAGAACTTTCTCATACGCGCCGGCGCAGACCCCACGCCAAGTTAAACCCTGCCCGACCGAAGATTAATCTTCAAAGGGATCGGTCACAAGTATCGTATCGTCGCGCTCGGGACTGGTGGACAAGAGCGCGACGGGGGCGCCGATCAGCTCCTCGACCTGGCGGACATACTTGATCGCCTGTGCCGGAAGGTCCGCCCAGGAGCGGGCGCCGACCGTCGATTCCTTCCACCCTTCCAGCGTCACGTAGATCGGCTCGACGCGGGCCTGCTGCGCCTGGCTCGCGGGAAGATGGTCGATCTCGACGCCGTCAAGCCGGTAGCCGACGCAGATCTTCAGTTCGTCCAGCCCGTCGAGGACGTCGAGCTTGGTGAGCGCGATGCCGGTGATGCCGTTGGCGGCGACCGACTGGCGCACCAGCGCCGCATCGAACCAGCCGCAGCGGCGCTTGCGCCCGGTCACCGTGCCGAATTCATGGCCGCGCTCGCCGAGGAACTGGCCGATCGCGTCGGTCAGCTCCGTCGGGAACGGCCCCTCGCCGACCCGCGTCGTATAGGCCTTGGTAATGCCGAGGACATAGCCGAGCGAGCCGGGCCCCATGCCGGAGCCCGCGGCCGCCTGGCCCGCCACCGTGTTCGACGAGGTGACGAAGGGATAGGTGCCGTGGTCGATGTCGAGCAGCGTGCCCTGCGCGCCCTCGAACAGGATGCGCGCCCCCTTGCGGCGCTGCCTGTCGAGCAGCAGCCAGACGGTTTCCATGAAGGGCAGCACCCGTTCGGCGATCGAGGTCAGCTCGCCGAGGATCGCCTCGTGCGCGACCTCCGCCTCGCCCAGGCCCCGCCGCAGCGCATTGTGATGGGTGAGCAGCCGGTCGATCTTCAGCGGCAGGGTCTCGGGGTCCGCGAGATCCATGACGCGGATGGCGCGGCGGCCGACCTTGTCCTCATAGGCCGGGCCGATGCCGCGACGCGTCGTGCCGATCTTGGTGCCGCTGTTGGAGGCGGCGTCCTCGCGGATGCCGTCGAGTTCGCGGTGCAGCGACAGTATCAGCGTCGCATTGTCGGCGATGCGCAGGTTTTCCGGCGACACCGTCACGCCCTGGGCGGCGAGCCTGTCGATCTCGGCCAGCAGCGCATGCGGATCGATGACGACGCCGTTGCCGATGACGGCGAGCTTGCCGCTGCGCACCACCCCCGACGGCAGCAGCGAGAGCTTGTAGCTGACGCCGTCGATCACGAGCGTGTGGCCGGCATTGTGGCCGCCCTGGAAGCGCACAACGATATCGGCGCGCTCCGACAGCCAGTCCACGATCTTGCCCTTACCCTCGTCGCCCCACTGCGAGCCGACCACCACGACGTTCGTCATCTGTCTTCAATCCCGTTTCCGCGCCGGATGTTGCGCTGTGTCAAACCCGCGCATCTATACTGCGTCATTTTCGGGAAAGCGACCCCGAAACCCGGCTGCCAGGGGCTTTTTGCATGGCAACAGGCGGCTTTAGCCTGTATCAGTGCGCCGCCGCCTCCGTGCGGGGAGAATTGCGGATGAAAGCGGCATGCAGCACCAGAACCTCAAGGCCTATTTCTATCTTTCGGTCACCGCCCTGTTCTGGGGCGGGAACTCGGTCGCCGGCAAGCTCGCCGTCGGCCATGTCAGCCCGCTCTACCTGACGACGCTGCGCTGGGTCGTCGCGCTCCTCGTCATCCTCGCCCTTATGATGCCGCAGGTCCGGCGGGACTGGCCGGTGATCCGGCGCCACTGGCTGCAGCTTCTCGGCTATGGCGCGATCGGCTTCACCATGTTCAACGTGCTGCTCTACAGCGCGCTGAAATATACGACCGCCATCAACGGGGTGATCGAGCAGGCCTGTATCCCCGTCCTGATCTTCGCCTTCAACTTCCTCCTCTTCCGCATCCGCGCCTCGGCGGCGCAGCTCGTCGGTTTCGCCGTGACGCTCGCCGGCATCGCCATCACCGTCTCGCACGGCACGCTGTCGACGCTGACCAGTCTGACATTCAATATGGGCGACGGCATGATCCTCGCCGCCTGCCTCGTCTATGCCGGCTACACCGTGTCGCTGCGTTGGAAACCGGATCTGCACTGGCAGAGCTTCATTGCAGTGCCGGCCTTCGGCGCGCTGCTCGCGGCCCTCCCCCTTCTCGCCTGGGAGATCGCCGCCGGCGCCGCCATCCCTCCGGATGCGACCGGCTGGGCGATCATCGCCTTCGCCGCGATCTTTCCGTCGCTTTTCTCCCAGGTGCTCTATGTGCGTGGCGTCGAGATGATCGGGCCGAACCGGGCCGGCCTCTTCATCAACGCGATCCCGATCTTCGGCACGATGCTGTCGGTGCTGCTCGCCGGCGAGGACTTCCACACCTATCACTTCGTCGCGCTGCTTTTCGTCATCGGCGGCATCGCGGTGGCGGAATGGGGCCGGCCGAGCCAGCCTCCCGCCAAGGTGTCCTGACACACGAAAGCCGCCCGCGGCGAACCGGGGGCGGCTTCGGGCGGGCGCGGGCGGCCCTCAGTCGATGTTGAACACCAGCGGCCGGGCGGCGCGGACCGCCGGATGGGCGCGCAGCCGGTCGAGGACCGCCTCGTCCACCGCGCCGTCGACATAGAGCAGCGCGATCGCGTCGCCACCCTGCTTGTCGCGGCCGAGCTGGAAGTTGGCGATGTTCACCCCGGCCTCGCCGAGCGTCGTGCCGATGAAGCCGATCATGCCGGGCACGTCGGTGTTGGTGATGTAGATCATGTGCTGCCCGACATCGGCGTCGAGATTGATGCCCTTGATCTGGATGAAGCGCGGCTTGCCGTCGGAGAAGACCGTGCCGGCTACGGAGCGGCTGAAATTCTCCGTCTTGACCGTCAGCCTTATATAGCCGTCGAAGACGCCGGACTTGTCGCGCTTGACCTCGGAGAGGATGACGCCTTTCTCCTTGATCATCACGGGGGCGGAAACCATGTTGACGTCGGCGACCTGGGCGCGGATCAGGCCGGCAAGCGCGGCGCTGGTCAGGGCGCGCGTGTTCATCGTCGCGGTCGCGCCGTCGAAGAGGATCTCGATCTCCTTGATCGGATCCTCCGTCACCTGGCCGACGAAGGCACCGAGCACGTCGGCGAGCCGGATGAAGGGGCGGAGAATCGGCGCTTCCTCCGCCGTGATCGACGGCATGTTGATCGCATTGGAGACGGCGCCCTTGATCAGGTAGTCCGACATCTGCTCGGCGACCTGGAGCGCGACATTCTCCTGCGCCTCCGTCGTCGAGGCGCCGAGATGCGGCGTGCAGACGACGTTCGGCAGGCCGAAGAGCGGGCTCTCCGTCGCCGGCTCGACCTCGAAGACGTCGAAGCCGGCGCCGGCCACCTTGCCGGATTTCAGCGCGTCGGCGAGCGCCTGCTCGACGACGAGGCCGCCGCGGGCGCAATTGACGATGCGCACGCCCGTCTTCATCTTGGCGATCGCCTCGGCGTCGATGATGTTGCGCGTCTTGTCGGTGAGCGGAACGTGCAGCGTGATGAAGTCGGCCTGGGCGAAGAGATCGTCCAGCTCGACCTTGACGACGCCCATCTCCTCGGCGCGCTCCTTCGACAGGAACGGGTCGTAGGCGATGACGTTCATCTTCAGCCCGATGGCGCGCGAGCAGACGATCGAGCCGATATTGCCGGCGCCGATGACGCCGAGCGTCTTACCGGTGATCTCGACGCCCATGAATTTCGACTTCTCCCACTTGCCGGCCTGGGTCGAGGTGTCGGCGGCGGGAAGCTGGCGGGCAACGGCGAAGATCAGCGCGATCGCGTGCTCGGCCGTGGTGATCGAATTGCCGAAAGGCGTGTTCATCACGATGATGCCGCGGCGCGAGGCGGCGGGAATGTCGACATTGTCGACGCCGATGCCGGCGCGGCCGATCACCTTGAGGTTGGTCGCCGCCGCGATCAGCTTCTCCGTCGCCTTGGTGGCGGAGCGGATGGCGAGACCGTCGTAATTGCCGATGATCTCGGCGAGCTTTTCCTTGTCCTTGCCGAGCTTCGGCTGGAAGTCGACGTCGACGCCGCGATCGCGAAAGATCTGGACGGCGGTTTCCGACAGTTCGTCGGACACGAGAACGCGCGGTGCCATGAGGGTCTCCATGGGCTCTTCTGGAAAACGGAACGGGATGGGGATGCCGCGCCTTGCCGGCGCGGCGAAAGGATCAGGCCGCGGCCTGGGAGAGCGTCGCCTTCTGGCCCGCATAGGCCCATTCGAGCCAGGGCAGCAGCGCCTCGATGTCGCTCACCTCGATCGTCGCGCCGGTCCAGATGCGCAGGCCGGCCGGCGCGTCGCGATAGGCGCCGATGTCGTGTGCGACACCTTCCTTCTCGAGCGCGGTGACGATGCCCTTGGCGAAGGCGGCCTGCGCCTCGGGCGAAAGCGCCGTCACCTCGGGATCGGCGATCGTCAGGCAGACGGAGGTGTTGGAGCGCGTCTCCGGCAGCGCCGCGAGGTTGGCGATCCAGCCGGTGCGGTCGACGAAGGCGTTGAGGGCTGCGGCATTGGCGTCAGCCCGCGCAATCAGCGCATCGAGCCCGCCGAGCGACTTCGCCCAGACAAGCGCGTCGATATAGTCCTCGACGCAGAGCATCGACGGCGTATTGATCGTCTCGCCGGTGAAGATGCCCTCGATCAGCTTGCCGCCCTTGGTCATGCGGAAGATCTTCGGCAGCGGCCAGGCCGGCGTATAGCTTTCCAGCCGCTCGACGGCGCGCGGCGACAGGATGATCACGCCATGGGCACCCTCGCCGCCCAGCACCTTCTGCCAGGAGAAGGTGACGACGTCGAGCTTGGCGAAATCGAGCCTCTGGGCGAAGGCCGCCGAGGTGGCGTCGCAGATCGTCAGGCCGGCGCGGTCGGCCGGGATGAAATCGGCATTGGCGACGCGGACGCCCGACGTGGTGCCGTTCCAGGTGAAGACCACGTCACGGTCGAAATCGACGGCGGAAAGGTCTGGGAGATTGCCGTAGTCGGCGACGAACTTGCGCACGTCGGGAAGCTTCAGTTCCTTGACGACATCCGAGACCCAGCCCGCGCCGAAGCTTTCCCAGGCGAGCATGTCGACGCCGCGCGCGCCCAGCAGCGACCAGAGCGCCATCTCGACCGCGCCGGTGTCGGAGGCGGGCACGATGCCGATGCGATAGTCGGCAGGGACCTCAAGGACCTCGCGTGTGAGGTCGATCGCCTGCTTAAGCTTGGATTTGCCGATCTTGGCCCGGTGCGAGCGGCCGAGGGCCGCTTCCTTCAGAGCATCGAGCGACCAGCCGGGACGCTTCGAGCAGGGGCCAGAGGAAAAATGGGTATTGCTCGGACGCAGGTCCGGCTTGGCAGTCGTCGTCATCGGGCTATCCTTCCAGATAGAAGCGCCTCGTTAGGGAGGCGTGTCCTGCCTGTGTGGATAGGCCTCTCACCTGGCCGAGTCAAGCGGCTCCGTGTCGCAGGAGGAAGGATTTTTGCCGCAGGCAGCCGGGCCTACCACAGATTAAAGCGCAGGCCGGCCCGGATTTCGTGACGCGAGAGCCCGTCGTCCTTGCCCTCATAGAGCCCGTTTTTCAGGAAGGTGCCGCCGGCGATGTTGGAATAGCGATAATTCACGTCGAGCGTCAGCCGTTCCGTGACGTCATAGGCGACGCCCGCCGTCAGCGCATAGGTGACGCGCCAGTCGCTTGCCTTGTTCTCGCTGCGAAGCCCGCCCTGCGTCGTCATCCCCGACCAGTCGAGGCGGGTGGCGCCGAGACCGAGGCCGGCATAGGGCGTGAAGCCGGCGACGGTACCGAGGTCGGCATAGGCATTGGCCATCAGCCCGACCGCATCGAAATCGATGCCGACGGCACTGCCGCCCGCCCCGCCGATCCGGCCGTCGATGCTGCCGGTGAAATATTCCGCCGTCAGGTCGGCGCGCAGGAGGTCGTTGACGCGGTAGCCGATGCCGCCTGAGATCGCGGCCGGATGGCCGAAGCGTCCTTCGTCGAAGGCGGGACTTGCCCCGACAGCCGCCCCCGTCGCGACCGGCGTCGCCGGGCCTGTCGTCACCGCATCCGGCGAGAAGCGGCTGCCCGCGCCATAGCCGCCGTCGATCCGGAGATAAACGCCGCTGTCGGCGGCGCCGGACACGGTCACTTCCGGCGCGGCGGCGAGATCCTGGTCCGCGGCGGCAGCCGTGGTGGCCAGCATGAGGAGGAGTGCGGTCCCCGCATGCCAGCAAGCGCCCCTGTGTGTCATCGCCGTCTCCATCCGCGCCGGCGCGCCCGAAGCGGCGCACCGTGTTGCCCGCGAGTATGGCGCCGAGCGGTTAACCCGAGGTTAACCATGTTTGTTAGGAACGGGGTAAGCATGCGCGCGAACGCAAAAAGGCCGCCCGTCGCCGGGCGGCCTCTGTCAGATCGAGACTGTGGACGTCTACTTGTAGACCGGCTGCTCGACCGGATAGTCGACGACCGGCGGCGCGACATAGGCCTCCTCCGGGCAGCCGCCGAAGGAATAGCGCAAGCCCGCGCGGACCTCGTGCAGGTTGAAGCCCTTGTCGGAGCCGGGGCCGCCATGGGCCTTGTAGCCGAACATGTCGCCGCCGAGCACGCGGCGGTAGCGGTAGCCGACATCCGCCTTCAGGTTGCAGGTGACGTCTACGGCGGCACCGGCCATCACCGCATAGGTGAAGCGCCAGCTGTCCTTGCCCTTGTGCGTCATCGTCGGATCGCAATTGGTCGGATCGGCGTCGCTGCAGCTCGTGTTCTTCAGGTTGCTCCAGCTGATGCGCGTGCCGCCGAGACCGGCACCGACGTAAGGCGTGATGCTGTAATAGGTGCCGAGATCGACATAGGCGTTGGCAAGAACGCTCCAGCCGCTGAAGCTCGCGCGGTCCCTGGAGGTGCAGGCGAACGGGTCGACGCCGCAGGAGCCGGTCGTCGCGCCTCGGAAATCCGATTTGCCGAGATAGTCGACCGTCAGGTCGGCGCGCAGATACCGGTTGGCCTGGTAACCGACACCGCCGCCGATCGTGTAGGAATTGTCGACATCGGCCTTGTCGAAGTCGCGGCGATAGCCGTTCGAGCCCTGGTAGAAATGGGCGCCGCGCAGCTTGTTAAAGGAATAGCCGACATCGCCGCGCAGATACCAGCCGCTGGTCTCGACCACGGCCTCCGGCTGTTCGATGATGGGGGCAGCGGCCTCCACCGGCTGATAGAGGTCGGCGGCGAACGTCGATGCACCGCTCAAGAGGACCGTAACAACGCTCACCAAAACCGTCTTCATGGCATCACTCCATACGTCTCAAGCCGGGCCACCGACAGGGTCGCGCGGCATCTGTCTGGCATGGATAATGAAGCGGAAAGGTTAAGGTGCGATTAACTGTAAAGATTTACCACGTCACCAGATGCAGCGCGGCGGCCGGCTGTATAGGGATGGGCCTTATCTTCCTGTTTATCTCTTCTTCGAACGGATCGGGCGCCGGAAACCCTCGAAGGTCGCCGGCGCCCGGAGCAGGTCTGAGGAAGAGCCTCGTCAGGCGGCGCTGCGATAGCCGCCGATGACGCTGACGAGATCGTTGACGATGCGCTCGACCTGGCCACGGTCGTCGCCTTCCGCCATGACGCGGATCAGGGGTTCGGTGCCGGAGGGGCGGATGAGAATGCGGCCGCTCTTGCGGATCTCGGCCTCCGCATCGGCGATCGCCTGCAGCACGGCGGAATCCTCCAGCGGCTTGCCGGAAGCGATGCGCACATTCTTCAGGATCTGCGGCACGGGATCGAAACGGTGGCAGACCTCGCTCACCGGCTTGCCCTGCCGCTTGACCGCGGCGAGGACCTGAAGCGCGGCAACGAGGCCGTCTCCGGTCGTGCCGAAATCGGAGAGAACGATGTGGCCGGACTGCTCGCCGCCGAGATTGAAATCGCCCTGGCGCATCTTCTCGACGACATAGCGGTCGCCGACCTTGGTGCGATGCAGGGCGAGGCCGCGCGCGCCGAGATAGCGTTCGAGGCCGAGATTGGACATGACGGTGGCGACGATGCCGCCGCCGCGAAGATTGCCTTCGGCGACGAGGCTGTCGGCGATGACCGCCATCAACTGGTCGCCGTCGACGATCGCGCCGGTCTCGTCGACGATGACGACGCGGTCGGCATCGCCGTCGAGTGCGATGCCGATGTCGGCGCGCACCTCGTGCACCTTCTTCGCCAGCGCCTGAGGGTGGGTCGAGCCGCAGTCGAGATTGATGTTCTGGCCGTTCGGCTCGTTGCCGATCGCGACGACGTCGGCGCCGAGCTCCCAGAGCGCCTCGGGCGCCACGCGGTAGGCGGCGCCATTGGCGCAGTCGATGGCGACACGCAGACCCTTGAGGCTCGCATCGCGCGTCAGGGTGCGCTTCGCATGCTCGATATAACGGTCATGCACGCCGTCGATGCGCTTCGCCCGGCCAATATCGCGCGATCCGGCGAGCTGGCCGGAGAGATCCTGCTCGATCAGCTCCTCGATCTGGGCCTCGAGATCGTCGGAGAGCTTGTAGCCGTCGGGCCCGAACAGCTTGATGCCATTGTCCTCGAACGGATTGTGCGAGGCCGAGATCATCACGCCGATATCGGCGCGCAGCGAGCGGGTCAGCATGGCGACGGCGGGCGTCGGGATCGGCCCGAGGACGAAGGCGTCGACGCCGGCCGCGGTGAATCCGGCGACCAGCGCGTTTTCCAGCATGTAGCCCGAGAGCCGTGTGTCCTTGCCGATGACGACGCGGTGACGGTGCCGGCCACGGCGGAAGATCGTGCCGACGGCGATGCCGACGCGCATGGCGAGGTCGGGCGTCATCGGGAAGACGTTGGACTGGCCGCGGATACCGTCGGTGCCGAAATATTTGCGCTTCATCTGAACTCCTGTCTCAAGCGGCCCCGGCCGGTGCCATGAAGGCCGCGCAGCCCCGCGTGGCGTGACATGCGCCATCATCGGGCATCGCGCTTTCGCAAGGCTGTCTCGGCCTCCGGCATACGACCTCGAACCGGCTGCGCACCGTCATGCCACAATACCAAAAGCGGTGGCAGGGAGCCTATCATCAGAAATCATTACATCCCGTTACCGAAATGCGGCGAATGCGCGGTGCCGATTACAGCAGGGCAACAAGAAGGGCCGCCGGGAAATCCTCCCCGGCGGCCCTTCGTGACTTCCAAAGCGTGGCGCTCGACCTTGCGCGTTACTGAGGCTGCGGCTCGTAGCCGCTTCCGGCCTCGCCGCCCTTGTTGCCGAGCGGGCCGTCCTTCTTCGAGCCCGTCGAGGGAACGGCGGAGCCGCGATGCGGCGGGGAATCGTCGCCAAGGTCGCGCGCCGGCTTCTCGCCGCGGATGAGGGCCTTGATCTCCTCGCCGGTCAGCGTCTCGTATTCGAGCAGCCCCTCGGCGATGGCGGTGAAGGCGTCGCGGTTCTCCGTGATGATCCGGGTCGCCTCGACATAGGCCTCGTCGATCAGGCGGCGGACTTCCGTGTCGATCTTCTGCGCCGTCGATTCCGAGACGTTCTTCGACTGCGAGACGGAATGGCCGAGGAAGACTTCCTGCTGGTTCTCGCCATAGGCGACATGGCCGAGCACGTCGGAAAAGCCCCACTGGGTCACCATCGCCCGGGCGAGCTTGGTCGCCTGCTCGATGTCGGAAGAGGCGCCGGAGGTGATGTTCTCCTTGCCGAAGGTCAGTTCCTCGGCGACGCGACCGCCCATCATGATGACGAGGCGGGACACCATCCACTTGTAGCTCATCGAGTAACGGTCGCCTTCCGGCAACTGCATCACCATGCCGAGCGCGCGGCCGCGCGGGATGATCGTCGCCTTGTGCAGCGGATCGGCGGCGGGGACGAAGAGCGCGGTGATGGCGTGGCCGGCCTCGTGATAGGCGGTCAGCTTCTTCTCGGCTTCGGTCATGGCGGACGAGCGGCGCTCGGCGCCCATCATGATCTTGTCCTTGGCGTCCTCGAACTCCTGCATGGTGACGAGGCGCTTGTTGCGCCGCGCCGCCATCAGCGCCGCCTCGTTGACGAGGTTCATCAGGTCGGCGCCGGAAAAGCCGGGCGTGCCGCGCGCCAGCGTCTTCAGGTCGACGTTCGGGGCGAGCGGAACGTTGCGCACATGCACTTTCAGGATGCGCTCGCGCCCGTTGATGTCCGGGTTCGGCACGACGACCTGCCGGTCGAAGCGGCCGGGGCGCAGCAGCGCCGGGTCGAGCACGTCCGGCCGGTTGGTGGCGGCGATCAGGATGATGCCCTCGTTCGCCTCGAAGCCGTCCATCTCGACGAGGAGCTGGTTCAGCGTCTGCTCGCGTTCGTCATTGCCGCCGCCGAGGCCGGCGCCGCGATGGCGGCCGACCGCGTCGATCTCGTCGATGAAGATGATGCAGGGCGCGTTCTTCTTCGCCTGCTCGAACATGTCGCGCACGCGGCTGGCGCCGACGCCGACGAACATCTCGACGAAGTCCGAGCCGGAAATGGTGAAGAACGGCACATTCGCCTCGCCGGCGACCGAGCGGGCGAGCAGCGTCTTGCCGGTTCCCGGAGGACCGACGAGCAGCACGCCGCGCGGGATGCGGCCGCCGAGGCGCTGGAACTTCTGCGGATCGCGCAGGAACTCGACGATCTCCTCAAGGTCCTGCTTGGCCTCGTCGACACCCGCGACGTCGTCGAAGGTGACGCGGCCATGGGCCTCGGTCAGAAGCTTTGCCTTGGACTTGCCGAAGCCCATCGCGCCGCGCGAACCGCCCTGCATCTGGCGCATGAAGAACAGCCAGACGCCCAGGATCAACAGCATCGGCAACAGCGTGCCGATATAGCTCAGGAACCCGGACGATCCGTCGGTCTCCGGACGGACGGTGACGGTGACGTTCTTCCCCTCGAGCCGTTCGGCGAGCGCCGTGTCGACGCCCGGCGCATAGGTCTGGAACGAGGTGCCGGACTCGGTATAGCTGCCGACGACCCGCGAGCCGGTCATCACCACTTCCTTGACACGGCCCGCGTCGACATCCTTCAGGAACTGCGAGAAGGGAATTTCGCGCGAGCTGCTCCGTTCCGTCGGCTGCTGGAACATGCTGAACAGGGCGATCAGCAGCAAGGCTATGATCGCCCAAAGCGCGAAATTTCGAAAATTAGGGTTCATCGAACTCCCCGGAACCTGTCACACCGCAGAAAGCTGAGGCTGGATTATGATGTCACTAACATAGGACCGGCGCCGGCAATTGCCAAGGCGAAGCAGCCCCTCCCGTCGTCTATAGCACATTCTCGCCGCCGAGGGGCGACCGAGGATAGGGCGGCAGGCGGAAAAGCCGGGCGATTTCATCCGCCATCGTCAGGTCGAAACACGGCAGAAAGGTGTCATAGGGCGCGATCACCGGTTCGATCATCGCCGCGGACGGGGTAGCGGGCGCCAATTGTCGCAGGAGCGAGACCGCCTCTCCCGACGCGCAGACCACCTCGGGCGCCGCGACCGCCGCACGGCGGGCGACCCCCTGCGGCACGCCGGACGCGACCAGCCGTCCAGCGAACGGCGCCGGATCGCAAGCCGGGCGCAGGCTTTCACCGCCCGGTGACGCCGGAAGGCGGAAACGCCCGTCCCAGAGCCCCTCCCCGTCCGGTTGCCCGGGCAGGTCGCGCGCCTCGCGATAGAGGTAAAGCGCGTCGCGGCGGCGGTCGAACACCGTCCGTCCCGCGGTGACCCGCCCGGGTTCGCCAGACGACAGAACGGCGAGCAGGCGCGTCATGGTGTCGGACGAGGGCGGATGCCGGCGGCCGCCGAGCACCGCCGACAGCGTGAACACCGCCCGCCGCGCGGCAGGCCCCGCCGCCATCTCCGCCACGAGCGGCGGCGCGACTTCCGCGACCAGGTTTTCGTGGACCCGGACATGCCGGGCGATCCGTTCCGCCGCCTCCGCCGCCATCCCGCGCCGCAGCGCCTGCTGCGTCGCCGTGCCTGCGACAATCCCCTCGTCGACGGCGCGCGCGCGCCAGCGGACCCGCTCATAACCGATGTTCCGGTTCGCGGGATCATCGAACCAGCCGATGCCCTCATGGCGAAGAAAGAAGCGCAGCTCCTCCCGTCGACAGGCGAGGAACGGCCGCAGCAGCCAGAAGCGGCGGTGGAGAAGCACCGCCTCGGCCATGCCGGCGAGGCCGACCGCCTGTCCGGGCATCCGCGCCGCGCGCATGGCGATCGTCTCGGCCTGGTCCTCGCGCGTATGCCCGGTGACGATCGCCACGGCGCCGGCGCTCTTAGCCACATCCGCGAGCAGCCGGTAGCGGGCCTCGCGCGCCGCCGCCTGCAGACCGCTCGCCGGTTTTGCGCCGTCCCAGCGGCGGATCACATGGACGATGCCGAGCGTCCGGCAGAGGCGGCCGACCGCAGCCGCCTCCTCCGCCGATTCCGCCCGCAGGCCATGGTCGACGGTGCAGGCAAGAAGGGAGAAACCAGGCCGCCCGCCGGCCGGGGGGAGAGCCCGGTGGAGCGCCACGAGGGCCGCCGTCGAATCGCTGCCGCCCGAAACGGCGACGACGACCGGACCTTTGCGCTCGAACCGGCCGAACCAGTCACCGGCAAGGCGGACCGGGGCGTCGGCGTTCGGGAAGACGGCCCGGGTCACGCCGGCAGAGGCCACCGGACCGGTCCGCGCCGATGGGACCGGGGCCCGCAGGCCGGCGGCGCCTCAAGGCGGGATCGGTCGGATGGCCTCTGCCTCAGCATGAAAGGCGCTTCTGCTCGCTCGTCGCCTTGGCGCGCACGGCGGAGGAGGCCTGCGGATAGCGCTTGGAGACCTCGCGCAGGGTGGCGCAGGCCGTTTCCCTGTTGTCGAGGGCTGCGAGCGACATGCCGAGCTTCAGCAGCATCTCCGGCGCCTTCGGCGAGGACGCGTGCGCCTGGTGCGCGTTCAGGAAGGTCTTCGCCGCATCGTTGAACTTGCCCTGGGAAAACTGCGCCTCGCCCATCCAGAAACTGGCATCCGCCGCCTTCGGGCCGTTCGGATAGACATCGAGATAGTCGCGGAACTCCTGTTCCGCCTGGCTGTAATCCCCCGCAAGCACATGGGCATAGCCGACCTGGTAGAGATCCTCGGGATTGTCGAGGGAGGCCGTCTGCCGGTCGTTGCGCGGCGTCGGGCTCGCGCCGGTGTCGACGCCGGGCAGCGTGTTGCCGAGGCTTGCCTGCCGTTCCGGCGGCGTCTCAGTAGCGTCGACCGGATTGCCGTTATTGTCGAAGATGATCGAGCCGAGCGTCGCCTCGCCGGAGCCCGGCGGGCCGGAGAGCGGCGCCGTCTCCGCCGTCGCAGCCATGTCGTCGCCCGCGATTTCCGGGGCGGCGGAAGCCGTGTCCCCGGTTGCGGGCGCGGTGGTCACCGCACCGCTCTTCTTCGTCTGCCCGGACTGTCCGTTTTCCAAGTCCTGGAAGCGGAACTCGTTGTCTTCCTGGAACTTGCGGATCTGTTCCTGCATCTGCAGAAGCTGGAAGCTCATCTCCTCGATCCGGCCGTTCAGCGAGCGGATCTGCTCCTCGAGCTGCATCACGCGGGCAGCCTCGCTTCCCTGCACCCGGACGACGGGCAGAGGAGCGGCACCCGCCTCCGCCAGTCCGGAAAGCGGCATGGCCGATACGGGCTGGCCGATCGCGGCGAGGGCGAAAAGCCCGATCATCCCTGCCACGGCAAACTGTTTCATGTCGTGCGTCCTGTTCGATCAATGGAAATCATGCGGACGGGCCGGACGAAAGGATGAAACCCCTTCCGCCCCCCCACGCGGGTCTCGCCATGGCCGGTCCCCGACCGGCACGGCGTCGCCCACCACATTTTTCCATGAGGCGTTAAAAAGCAACCGAGTTCGGCCAAAGTGTGATGAAAAACAAAGAGGGCGGCCGATGGCCGCCCCCAAAAACCTCCGGCCTCGGCCGGGTCTCACATTCCGGCGCCACCGAGGACGGTGACGGCGCGGCGGTTCTGCGACCAGCAGGAGATGTCGTCGCAGACGGCAACGGGGCGTTCCTTGCCGTAGGAGATCGTCTTCATCCGGCCGGCGGGCACGCCTTGCGAGGCGAGGAATTCCTTTGTCGCGGCCGCGCGGCGCGCGCCGAGCGCAAGGTTGTATTCGCGCGTCCCGCGCTCGTCGGCATGGCCTTCGACGCGGATCGCATAGTTCGGATAGCGCTGCAGCCACTGGGCCTGGCGGGTCAGCGTCGCCTGGGCGTCGGCGCGGATCGAGGAGGAGTCGGTGTCGAAGAAGATGCGGTCGCCGACATTGACGGTGAAGTCCTGCGGAGAGCCGGGCGTCGCCGCGCCCGCCCCGCCGAGGCCGAGTTCGGAGGCATTGTTCGGCAGGTTCTTCTTCGACGCGCAGCCGGCCAGCGCCAGCGACATGAACAGGGCGATCACGGCGGGATTGCGTGCAAGGCTCTGCATGCGGCCGGCGGCCGGATTTACGAAACGGCTCATGGGCCGGTCTCCTTGAAAACTCTTCGATCAGGGTTGCCAGACAGTAACGTCAAGCGGTTAACCGGTATTCAACAGCGATGGTTAAAAAAACCCGAACGCCCCGTTAAATCCCGCTAGAACAGCACTTTGCGGCAAGAAAGCGGCGGCCTGCCACATTTGCCGCAAAGCATGCGAGGGGCGCCGGCAGCCCCTATTCGAGAAGCGGCGACCAGGCCGGGTCGGACGCATAACCCTGCGTCTTGATCAACTGTTCGTTGTAGCCGGTGAGGTCGATCGAATAGAGCTGCGGGCCGCCCGCGCCGGCATTCTGCCGGAAGAACATCAGCACGCGGCCGTTCGGCGCCCAGGTCGGCCCCTCATTGTGGAAGCCCGAGGTCAGGATCCGCTCGCCCGAACCGTCCGGCTTCATCACGCCGATCGAGAACTTGCCGCCCGACTGCTTGGTAAAGGCGATCAGATCGCCGCGCGGTGACCAGACCGGCGTCGAATAGGCGCCGTCGCCGAACGAGATGCGGCTCTGGCCGGAGCCGTCGGCGCCCATGACGTAGAGCTGCTGGCGTCCGCCGCGGTCGCTCTCGAAGACGATGCGCGCGCCGTCCGGCGAATAGGAGGGCGAGGTGTCGATCGCCGCCGTGTTGGTCAGCCGCGTCGTCGTGCGCGAACGCAGGTCCATCGTGTAGATGTTGGCGTTGCCGTCCTGCTGCAGGCTCATGATCACCCGTTGGCCGTCCGGCGAGAATCGGGGAGCAAAGGTCATTCCGGGGAAGTTGCCGACGACCTCGCGCTGCCCGGTCTCGAGCTGGAGCAGGTAGACGCGCGGCTCCTCGCCCTCGAAGGACATGTAGGTGATTTCCTGGCGGCTCGGCGAGAAACGCGGCGTCAGCACGATGCTGTTCGAATTGGTGATGGCGCGGGCGTTGAAGCCGTCCTGGTCCATGATGGCGAGCTGGCGCTTGCGCGCGGTCTTCGGCCCGCTCTCGGCGACATAGACGACGCGGGTGTCGAAATAGCCGTCCTCGCCGGTGATCTCCTTGTAGATCGCGTCGGCAATGATGTGGGCGACGCGGCGCCAGTTTTCCGGCTGGGTGAAGAACTGCTGGCCGGTCATCTGCGACTGGCCGGCCGTGTCCCACAGGCGGAATTCGGCGCGCAGCCGCCCGTCGGCCTCCTGCGTCACCCGGCCGGTGACGAGCGCCTGGGCGTTGATCACCCGCCAGTCCTGGAAGCGCGGCGCCGCGTCCGGGTTGGAGATCTTCTCGATGAAGGCCGCCCGGTCGATCGGCGCGAACAGGCCGGACCGGCGCAGGTCGGCGGCGACCACGTCCGAAATCTTCCTGCCGAGATCGCCCTGGAGGAAATCGGTCACGGCGATCGGCAGCGGCTCGATGTTGCCCTTGGTGATGTCGATCTCGACGCGCGCCGAGGCCGGGCCGGCCGCGAGCGGCAGGATGCCGGCCAGCACGATCAGGACGCGGAGAAGAATGCGGTTAAACATGATCTATCAGCCTTTCAGCCTTCATTGGGTCAGTACATGGAACTCGGGTCGAAATTGATGACCACTTCGTTCCAGGAGTCATACTTGTCGGCCGGCAGTCCCTTGAAGGGCGCCGATTTCAGCACCGCCCGGCGCGCGCCGCCGGCAAGCGCCCGGCGCGCGCTTTCCGAGCCGCCGGTCGCCTCGACCTTCGGCGTGCCGACGATCTCGCCGGACGGATCGAGCTGGATCGTCACGGTGATGCGCACGTCCTGCGCGTCCGCCATGCCGGGGATGATCGACCAGTTCTGCTGGATCTGGCCGCGCAACGCATCCATCTCGCTCTGGCTGAGCCGGTTGCCGCCCGTCGATTTCTTCGTGCCGAGCGAGGCCGTCTCCGTCGAGCGCTTGGCGCCGCCGCCGGAGGCATCCTGCTTGTTGAGCAGCGTGGCGATCTCGTCGGCGTTGAAGTCGCTCTCCTTCGACGAGGAGGCGGACTTGCGCGCCGTCTGCGATTCGGCGTTGCGCCGGTCCGGCGTCTTCGCCGTCTGCGACTGGGCGGCGGCCTTCGGCTTGGCGACCGGCACCGGCCCGGTGTTCGGCAGCGCCGCACTCTCGGACGGCGTTTCCGGCTGCGCCTCGGTCGTGGGCTTGGCCGGTGCCGTTTCGGGCTGCGGCTCCGGCTTCGCCTGTTCGACCGGCTCGGGCGCCGGCTCCGGCTTTGCTTCCGGCTGCGCCTCGGGAACGGGCTCGGGCTTCACCTCGGGTTTTGCTTCGGGCTTCGCCTCGACCACGGGTTCCGGCTTGACCTCGGGGCGGGCGATCGGCGTCACGTCGACCTTCGGCTCCGGCAGGGCGGCGACCTCGGTCGCGGGCTCGGCCGCGGGCTCCGGCGTCACTTCCTTGACCTCTTCCGGCACCGGGTCCGGCGTCGGCGGCCGCTGCACGGTCTTTTCCGGCGCCGCCGCGGTTTCCTGCTCCACGGGCTTTGCTTGCGGCCTAGGCGGCGTCTTCAGGTCGATCTCGTTCTCGCCGGCGTTCTGCGCATTCTCCAGCGTCTGCGGCTTCTCGGACGGTGTCGGCGACGATCGCTCCGCCTTCGGCGCGTCCTTGACGCCCTGCTGCGTCTGGGTGATCGATTCGACCGGAACGATGTCGACCGGCAGCGCCTCGACATCCGCCACCTCGAACTTTTCCGGGCTGCCGATCGACACCAGCGCGAAGGCGATCGCGGCGGCGTGCAGGACAGCGGATGTGGCGAGACTGCCTTTCATCGTCGATCCGGTCAGTTGTCCGTTTCCTGGAGCGTCACCAGGCCGATGTTCTTGTATCCGGCCGCGGAAATCCGGGCCATGACCTTCATCACCGTGCCGTAGTCGGCATTGGTGTCGCCGCGCACGTAGATGCGCTCCTCATAGCCCGTCGTGGCGATCGCCTGCAGCTTCGGCACGATCTCGTCGAGCGCGATCTCCGTCTCCTGGATGTAGATGCCGCCGCTCGGATTGACCGAGACGGTGATCGGCTGCGTCTCGGAATTCATTGCCTTGGCCTGGGTTTCCGGCAGGTCGATCGGCACGCCGACCGTCATCATCGGCGCCGCGACCATGAAGATGATCAGGAGCACCAGCATGACGTCGACGAAGGGCGTGACGTTGATCTCGCTCATCACCCCGCCGCGCCTGCCGCCGCCGCGCCGGCGCCGTCCGCCGCTGCCGCCCTTTGCTCCGCCTGCTGACATGCCCATGGTCGATCTCCGTCGTTACGTGCGCGCGCGGCTCACTGCGCCGCCTGGCGCGACTGCAGCTTCTCGTCGATCTGGCGCGACAGGATGGCGGAAAATTCGTCGGCGAAGCCTTCCATCCGGGCGGAGAGCTTGCCGGCATCGGCGGAGAACTTGTTGTAGGCGATGACGGCGGGAATGGCCGCGAGCAGGCCGATCGCGGTGGCGAGCAGCGCCTCGGCGATGCCCGGCGCGACGACGGCGAGGTTGGTCGATTTCGAGCCGGCGATCGCCTGGAACGAGGTCATGATGCCGACGACAGTGCCGAACAGGCCGACGAAGGGTCCGGCCGAACCGATCGTCGCCAGAGAACCGAGCCGGGCCTCGAGCGATTCCGCCTCGCGCGACAGGGTCACGTCCATCGCCCGGTCGATGCGCATCTGCAGGCCGATCGGCGAGCGGGCGCCGCGCTCGAAGGATTTCTTCCACTCGCGCATCGCCGCGACGAAAATGGCACCCATGCCCGACGGCGAGCGGTCCGACAGCGTCCTGTAGAGCTCCTCGAGCGACTGGCCGGACCAGAACACCTGCTCGAAGGCGTCGAACTGGCGGCGCGCACGGCCGAAGGCCAGCGTCTTGTCGACCACGATCGCCCAGGTCCAGACCGAGGCGGCCATGAGGCCGATCATCACGATCTTGACGACGAGGCCCGCCTCCATGAAGAGCGACCAGAGCGTCACGTCGCTCGTCACGGCGGCCAATGCATCCTGTTCCATCGATGAAGTCCCCGAATCCCAATGCCCGGTAGGAGCCGTGCAGGCTCGTGACCGGGGTGCCAAGACGTCCAGTGCGCAAGAGTGCCGGCTGTCATGCTGACCGGGCGAAACCCCGGAAATTCAATGCTATGCCAGGCCTTCTTGCCGTAAAATTTGGTTAAAGGATGACGTGCGCCGCACAAAATCCCGTCGACCGGATTAAGACATCATTGTGGTTAACAGAATATTAGCGACCGCGGCAAAAAGGCCACGCAAGGCGTGGCGCTGTTCCGCCCGGAACAGCGAAGGTGGGGAGGCCGGCGCAGGATTGCGACAGGGCGCGGCACACCATCCGCGTCGAAGGGAGGCCGCGACCATGCGCAGAACGCTTTTTTTCCTGATCCTTGCGGCAACAGCGAATGCCGCAGCCGCCGCCATGCCCCCGCCCGGGGCCGGCGGCGCGCGCTCCGCCGCGCTCGACGGATCGGCCGCGGACGAGGCGCATGAGCTCTTCGACGAGCCCTTCTGCATCGTCGAAGAGGTGAGCACCCGCGACCGGCAGGGGGCCCGGCGCCTCACGGCGGTCGAGATCTGCGTGTGAGGTCAGGCTTCCCGCCCGAGGAAGCGCTGCGCCAGGATCTCCGGCAGCCGGCGCGGCCGTCCCCTGGCGTTGATCACGGCGATGACAACCTTCGCGGCGATCAGCACCGTCTCTCCCCTGCGGATCTCCTGCGCCAGCACCATCTTGGCGCCGCCGGCCTTTTCCGTCCGGGTCAGCACCGTGACGATGTCGTCCATGCGGGCCGGCGCCCTGAAATCGATTTCCATCCGGTGGACGGCGAAGAGCAGCCCCTCCGCATCCGCCTCCATGAACATCGAATGCTGCTCGACGCCGAGCAGGCGCAGATAGTCGGTGCGGGCGCGCTCCATGAAATGCAGGTAGCGGGCATGGTAGACCATGCCGGAGAAATCCGTGTCCTCGTAATAGACCCGCTGGTCGAGCCGGTGACCGTCCGGCGTCAGCGCACCGGCGAGATGGGCAAGGGAATCGGACATCGCTTCGGCACCTCCGTCGTCTTTGCCGCGCATGTGCCGGAGAGACGGCGCTTTTGCAAGCATTGCAGGCCTGTCACACAAGCGGCGTAAGCACGGCTCCGTTCGCATATTTGACGGAGACGACGCGCATGAAGATCGCGATACTGGGCGGCGACGGGTTCTGCGGCTGGCCGACCGCGCTGCACCTGTCTGCGGCAGGCCACGAGATCCACATCCTCGACAACCTGTCGCGCCGCTGGATCGACACGGAGCTCGGCGTCCAGTCGCTGACGCCGATGGATTCGATCCAGGAGCGCACCCGCGTCTGGCATGCCGAGACCGGCCGGCGCATCCATTTCCACCTGATCGACCTTGCCCGCGACTACGAGCGGCTGAAATCCTGGCTCGCCGGAGAGCGGCCGGACGCGATCGTCCACTTCGCCGAGCAGCGGGCCGCCCCCTATTCGATGAAGAGCGACCGCCACAAGAACTACACCGTCGACAACAATGTCAACGCGACGCACAACCTCCTGAACGCGCTCGTCGAGATCGGCCTCGACGCCCATCTCGTCCATCTCGGCACGATGGGCGTCTACGGCTATTCGACGGTCGGCGCCGCGATCCCCGAGGGCTATCTGCCGGTGACGATCGAGACGGCCGACGGGGGCGCGGCGACGCAGGAGATCCTCTACCCCTCCAATCCCGGCTCGATCTACCACATGACCAAGTGCCTCGATCAGCTTCTCTTCCAGTTCTATGCTAGGAACGACGGTGTGCGCATCACCGACCTGCACCAGGGCATCGTCTGGGGCACGCATACGCCGGAAACGCGGCGCCACCCGCAGCTCGTCAACCGCTTCGACTATGACGGCGACTACGGCACGGTGCTCAACCGCTTCCTGATCCAGGCCGCGATCGGCTACCCGCTGACGGTGCACGGCACCGGCGGGCAGACGCGCGCCTTCATCCATATCCGCGACAGCGTCCGCTGCATCGAGATCGCGCTCGAAAACCCGCCGGATCGCGGCGGACGGGTCGCGATCTTCAACCAGATGACCGAGACGCACCGGGTGCGCGACCTTGCCGGGATCGTCGCGTCGATCACCGGTGCCCGCATCGCCCACCTGCCCAATCCGCGCAAGGAGATGGCCGAGAACGACCTCGTCGTGAAGAACGGGAAATTCCTCGGCCTCGGCCTCGACCCGACGCTGCTGCGCGACGGTCTCCTGTCGGAAATCGTCGATGTGGCGAAAAAATTCGCCTACCGCGTCGACCGCACACGCGTTCCGGCCGTCTCCGCCTGGACGCGCGACATCGCTCCGCTGCTCGACCACGATCCCGAAGGCCTGAGGCTGCGGTCCGTCTCGTGACCGGTTCCGCTCCCTCGCCGGGGCCGGCCGGCCGACATGCCTTCGTCACCCTCGTCACCAATGCCGACTATGCGCTCGGCGCCACGGCGCTTTGCCGCTCGATCCGCGCGACCGGCAGCAGCGCCGACATCGTCGTGCTGCACACGGGCGGCGTCGGGCGCTTCGCGCTTGAGCCGCTCGGCGATCTCGGCTGCCGGCTGATCGAGACGGCGCACCTGCCGCTTTCCGACGCCTTCAACGCCCGCCACGCGCGCCGCACCGTCCATGCCGTCGCGCCCTTCTCCAAGGGCCGCAAGCCGGACTTCCACACGCCTCTCGACAATTTCTGCAAGCTGCGCCTGTGGCAGCTCACCGACTACGAGCGCTGCATCTTCATCGACGCCGACGCGCTGGTGCTGAAGCCCGTCGACCGCTTCTTCGATTATCCGGAATTTTCCGCCGCGCCGAATGTGTATCAAAGCCTTGCGGATTTTCACCGGCTGAACTCCGGCGTCTTCGTCGCGGCGCCGTCGCTTTCGACCTTCGAGGCGATGCTCGACCGGCTCGATGCGCCGGGCGCCTTCTGGCCGCGCACGGACCAGGCCTTCCTGCAGGCCTTCTTCCCGGACTGGCATGGCCTGCCGGTGACGATGAACATGCTGCAATATGTCTGGTTCAACCTGCCGGACCTCTGGGACTGGCAGGCGATCCATATCCTTCACTACCAGTACGAAAAACCCTGGGAGAAGGACCATCCCCGGGCGAAGGCGCTAAAACCCCTGATCGATCTGTGGCATGATGTGCTTCACGGGAGGCCGATCGCCGATCCCGCGTCGCCCCCCAACCCGGAGAAGGGATGACCCGCGTTCTCGTTACCGGCGGCACCGGCTTCGTCGGCCGCTTCATCGTCGAGGATCTGCTGGCGAACGGCTATGCCGTGACCGTCGCCTGCCGGACGCCGCCCGCCAGCGGCCTGTTCTCGAAGCCGGTCGCCTTCCTGCCGATGACGCTCGACGCGGACAGCGACCCGATCGATCTTTTTTCCAGCGCCTACTATCTCGTCCACGCGGCCCTTGACCATCTGCCGGGGCGCTACCGTGGCGGCGAAGGCGACGATCCCGCCGGCTTTCACGCGCGCAACCTCGACGGCACGGCGCGGCTGTTCGAGGCGGCGAAGGATGCGGGCGTCCGGCGCTGTGTCTTCCTGTCGAGCCGCGCCGTCTATGGCCCACAGTCCGGAGACGATGCGCTGGCCGAGACGATGCCCTGTCGCCCCGACACGGATTACGGCAGGGTGAAGCTGCAGGGTGAGCGCCTCCTGCAGGCGCTGTGCGGCCATGGCTTCGTCACGGCGAGCCTGCGCGTGACCGGCGTCTACGGGGCGGCGCGCCCCGGGCAGCCGCACAAATGGCAGGAACTGTTCGACACCTATCGCGCCGGACGGGATGTACCCGTCCGCATCGGCACCGAGGTGCACGGGCGCGACGTCGCCGCCGCCGTGCGGCTGATGCTCGCCGCCGATCCGATGCGCGTCAGCGGCGAAAGCTTCAATGTCGCCGACGTCGTCGCCGACACACGGGAGATCCTCGCGCCTGTGAAAGAGGAAACCGGCTGTCCCCATCCCTTGCCGGAGGCGGCCAGGCGCGCCGGCGCACGGCCCGTGGACACCGCCAAGCTCAGGGCGCTCGGCTGGCAGCCCGGCGGCCGGTCGCTGTTCGATGCCACCCTGCGGGATCTGGTGCGGGCGCTCCGTGCGGCGCCTGCACCGGCGTGACTATCACCCATCCCTGACGATCAGCGCCTTCCATCTTTCCGACAACAGTGTGTCGGCATGGCCGGCGCGGAGAAGCCAGTCGATATGACCGGCGACAGGATCGTCGTTGTCGGAGGATCTTCGCCCGCCTGTCCGTTGGATGCCGGGCAAAAAAGGACTCTCCGGCGAACACTGCTCTACGGGAAAGGCTCCTTCTCTCTATTTCCACGCAGTGTCCGGACCTCAAATCCTGTCCGGAGTGGGCTGGAAATGCCACGACCGGTCCTGCGCCCGATGGTGTTGTCGGACAATCACCACCGGTTGTTGATGTCGCCGGCGCGCCGTCTCGACCTCAGCTCCGCCGCGAGGGACGGCTACGCTCAGGGCGAGCCCGTTTTCGATCGCCTGGCGGCGTCGGCGTGCGGCGGACACCCGCCCGTCGGCATGCTCACCGGCTTTTCTTCACCTCCGAGCGGCTTTTCAGCACCCGGTCGCCATCCTCCTGCCGGATCAGGAAAGCCGGCTCCTCCGTGTCGGCCTTGCGCTTGATCCGCTTGCCCTTGATGGTGCGTGTCACGTCGTCGGTGAACGTCTCGGCCACGGTGCCCTCCGCGCTGGATTTGCCCCAGCGCCAGGTGACGGCATCGCCGGTCTTGATCTTCTGCATGGCACTCTCCCTTTCCGTGCGGCGGAAACACCCCGTCGCGCCGAAGGTTCCGGCGGGCGAGGATCGGCGTCAGAATTTGAGGTCGAGGTCGCCGTCGTGCCAGACGACGTGGCGTGGCGTCTCGGGAAGGGATTCGATCTGCTCGGCGATGAAATAGGGCGGGATGTCGAGCGCCCGCAGCGACGCGACCGTCGCCCGCGCCCATTTGAATTCGAGGGCGTTGCGGCCGTCTTCGATCCGGTGAACCACCTCCGTCTCGTGGAAGGGGAACTGCTCCGGGATCTCCATCCGGTAGTAGAAGCCGATCTCGTGATAGTCTCGCCCCTCGTAGCGGAAGAAGTTCTCGACGCTCCAGAGCAGCGGGCCGACGGTGACCTCGCAACCGATCTCCTCGCGCATCTCCCGGCGCAGCGTTTCGGCGGAGGTCTCGCCGATCTCCGCCCGGCCGCCCGGAAATGTCCAGAACGGCTCATGCGTCGCCCGGTGCACCAGGACGTGGCCGTCGCGGAAGCCGAGGCCGGCGATGCGGAAATTGAACCGCGCCGGCCTGGCGTCGATCCGGATCATCCGCCGCCTTGCCATCACTCGTCCTCTTCGAGGCCGAGGCGGAACTGCGTCGCCTCGACATCCCGCGGCGCGGCGAGGCCGAGATGCTTCCACGCGTTCGCCGTCAGCACCCGGCCGCGCGGCGTGCGCTGAATGAAGCCCTGCTGGATCATATAGGGTTCGATGATGTCCTCGATCGCGTCGCGCGGCTCGGAGAGGCCGGCCGCGATCGTCTCAATGCCGACCGGGCCGCCGCCGAAATTGAGCGCGATCATGGTCAGATACCGGTTGTCGAGCTGGTCGAGACCCTTGCTGTCGACGAGCAGCCGGTTCAGTGCCTCGTCGGCGATCGCCCGCGTCACCGCTTCCGCCCGCGCCACCTCGGCGAAATCGCGGACCCGGCGCAGCAGCCGGCCGGCGATGCGCGGCGTGCCGCGCGAACGCCTTGCGATCTCGACGGCGCCCTCGTCGGTCATGCCGAGGCCCATCAGCCGCGCGCCGCGCCGGACGATCAGTTCCAGTTCCTCCACCGTGTAGAAATTCAGCCGCACGGGAATGCCGAACCGGTCGCGCAGCGGCGTCGTCAGCAGGCCGAGCCGGGTGGTGGCGGCGATCAGGGTGAAGCGCGACAGGTCGATCTTGACCGAGCGTGCCGCTGGCCCCTCGCCGATGATGAGATCGAGCTGGAAATCCTCCATCGCCGGATAGAGGATTTCCTCCACCGCCGGATTGAGCCGGTGGATCTCGTCAATAAAGAGCACGTCGCGCTCTTCGAGATTGGTGAGCAGCGCGGCAAGGTCGCCGGCCTTGGCGATGACCGGGCCGGAGGTCGAGCGGAAATTGACGCCGAGTTCCTTGGCCATGATCTGGGCCAGCGTCGTCTTGCCGAGGCCGGGCGGACCGACGAAGAGCACATGGTCGAGCGCCTCGCCGCGGTTCTTCGCCGCCTCGATGAAGACTTTCAGGTTGGCGCGCGCCTCCGCCTGGCCCGTGAACTCGTCGAGCGACTGCGGCCGCAGCGCGGCATCGACATCCTCGCCGCGCTTTTCGGCGGAGACGAGGCGGGTGGGTGTGTTCATGTCAGGAGTTCCATTCCGGGGACGGAGCGCGCCGCCTTCTCGTCGAGGGTCAAGGTCCTCGCGCACCCCGAAACCCGATTCAGTTCCGCGATCAACGCATCCGCCATATCAGCGCCCGAGGTTCGCACGCATTCGATCGCATTGCCGACACTCTCAAAATCGTCGATTTCCACATCACGCCGCTCCAGAAGCCCTTGGAGAAGATGCATCATCTCGACGTTGCGATAGCCGTAGCGGCTGCGAAGCGTCCAGACCATCTCGACCAGAAGGACGACATTGATGACGATCACGTCGTCGTCGGCGAGCGTTCCGAGAAATTGCCGGACGATGGCATGCTGGCCCTCGTCATCCCCGACAAACAGCCGGACGAGAATGTTCGTATCAATCCCTATCCGCGTCACGCTCGTGTTCCATGGACCGCATGACATGTTCGGAAGCGCCGTCACGCGCAGCCTTCGTCAACGCATCAACCGTCGCGCCCGCGCCCTGCGGCGGCGGACCGAGAATGCCGGCCATATCCGCGAGGCGCTTGTTCCGGGGGACCACGATCATCTGGCCCTCGCGCACCCAGACATAGCACCTGTCGCCCGCCTTGATACCGAGCTGGTCACGAACGACCTTCGGCACCGTCATCTGCCCTTTTGATGTGATTGTCGCCTGCTGTCTGCCGACATTCATGGAATGCACTCCTTACTTCCGGACATTAGTAAGGCGTATCGCGAGAGGCAATGCTTCATCGTGACAGCTCCTTCAGCCCCAGCCGGATCAGCCTGGCGCTGTCGGCCCCTTCCCCGCCGCTCTTCAACGCGGCGGCGACGGCGTTGGCGGCCTGATCGCGGGAATAGCCGAGATTGGTGAGGGCCGAGACGGCGTCCGAGACGGGCGCGGGAACCGCGCCGGCGCCGAGCTCCTGCTTGAAGCCGATGGTCGCCGACGCCTCGCCGGCAAAGGCGGGGACCTTGTTCTTCAATTCGGTGAGGATGCGGATCGCCACCTTCGGGCCGACGCCGGGCGCGCGGGAAATCGCCGTCTTGTCCTGCAGCGCGATCGCATTGGCGATCTCGCCCGGCGACAAAGTGGAGAGGATGGCGAGCGCCACCTTGGAGCCGACGCCTTGCACGCTCTGCAACAGGCGGAACCATTCCCGTTCCAGCGCCGACAGGAAGCCGAACAGGCGAAGCTGGTCCTCGCGCACATAGGTCTCGATGAAGAGCAGCGCCGCCTCGCCCGGCGATCCGAGCCGCGACAGCGTGCGCGACGAGCAGTAGGCGACGTAGCCGACCCCTTGCACGTCGATCACGGCATGGTCCTCGCCGATCTCGTCGATCACGCCCTTCAACTTACCGATCATCGTCGAAACCCCCGATGAGAAGACATGTCAGCCCACGGCTTGGCGCAGCCGGCGGGCACCGCGATGATGCGCATGGCAGATGGCGATCGCCAGCGCATCCGCCGCGTCGTTGCCCTTGAATTCCGATTTCGGCATCAGGATCTTCAGCATCATGTGGATCTGCTGTTTCTCGCCGTGACCGACGCCGATGACCGCCTTCTTCACCGCGTTCGGCGCATATTCGGAAACCTGCAGACCGGCGCGGGCCGGCACCAGCATGGCAATGCCGCGCGCCTGCCCGAGCTTCAGCGTCGCCACCGCATCCTTGTTCACGAACGTCTGCTCGACCGCCGCCTCGTCCGGCTTCAGCTCATGAATGATATCCGCCAGTCCATCATGAAGCTGGCATAGGCGCGAGGCGAGATCCATCTCGCCGTCCGACATCACGGTGCCGGAGGCGACGAAGCGCAGCGAATTGCCGAGCGTGTCGATGACGCCCCAGCCGGTGCGGCGGAGCCCGGGGTCGATGCCGATAATGCGAATCGTGCCTTGCATGCGCGGATCCTAGTGTCCTTTGCCGCAACCTGCCACCGGAATGTGAACAAAACAAAAACATCCGCAACGGAGCCTGCTTGCATTTCCCTTGCGGATTTCTTGGAATCCGGTCTGGATGTTCCTACATGCGGGGCTCCGGTTGCGACGAAAAGGTGAATGCCATGATCCCGTTCTCGATCCTCGACCTCTCGCCGATCACGCAAGGGTCGACGCCGGCGGACGCCTTCGCCCATTCGCGACGGCTGGCGCAGGAGGCCGAACGGGAGGGCTACAGGCGCTTCTGGCTCGCCGAGCATCACGGGATGAAGGGCATCGCCAGTGCCGCCACCGCCGTCGTCATCGCCCATGTCGCTGCCGGCACCAGGACGATCCGGGTCGGTTCGGGCGGAATCATGCTGCCGAACCATTCGCCGCTCGTCATCGCCGAACAGTTCGGCACGCTGGCGGCGCTCTATCCCGACCGCATCGATCTCGGGCTCGGCCGCGCGCCCGGCACCGACATGCGCACGGCCCAGGCGCTGCGGCGCAACATGGAGGCGAGCGCCAACAATTTCCCGAACGACGTGATCGAGCTGCAGACGCTGCTCGGCCCGGCGCAAGGCGACCACGGCCTGATCGCCATTCCGGGCCAGGACAGCAACGTGCCTATCTGGTTGCTCGGCTCGAGCCATTACAGCGCCCATCTCGCCGGCATGCTCGGCCTTCCTTTCGCCTTCGCCTCCCATTTCGCGCCGGACATGCTGCTCTCGGCGCTGGAGATCTACCGCGAGCGGTTCCAGCCGTCCGCACATCTCGACAAGCCGCATGCGATGGTCGGCATCATGGGCGTCGCGGCCGACACGGACGACGAGGCCGCCTATCTCTTTACCTCGATGCAGCAGTCCTTCGCGGCGCTGCGCCGCAACGCGCGCGGGCAGTTTCCGCCCCCCGTCGCCTCGATGGACGGATTGTGGTCGGCGGACGAGCGGATCTTCGTCGATCATGCGATGACCTATGCCGTGGTCGGCGGGCCGGAGACGATCCGGCGGAAGCTCGAGGCCTTCCTGGCATTGACGGCGGCGGACGAGCTGATCGTGTCGATGCCGATCTTCGACATGGGCGCAAGGCTGCGCTCGGTCCGCCTCTTCGCCGAGGCGCGGCGCGCCCTTGCGGGCGGCGGGCAGGCTGCCTCCTCCGCCGCCTGAGCGGCGGAGGCAAAACCACGGTCAGGCCGAGAGGCGGGCCATGACCTCGTCGGAGACCTCGAAATTGGCGTAGACGTTCTGCACGTCGTCATCGTCCTCGAGCGAGTCGATGAGCTTCATCAGCGACTGTGCCTTCTCCTCGTCGACCGGGACGTTGTTCTGCGGCCGCCAGATCGCCTTCACCGTTTCCGGCTCGCCGAGCGAGGCTTCGAGCGCCTTCGAGACGTCGCCCAGATCCTCGAAGCCGCAATAGACGGTGTGCCCCTCCTCGCTGGACAGCACGTCCTCCGCGCCGGCCTCGATCGCGGCCTCCATCACCGCATCGGCATCGCCGACCCCCGGCTTGAAGGTGATCTCGCCGACGCGGTCGAAGGAGAAGGAGACGGAACCGGTCTCGCCGAGCGCGCCGCCGGCCTTGGTGAAGATCGAACGCACGCTGGAGGCAGTCCGGTTGCGGTTGTCGGTCAGCGCCTCGACGATGACGGCGACGCCGCCGGGACCGTAGCCTTCGTAGCGGATCTCGTCATAGTTCTCGCCGTCGGCACCCGATCCCTTCTTGATCGCCCGCTCGATATTGTCCTTCGGCATGGACTGGGCCTTGGCGTTCTGCACCGCGAGGCGCAGGCGCGCATTCATGTTCGGGTCGGGCAGGCCGGCCTTGGCGGCGACGGTGATTTCGCGGGCGAGCTTGGAAAACATCTTGGAGCGGATGCCGTCCTGCTTGCCCTTCCGGTGCATGATGTTCTTGAACTGTGAATGCCCTGCCATGGCGCCCTGCCCCTTGATGACCGTCTGTTCTGGAAGTGGGCGCGTTATAGGTTCATCGGCGCTTTTCGTCCAGATGGGCGGCGGCTTTTCAACTTGCGCCGATACGGCGCCGGCTGAGGAAGAAGCCGTGGCCATCGGCGCGCGAGCAGGTGAGCCCCGTGCGTTCCGACAGGCAGGAGAAGGGGCCGGCACGCCAGACCTCGCCATAACCGAGGACCGGTCCGGCGGCGCAGCAGCCCTGGTCGCCGGGTGCCTCGTCCATCCGGCCGCGCCCGGTGCTGGACAGGATCGCCCGGACATAGACCGGCTCGATCCGGTCGCAGGCAAGCTCGGGCCCGCCATCGGCGGGGCGATAGACATCCGTGCCGCCGGCGGGCGTATAGACGCAGCCGATATTGCCCGACGGCAGGACGAACTGCTGCTGCGGCTCGACCGCGATCACGGGCGCCGGCAAAGGCTCGACGCGGCGGGTGCCGCCATCGGCGGTCGGCTCGCGCGGCGGCGGCGCCGGGCCTTCGGCAAGCGCGGCACCGGCAAGGAACAGGAGGGCGAAGCACAGGGCGAGGCAGGACCGCATGCGGGGTTTCCCGAGCGCTGGAGCGCGTCCACCGGCTGCGGCCGGCAGCATCGCGCGAGGGGATGGTGGTTCAGACGCCCTGGAGGATATGGATCAGCGGCTTTCTTGGCAAGGATCGCAGCGACACGGTGACGCTCGGTCCCGTGGCATAGCTCCTGTCGAAGCTGTCGTCGAACATCGACAGGAAGGCGGTGATCGGCGGGCCGCGGCGATGCATCGGCAGGATGAGGGAGGAGCGCAGCCGCGTCACCACCCGGCTCATGCTTTCCGCGCCCATCGTCAGGCCGCCGTCGACCGGCACCATCAGCACGTCCAGCCGGCCGATCTCGGCGTAATGACCTTCGTCGAGTTCGTGATGCAGGTGGCCGAGATGGCCGATGCAGAGGCCGGCGATCTCGAAGATGAAGATCGAGTTGCCGTCCGGTTCCATCACGCCGCCGCCAGAGCGGATGTCGGTCGTGACGTTGCGGACATAGGCGTCGCCGACGACGAGGCCGTGCCGCGCCGGCCCGCCGCCGTCGCCCCAGCCGTGCAGCACATGGGCGATGCCCGGCTCGGGGTTCAGCGTGTAATGGGTCGAATGCGCCTTGTTCATGGTCGCGACGGTCGGGGTCGCGGCCGGCCTGTACCAGCCATTGTAATCCGTGACGATCGAGACGCCGCCGGCGGTCTCGATGTTGAAGGTGGAATGGCCGAGATAGGTGATGCGCACCGCCTCCGCCCTTGCCTGGGCGGGCAGGACGTCGCTTGCGGAAAACGACGCGTATACGACGTCCGGCAGGGTCCTCGCGATGGCCTGGCACTGGCTGACCGCCGGCCGGTCCTGCGCGGCGGCATCGGGAGGCACTGACGCCAGACCGGAAAAGGCGGATATCAGGAAGGAGAAAGCCAGGCCCCATTGCCGCATCATGCCGCGCTCCAAGGATCATCTCCACGATGGCGAAAGGATCGGACAAGGCGGCGTCAAGGTCCAGCCGCCGCGGCCCTGAAAACGCTCACATTCGCGTCATCGGCACGGCGGCGGCGAGCGCAGGGCACGCTTTGACAACGAGGTTCCGGGGATGCGAAAACGAAGAAAGCCGGCTGCCTCCACAGCCGGCTTTCCTCTCCAAGACCAGCAACGACCGGCGTCCGTAGACCTCCCATGCCGACGTTGTGGGAAACATGAAAGAAACGTCATCGGAAAGGCTCCCACCCACCCAATGCGCTCAGCCTTTTCTTCTGGCCGTGCGGTGCGTTCTTCATGTCTCGGAATGTGGACGATGGGATAGCAAAAGATCTTCGCGATGAAAAGAGCAAAGACTGCTTCTGAAACGTTTTAAATCCCGCAATACTTTGAGAAATTTACAAAGTTTGAGCAAAAGACCAGGCCTCGGGCGATTGCCCGAGGCCTGATGAAGAAACTTTCAGAAGCAGAAATTTATTTTGCCTGATGCAGGATATCGACGCCCGGCAGCGGCTTGCCTTCCATCCATTCGAGGAAGGCGCCGCCGGCCGTCGAGATATAGGTGAAGTCGTCGGCGACGCCGGCATGGTTCAGCGCCGAGACCGTATCGCCGCCGCCGGCGACGGAAACCAGCTTTCCGGCGCGCGTTTCATCGGCGGCGAATTTCGCCACCGCCACCGTCGCCGTGTCGAAGGGCGCGATCTCGAACGCACCGAGCGGACCGTTCCAGACCAGCGTCTCCGCCTTCGCCACCCAGTCGTTGACCGCGGCGATCGAGGCCGGCCCGACATCGAGCACGATGGCGTCGGAGGGAATGGCGGCGATGTCGACGACCGTATTTTCCGCATTCGCCTTGAATTCACGCGCGACGACGCCGTCGACCGGCAGGACGATGGCGCAACCGGCCTCCTTCGCCGCCGCCTGGATGGCGCGGGCGGTCTCGGCCAGATCATGCTCGCAGAGCGACTTGCCGACATCGACGCCGTTGGCGGCGAGGAAGGTGTTGGCCATGCCGCCGCCGATGACCAGGGCGTCGACCTTCTTCACGAGGTTCTGCAGAAGGTCGATCTTGGTCGAGACCTTGGCGCCGCCGACGATGGCGACGACCGGGCGCTTCGGATTGCCAAGGCCCTTTTCGAGCGCCTCGAGTTCCGCCTGCATCGTGCGCCCCGCATAGGCGGGCAGATGGTGGGCGAGGCCTTCCGTCGAGGCATGCGCCCGGTGCGCGGCGGAAAAGGCGTCGTTGACGTAGATGTCGCCGTTCTCCGCGAGTGCCGCGGTGAATTCGGGCGTGTTCTTCTCCTCCCCCTTGTGGAAGCGGGTGTTCTCGAGGAGCAGGATGTCACCATTCCCGAGCGCGGCGATGGCGGCGGCCGCGGCCTCGCCGATGCAGTCGGCCGCGACATGCACGCGGCTGCCGAGGATGTCCTCGACGGCGGGCGCGATCAGGCCGAGCGACATGTCGGCGACCTTCTCCCCCTTCGGCCGGCCGAAATGGGCGAGCAGGATCACCTTGGCGCCCTTTTCCGACAGTTCGCGGATGGTCGGCGCGACGCGTTCGATGCGGGTCGTGTCCGTCACCTTGCCGTCCTTCACCGGCACGTTGAGGTCGACGCGCACCAGCACGCGCTTGCCGGCGATGTCGGTGAGGTCGTCGAGGGTCTTGAACGTCATCGTTGGGTCTCCGGTCAGAGTCTCGAAAAGAGCGTGGGATAATCGGTCACCAGCCCGTCGGCATCGACCGGCAGGTCGGCGGAAAAGCTGCCGTCCGCGACCTCGAAGCGATAGAGCCGGCCGTCCTGAAGCGCGGTGTAGCGCTGGCCATGGCAATGGGGCTGGAGCGTGTCGAGCGGGATATAGAGCATGGCGAGGTCCGCCCGGCCCGAAGCGGCTGCGAGGTTGAGGCGGCGGATCGGCAGGGTGTTGGTAAAGGGCGTGGCCGAGAGATCGATGTCGAGGCAGCCGTCGAAGGCGGGCAGGTCCTCGCCCCGCGTCGTCCACCAGCGGCCTTCGCCATCGGTGAAGAGATCGAGCACGAGGCCGTCGGTGCGCTCGACCGTGACCGCGCGCACCTGCCAGCGCTCGTCGCAGTCGATGCGGTAGCGGCAGGAAAAGCCGCGGCCCTCTCCCGCACCGATCACGACGGCTTCGGCGCGCAGACCCGCGCCGAAGCCGAATTCGAACGGCCTGATCGTCAGATGCTCGAGCCCCTGCCCGTCATGCGCGCGCCAGCGCGCCTCGGTCGGGCGAAGCGGCCGGAACATCGCCCGGTCAGATCAGCTTGGCGAACGCCACGGCCGTGTCGTTCATGCGGTTGGAGAAGCCCCACTCATTGTCGTACCAGGTGAGGATCCGCACGAAGGTCCCTTCGAGCACCTTGGTCTGGTCGATCGCGAAGATCGAGGAATGGGTGTCGTGGTTGAAGTCCTTCGACACCAGCGGCTCTTCGGTGTAGCCGAGGATGCCCTTCAGCGCGCCGTCGGACGCAGCCTTGATCGCGTCGTTGATCTCGGCGGCCGTGGTGGCGCGCTTGGCGACGAACTTGAAGTCGACGACCGAGACGTTCGGGGTCGGCACGCGGATCGAGGTGCCGTCCAGCTTGCCCTTGAGGTGCGGCAGCACGAGGCCGACGGCCTTGGCGGCGCCAGTCGAGGTCGGGATCATCGACAGGGCTGCCGCGCGGGCGCGGTAGAGGTCCTTGTGCATCTGGTCGAGCGACGGCTGGTCGTTGGTGTAGGAATGGATCGTCGTCATGAAGCCGTGGTCGATGCCGACGGCGTCGTCGAGGGTCTTGACGACCGGAACCAGGCAGTTGGTCGTGCACGAGGCGTTGGAGATGACCAGGTGGTCCTTCGTCAGCTTGTCGTGATTGACGCCGTAGACGACGGTCAGGTCGGCGCCGTCGGCCGGGGCCGAAACGATGACGCGCTTGGCGCCGGCCGTCAGGTGGGCTGCGGCCTTGTCGCGCGAGGTGAAGATGCCGGTGCATTCATAAGCGATGTCGACGCCGAGTTCGGCATGCGGCAGGGTCGCCGGGTCCTTGATCGCCGTCACCTTGATCGGCTTGCCGCCGTTGACGACGATCGTGTCGCCCTCGACGGTCACCTTGGCCGGGAAGCGGCCGTGGATCGAGTCGTAGCGCAGCAGGTGGGCATTGGTCTCGACGGGCCCGAGATCGTTGATGGCGACCACCTCGACGTCGGTGCGGCCGGATTCGACGATGGCGCGCAGCACGTTGCGGCCGATGCGGCCGAAGCCATTGATGGCAACTTTCACAGTCATGTCAGGTCTCTCCCTGTATCTTGAAAGGGGACGAAGCGGCGGGGCCGGCGGTTCACGCCCGGCCCCGCCTTGAACATCAGGTGAGCTTGGCCTCGGCGGCCTCGACGACGGCCTCCGGCGTGATGCCGAAATGCTTGTAGAGCTCCTTGTACGGACCGGAGGCGCCAAAGCCCTTCATGCCGATGAAGGTGCCGTCGGCGCCGATGAACTGGTCCCAGCCCTGGCGGATGGCGGCCTCGACGGCGATCTTGACCGGCGCGTCGCCGATGACCGAGGCCTTGTAGCCGTCGGCCTGCTCCTCGAACAATTCGACGCAGGGAACGGAGACGACGCGGGTGGCGATGCCCTTGCCGTTCAGCGTCTCGGCCGCCTTGACGGCGATCTCGATCTCGGAGCCCGAGGCGAAGATCGACACCTTCGCATCGGCCGCGGGCACCAGCTCATAGGCACCGCGGGCGCAGAGATTGTCCTCTTCGTAGACGGTGCGGACCGGCATCAGGTTCTGACGGGTGAGCGCGATCGCCGAAGGGCGGTTGTGGCTTTCGAGCGCGAGCTGCCAGACCTCCGCCGTTTCCGTCGCATCCGCCGGGCGGAAGACGAGGAGGTTCGGGATGGCGCGCAGCGCCGCCATGTGCTCGACCGGCTGGTGGGTCGGGCCATCCTCGCCAAGGCCGATGGAATCGTGGGTGAGCACGTGGATGACGCGAATGCCCATCAGCGCCGCGAGCCGGATCGACGGACGGCAATAGTCCGAGAAGATCAGGAAGCCGCCCGAATACGGAATCAGGCCGCCATGCAGCGCGATGCCGTTCATCGCCGCCGCCATGCCGTGCTCGCGCACGCCGTAATGGATGTAGCGGCCGGAGAAATCGGTCGGCGTGATCGACTTGGTCTGGCTGGTCTTGGTGTTGTTCGAGCCGGTGAGGTCGGCCGAGCCGCCGACGGTTTCCGGAACGACGCCGTTGATCACTTCCAGCGCGTCTTCCGACGCCTTGCGGGTCGCCGGGTTCGGCTTGGTTTCGGCGAGCTTCTTCTTGTAGTCGCTGATCGCGGGCCCGAGCGCTTCCGGCAGGTCTCCGGCGAAGCGGCGCAGGAACTCGGCCTTCTTGCCGGCATCCGTCGCTTCGAGCGCCTTGTTCCAGTCGGCATGGGCGGCAGACGCCTTGACGGCGCTGTCGCGCCAGCCGTCGAGCACGTCTGCGGGCACGACGAAGGGCTCGGACTCCCAGTTCAGCGCCTTGCGGGTCGCGGCGATCTCGTCCTTGCCGAGCGGCGAGCCGTGCACCTTGTGCGTGCCAGCCTTGTTCGGGGCGCCGAAGCCGATGACGGTCTTGGCGGCGATCATGGTCGGCTTGTCGGACTTCTGCGCTTCCTCGATGGCAGCGGCGATCGCGTCCGGATCATGGCCGTCGATGGCGATCGTGTGCCAGTTGGCGGCGCGGAAGCGGGCATGCTGGTCGGTGGAATCGGCGATCGAGATCGGACCGTCGATGGAGATGTTGTTGTCGTCCCAGAAGACGATCAGCTTGTCGAGCTTCAGGTGGCCGGCGAGCGTGATCGCCTCCTGGCTGATGCCCTCCATCAGGCAGCCGTCGCCGGCGATCACATAGGTATAGTGATCGATCAGCCCGGCGCCGAACTCCTCGGAAAGCTTGCGCTCGGCGATCGCCATGCCGACGGCGGTGGCAATCCCCTGGCCGAGCGGGCCGGTCGTCGTCTCGATGCCGCTCGCATGGCCGTATTCCGGATGGCCGGCGGTGCGCGACCCGAGCTGGCGGAAATTGGCGACCTCCTCGATCGTCATGTCCTCATAGCCCGTGAGATAGAGGAGCGAATAGAGGAGCATCGAGCCGTGGCCGGCCGACAGCACGAAGCGGTCGCGGTTCGGCCAGAGGGGGGCCTTCGGATCGAACTTCAGGTAGCGGGTGAAGAGCACGGTGGCGATGTCGGCCGCGCCCATGGGCAGGCCGGGATGGCCCGAATTTGCTTTCTCGACAGCGTCCATGGAGAGGAAACGGATCGCATTTGCCATCCGGTTGTGGGTTTCACGAGAAGTCATGACTGTTCCGTTGCGTTGGATTGTCAGGGAACGGTCTCTATCCTCCAAAGACCGTGTGAGAAGCGGGTGACACATAGCAGGTGCGCGGACCAAGTCAATAAAAACGCCGGGTTCCGGCCCGTGCGCGACAGGTTTTCACGCCGCTGCGACACCCCCTCCCGATCGATGTGAAACGGTGGAAAAGCGCGTCAGCGACCCCCGTGTGGAAGGGCGCGGTCCGCTTCGGCGATTGACGCCGGGCACCGGTCTTTCCTACGTTAGGGGCAGTGAAGTGTGCGCAGGCGGCGGACGATTCGCGGAGAGCCCTCCAGCGATGATGCGCCGCGCGTCAAGCGTGCGGAACGGGACCATGGCGGCAGGACAGAAGGTGGCGGCGGCGATCGAGGAATTGCGCGCGGCCGTGCGCGGGCTCGATGGCGCGATCGATGCGCGCTTCGCGCGCGAACGCGACCAGGGCGAGATCGAGGGCGAGGTACGGCGGGTCAACACCGACCGGTCACGCCTCGCGCAGGAACTCGACCAGTCGCAGTTTCGCGCCAACCGGCTCGAAGAGGTCAACCGCGAGGTCTCGCGCCGGCTGGTGACGGCGATGGAAACGATCCGCGCCGTGCTCGACCGCTGACGCCGACAGGTCGGACGTCGACAGGGGACAAAGGAAAAGCGTCATGGCGCAGATAACGGTGATGATCGACGGCAAGGCCTATCGCATGGCCTGCGAGGAGGGCCAGGAAGACCACCTGACCGAGCTTGCCGCGCGTTTCGACCGCTATGTCGGCCATCTGAAGTCGCAGTTCGGCGAGATCGGCGACCTGCGGCTCACGGTCATGGCCGGGATCATGGTGACCGACGAGCTTTCGGAGGTGAACCGGCGGCTGAAGGCGCTCGAGGCCGACGTCGCGGCACTGCGGCAGACCCGCGACAGCTTCGCCGCCGAGCAGGAACGCAGCGAGGCGACGATCGCCGCGGCGCTGGGCGAGGTCGCCGCGGACCTCAACGGCATCACCGCCAAGCTGAACGGCCGGACAGTCGCGCGGCACTGACGCCGCGCACCCGCCTCAACGCATGGCGAGCCTTTCGGCAGGACGGGTGGCGAACACCGCGCTCGCATCGCTGACGATCGCCACATGGGCATGCGCCGCGCGCGCCGCCGCCGCCGCATCGGCCCGCAACACGGCCCGCACGATCTCCTCGTGCTCGTCGAAGGATTTCGTCAGACGTCCGGGAATGCGGAACTGGGCGCGGCGGAACGGGGCGAGGCGCGATCGCGTCTGCATCGCGAGATCGGTGATGTGGTCGCTGTGGGCGCCCCGATAGAGACGGGTGTGGAAATCGGTATTGTGCGCTTCGTACTCGTCCTCGGCGTTGCGATGGACGAGGCGGGCGGAGGCGCGATGCTCGGCCTCGAGCAGGCGGCGCTCCTCCGCCGTCATCCGCTGCGCCGACAACCGGGCGCAGATGCCTTCGAGCTCCGCCATCGCCTCGAACATCGAGGCGAGATGGTCCGGCGTTACCGTCGACACGACCGCGCTGCGGTTCGGCTCCCGCGCGACCAGGCCCATGGCGCAGAGCTGGCCGAGCGCCTCGCGCACCGGCGTGCGCGACACCTCGAAGCGGCCCGCAAGCGAGATTTCGTCGAGCTTCTCGCCGGGACGCATCACGCCGGTAACGATCATGTCGGCGATCGCCCGGACCATCTGCTCGACGGTGGTTCCCGAGCGGACGACGACACGCTTGCGCGGGCGCCGGACGGACGCCGATTCTCGATCATGACTCATATTGTATACACATGCACGGCGCGGGAGACCTTGTCAATTCCCGCAACAATATATTGAAATCTATCAATATTTATTCTCGCAGGGACGGGACTTCCCGTGGGAGGCACCGCAAGTGCGGAGCCTGGTCGCTACATAAGACAGAATTTTAATCAATGGACAAAATTTCATCATTTAAGAGGAAAAACTGCATGCAGTTTTGACATAGGTCGATCCCTTATATCGGTAAACATATGATTTAACTCGATTTAAAAATTGGCATGCAGGTTGCATACAGTTCACTGCGATCCTTTGAACCGCCTTGAACAGGGAGCCTGCCGATGACCCGCCTTTCCCTTACCCGCCGCACATTCCTGCGCACCTCCTCCGCCGCCGGCCTTACGCTCGGCCTCGGGCCGTCGCTCCTCGCCGGCCGCGCCGTCGCGCAGGAAGCCCTGACCGTCGGCTTCATCTATGTCGGCCCCAAGGACGACTACGGCTACAACCAGGCCCATGCCGAGGGCGCGGCCGCCATCAAGGCGCTGCCGGGTGTGACCGTCGTCGAGGAGGAAAACGTTCCCGAAACCGTCGACGTGCAGAAGACGATGGAATCGATGATCAACCTCGACGGCGCGACGCTCGTCTTCCCGACGTCCTTCGGCTATTTCGACCCGCATATGCTGGCGATGGCGGCGAAGTATCCCGACGTGCAGTTCCGCCACTGCGGGGGCCTGTGGCAGGAGGGCAAGAACCCGATGAACACGGGCTCCTATTTCGGCTATATCGGCCAGGGCCAGTACCTGAACGGCATCACCGCCGGCTACGCCTCGAAGAGCAAGAAGATCGGCTTCGTCGCCGCCAAGCCGATCCCGCAGGTGCTGCAGAACATCAATTCCTTCCTGCTCGGCGCCCGCTCGGTCGATCCGGCGATCACCTGCCAGGTGATCTTCACCGGTGAATGGTCGCTGGCGGTCAAGGAGGCGGAAGCCACCAACGCGCTGATCGACCAGGGCGTCGACGTCGTCACCTGCCATGTCGACAGCCCGAAGGTCGTGGTCGAGACCGCCGCCGGCCGCGGCGCCTTCGTCTGTGGCTACCATGCCAACCAGAGCCCGCTCGCGCCGGAAAAATACCTGACCGGCGCCGAATGGGCCTGGGGCAACGTCTACACCGATTTCATCAAGAAGGCCCAGGCCGGCGAGCCGCTCGGCAATTTCGTCCGCGGCGGCTTGAAGGACGGCTTCGTCAAGATGAGCCCGCTCGGTCCGGCCGTGTCGGAGGAGGCCCGGAAGAAATTCGACGCAACGCTCGCCGAGATGACGGGCGGCGGCTTCTCCGTCTTCAAGGGTCCGATCAAGGACAACAAGGGCGCGGACGTCGTTGCCACCGGCACGGCCTATGCCGAGGACGCGATCGAGCTCGAAAGCATGGGTTACCTCGTCGAGGGCGTGATCGGCTCGACGTCGTGATTGACGGTTGAAGCGAGGAGATCGCCATGACGATCGAGGTGAACAGTCCCGCCCTGCCGCCCCTCATCCGGACCTCCGGAAGCCGGGCCTTCCTGGAATGGCTCGCCCGAAGGGGCGAACCTTTCGCGATTGCCGTCGGCGCGATGGTCGCCGGCCTGGCGATCTTCTCCGTCTTCATCCTGCTGAACGGCAAGTCGCCGGTCCAGCTGTTCACGCTGATGTATACCGGCGCCTTCGGCTCCTGGTTCTCCTGGCAGAACAGCCTCAGCCGCGCGGCCCCTCTCCTCCTGACGGCGCTCTGCGTCGCGCTGCCGGCACGGCTCGGCCTCGTCATCATCGGCGGCGAGGGTGCCGTCGTGCTCGGCGGGCTGGCCGGGGCGGCGATCGCCCTGCCGCTGACGGCGACCTTTCCGCCGGTGATCGTCCTGCCGCTGATGGGCATCGCCGGCATGATCGCCGGCGGCGTCTGGATCGGCCTCGTCGGCGTGCTTCGCCACTATCGCGGCGTCAACGAGACGATCGCCTCCCTCCTGATGGCCTATATCGCCATCGCGCTGATGAACCAGATCATCGAGGGGCCGCTGCGCGATCCGGCCTCGCTCAACAAGCCCTCGACCACGCCGCTGCCGGCCGAGTTCATGCTCGGCAACATCCCCGGCATGGATGTCCACTGGGGCCTCGTCATCGGCGTCGTCGCCTGCCTCGTCTCCTACATCCTGATCGAGGCGACGAGCTTCGGCTTCGCCGCCCGTATCGCCGGCGGCAACGTCCGCGCGGCGCAGATCCAGGGCCTGCCCGTCGGCCGGCTGATCGTCGGCTTCACCGCGATCGCCGGCGCCTTCGCCGGCCTTGCCGGCATGGTCGAGGTCGCGGCGGTGCAGGGCAGCGCCAACGCCTCGATCGCCGCCGGCTACGGCTATACCGGCATCCTCGTCGCCTTCCTCGCGCGCCACAATCCGCTGGCGATCATCCCGGTCGCGATCCTTCTCGGCGGCATCGACGCCTCGGGCGGCCTGATCCAGCGGCGCATGGGCCTGCCCGACGCCACCGTGCTGGTGCTGCAGGGCACGCTCTTCATTGTCATCCTGTTCTGCGAGACCTTCTACGGCCGCTTCAGGATCTTCAATCCCGACCTCTGGAAAAGGAGCGCATGATGGAAGACTCAGGCATCGGCCTCTGGGGCGTGCCGCTCGCGATCTTCGCCGGCGCCATCCGCGTCTCCACGCCCTTCATCTTCGTCTCGCTCGGCGAGGCGATCACCGAACGCTCCGGCCGCATCAATCTCGGGCTCGAAGGCACGCTGGTCTTCGGCGCGATGACGGCCTACGCCGTCGCGGTGATGACCCAGTCGCCCTGGCTCGGCGTTCTCGCCGCCATGGGAACCGGCGTGCTCTTCGGCCTGCTGCACGGCTTCATCTGCAAGTTTCCGAAGGTCAACGACATCGCCATCGGCATCGCCATGATGCAGTTCGGCCTCGGCATCGCCTTCTTTCTCGGCAAGCCCTTCATCCAGCCCTCGGCGCCGCGTCTGCCGTCGATCCCTTTCGGCGGCTGGGCGGAAAGCCCGCAGGTGCAGGCGGCGCTGAACATCAACGTGCTGTTCATCCTCGGCGGCCTGCTCGCCGTCTTCCTCTGGTGGGCCTTCCGCAACACCCGCCTCGGCCTGATCCTGCGTGTCGTCGGCGACAGTTCGGATGCGGCGCGCGCCATGGGGCTCAACCCCGACACCGTCCGGCTGATCGCCACTGGCGTCGGCGGCGCGCTCGCCGCCGTCGGCGGCGCCTATCTCTCGCTCTATTATCCCGGCTCCTGGAACGAGGGCATCTCGTCTGGCCAGGGCCTGATGGCCGTGGCGCTCGTCATCTTCGCCCGCTGGAACCCGATCGGCTGCTTCTTCGCCGCCCTTCTCTTCGGCGGCGCCGGCGCGCTCGGGCCCGCGCTGCAATCGATCGGCGTGACGCAAGGCTACTACCTCTTCTACGCCGCCCCTTACGTGCTGACGCTCGCCATCCTGATCGCCACCTCCTCGCCGACGCGCGCGCTCGCCGGCGCGCCGGGTGCGCTGTCGATCACCAAATGATTCCCGCTTTTCCGAATGACCGCTGATCTCAGGAGTTTCGACATGGATGCGATGGCAGAGGTGACAGGCGACTACATCAAGGCCGATCCCTACGACTGGCCTTGGAACGGCAAGCTCAGGCCCGACAACACCGCGCTGATCATCATCGACATGCAGACCGATTTCTGCGGCAAGGGCGGCTATGTCGACCATATGGGCTATGACCTGGCACTGGTGCAGGCGCCGATCGAACCGATCAAAAAGGTGCTCGCGGCGATGCGGGCCAAGGGCTACCACATCATCCACACCCGCGAGGGCCACAGGCCGGACCTTGCCGACCTGCCGGCCAACAAGCGCTGGCGCTCGCAGCGCATCGGCGCCGGCATCGGCGACGCCGGCCCCTGCGGCCGCATCCTCACGCGCGGCGAACCGGGCTGGGACATCATCGAGGAACTCTACCCCCTTCCCGGGGAAGTGATCATCGACAAGCCCGGCAAGGGTTCGTTCTGCGCCACCGACCTCGAACTGATCCTCAACCAGAAGCGCATCGAGAACATCGTCTTGACCGGCATCACCACCGATGTCTGCGTCTCGACCACGATGCGCGAGGCCAACGACCGCGGCTTCGAATGCCTGATGCTGGAGGATTGCTGCGGCGCCACGGACTACGGCAACCACCTCGCCGCGATCAAGATGGTCAAGATGCAGGGCGGCGTCTTCGGCTCCGTCTCCAATTCCACCGCTTTCGTGAGGGACCTGCCATGAAGGTCGGCGACGCGCTTCCGGAAAAATCCACCCCCGCCGTCAGCATCGAGACGGTGGACATGACCATGCGCTTCGGTGCCTTCACCGCGCTCGACCACGTCTCGATCAAGGTGCCGGCCGGCTCCTTCCACGCGCTGCTCGGCGAGAACGGCGCGGGAAAATCGACGCTGGTCAAATGCATCATGGGCTTCTACCACCAGACCTCCGGCCAGCTGATGGTCGACGGCCGCGAGGTGGCGATCGCCTCGCCGCGCGACGCCGCCGGGTTCGGGCTCGGCATGGTCTACCAGCATTTCACCCTCGTCCCGTCGCTGACCGGGGCGGAAAACCTGGTGATCAGCCGGACGAGCGTGCCGGCGGTGATCAACTGGGCAAAGGAGCGCAAGACGCTCGCCGCCTTCATGGAGCGCATGCCGTTTCGCATCCCGCTCGACCGGCCGGTGAGCGAGCTTGCCGCCGGAGAGAAGCAGAAGCTTGAAATCGTCAAGCAGCTCTATCTCGGCCGCACCTTCCTCGTCCTCGACGAGCCGACCTCGGTGCTGACGCCGCAGGAGGCGGACGAGATGCTCGGCCTCGTGCGCGGCATGACCGAACGGGGTGAGCTGACCGTGCTGATGATCAGCCACAAGTTCCACGAGGTGACGAAATTCGCCGACGCCGTCACCGTTCTGAGGCGCGGCAGGATGACCGGCACCGGCAGGGTCTCCGACCTCTCGACCAAGGCGATGGCGGCGATGATGATCGGCGACGTCAAGCTCGCCGAGCTCGACGAACGCATGCCGACGCCGGCCGACGCGAAACCGGTGCTGACCATGTCGGACATCCGTGCGCCGGACCGCTCCGGCCTGAAGGAGATCGCCATCGACAGTCTCACGGTCAAATCCGGCGAGATCGTCGGCATCGCCGGCATTTCCGGCAACGGCCAGAAGGAACTCGCCGAGGTGCTTGCCGGCCAGCGGCCGACCGACGCCGGCATGGTGAGCGTCAAGGGCGAGAGATACGGCGCGACGCGCGGCGAGACCCGGGCAAACAATGTCCGCTTCATCCCGGAGGAGCCCTTGAACAATGCCTGCGCCCCGCGCATGACGGTGACGGAGAACCTCGCCTTCCGCACCTTCGACGTCGACAAGGCGGGCAAGGACGCGATCTGGCTCGACATGAAGGCGATGAAGGCGCGGGCAGGCAGGCTGATCTCGGATTTCAAGGTGAAGACGGCTTCGCCCGCCTCGCCGATCGCGGCGCTTTCCGGGGGCAATGTCCAGCGCGCGGTGCTGGCGCGGGAACTGACCGGGGATGTCGACCTGCTGGTCGTCGCCAATCCCTGCTTCGGCCTCGATTTCTCCGCCGTCGCCGAGATCCGCGCCCGGATCATGAAGGCGCGCAATGCCGGCACGGCCGTGCTGCTGATCTCGGAGGACCTCGACGAACTGCTCGAACTCTCCGACCGCATCCTCGTCATGTCCGAGGGAAGGCTCGTCTACGAGACCCCGGCGCGCGGTGCCGACATGGCCGCGATCGGCGCCCATATGGCAGGACATCACTGATGCGCGACATACCCGCCTCCCCCTTCGCCTTCCCCCTCACGACAGAGGCGGTCGCGCTGATCGTCATCGACATGCAGCGCGATTTCGCCGAACCCGGCGGTTTTGGCGCCAGCCTCGGCAATGATGTCAGCCGGATCACGAAAATCGTGCCGGACGTCGCAAGGCTGATCGAAGGCTTCCGCCTCGCCGGCCTGCCCGTGATCCACACGATGGAATGCCATAGGCCGGATCTCTCCGACCTGCCGCCGGCCAAGCGCGACCGCGGCAATCCGACATTGCGCATCGGCGACCAGGGGCCGATGGGGCGCATCCTGATCGCCGGAGAACCCGGCACGGCCATCCTGCCGGAACTGGCGCCGCTCGAAGGCGAGGTCGTCATCGAAAAACCCGGCAAGGGTGCCTTCTATGCGACGCCGCTCGGCGAGATTTTGAAAGAAAAGGCGATCCGGCAGCTCGTCTTCGCCGGCGTGACGACGGAGGTCTGCGTGCAGACGACGATGCGCGAGGCGAACGACCGGGGCTACGAATGCCTGCTCGCCGACGAGGCGACGGAAAGCTACTTTCCGGAGTTCAAGGCGGCCGCCATCGCGATGATCACCGCGCAAGGGGGGATCGTCGGCTGGGTCGCCCGTGTCGACGACATACTGGAAGGACTGGCGCATGGCTGAGACGACCCGCGCCGCGCTGACCGCCGGCGGCTGGAAGGACCTCGCCTTCGAGCCCTTCCGCCCCGGCGTCACCCTCCACTGGATCACCCGCTTTGCGGGCGACCAGCCGGGCGTGGCGCTGCTGAAATACGAGCCCGGCGCCGCCGTTCCGCGGCACCGGCATGAGGGGCTGGAGACGATCCTCGTGCTCGACGGCACGCAGTCGGACGAGACGGGGGACTATCCGGCCGGCAGCCTGGTGGTGAACGCCACCGGCACGGAACATTCGGTCTGGAGCACGGACGGCTGCGTCGTCCTCATCCAGTGGGACCGCCCGGTCCTGATCCTCGAGGAGACAGCATCATGACGGACGGACAGGCCTTCGACATCGCATCGCTGCACGCAGCCTATGCTGCAGGCTTCACGCCGGCGGAGATGATCGACACGGTGCTTTCGCGCATCGACGCGGTCGACGATCCCGGCATCTTCCTGCATCTGCCGACGCGCGACGAACTCCTGGCCGAGGCGGAAAAGCTCGGTCCCTTCGATCCGCACACCTTCCCGCTCTGGGGCATTCCCTTCGCCGTCAAGGACAATATCGACGTCGCCGGCATGCCGACCACCGCCGCCTGCCCGGACTATGCCTACAGGCCGGCGGCCGACGCGACCGTCGTGCGTCTTTTGAAGAACGCCGGTGCCATTGTCATCGGCAAGACCAATCTCGACCAGTTCGCCACCGGCCTCGTCGGCGTGCGCACCCCCTATCCGGTGCCGCGCAACGCCATAGACCCTTCGCTCGTGCCCGGCGGGTCGAGCTCCGGCTCGGCGGTGGCGACCGCACACGGCATCGTCTCCTTCGCGCTCGGCACCGATACCGCCGGTTCGGGCCGCATTCCGGCGGGGCTCAACAACATCGTCGGGCTGAAGCCGAGCGTCGGCGCGCTGTCGACCACCGGCGTGGTACCGGCCTGCCGCACGCTCGACTGCGTGTCGATCTTCGCGCTCACCGTCGACGATGCCTTCTCAGTCTTCTCCGTCGCGGCGAAGCCGGATGCCCTGGACCCCTACTCCCGGACGCTGCCGCCCCCCACGCCGGCAGCCCCCGTGCTGACGGTCGGAGTACCGCAAAAGGCCGACCGCCAGTTCTTCGGCGACGCCGCGATGGAGGCCGCCTATGAAACGGCGCTGGCCCTTGTCTCCGGGCTCGGGCACCGGATCGTCGAAGTCCCGTTCGCCGATTTCTACAAGACCGCGAACCTGCTCTACGAAGGCGCCTGGGTCGCGGAACGCTATGTCGCGGTCAAGGATTTCTTCGACGCGAAGATCGACAGCTTCCACCCCGTCACGCGAAAGATCTACGGCGCGGCAAGCGAACTGACGGCGGCCGACGCTTTCGAGGGGCTCTACGCCCTGCAGGCGCTGAAGAAGGCGGTCGCGCCGGTGATCGCCTCGGTCGATCTCTTCTGCCTGCCGACGGCGCCGCGCCATTTCACGAGGGCCGAGCTGGAGGCGGAACCGATCCGGGAAAACTCCCGGCTCGGCACCTATACCAACTTCGTCAACCTGCTCGATCTCTGCGGCATCGCGGTGCCGACGGGAACGCGCGGCGATGGCCTGCCGGCAAGCGTCACGCTGCTCGCGCCCTTCGGCCGGGACGGGCTGACGGCCGCGCTTGCGCGCGACATCCATGCCGCAAGCGGCCTGCCGCTCGGCGCCACCGGCTGGACGCAGGCCCCGGCACGCCCGCCGGCGATCGTTGAGGAGGACGTCCTGATCGAGCTCGTCGTCGTCGGCGCCCATCTCTCGGGCATGCCGCTGAACGGCCAGCTTCGAGATCTCGAAGCCCGCTTCTCGCGCGCGGTGACGACGACGCCCGATTATCGTCTCTACGCCCTTGCCGGCCAGGTTCCGGCAAAGCCGGGCCTGATCCGCGCGGCGCAGGGGAGCGGCGCCGCCATCGCGGTCGAGGTCTGGCGGCTGACGCCTTCCGCCTTCGGCCGCTTCGTCGCCGCCATCCCCGCCCCGCTCGGCATCGGCACGATCGCCCTTGCCGACGGTAGCACGGCCAAGGGCTTTCTCTGCGAACCGGCCGGGCTTGAGGGCGCGACCGACATCTCCGCCCATGGCGGCTGGCGCGCCTTCGTCGAAAGCCAGCAGGCCGCCTGATCAGCCGGTCTGCAGCACCTCGGGCAGCTCCCCGCGCGACAGGCGCACGCAGGAAAGGATGCCGGTCATGAAGGCGCCGGTATCGACATTGATCCGCGACGGCTGCAGGTCGACGCCCCGCACTGGCGTGTGCCCGTGCACGACCAGAAGCCCGGGATCGGGCGGGGGATCGCCGCGGCGCGGCCGCGTCCAGAGCAGCACGGCATCGCGCTGGCGCGCAAGCGGCACGCCGGCCTCGACGCCGGCATGGACGAAGCAGAGGCCGGGGAACGAGAGGAGCGACGGAAGGTCTTCCAGAAAGGCGAGATGGGCGGCCGGCAGCATGCCCGCCGGCAGGCAGGCCCTGCCGTCGGCGCCCCGCGACAGCGCGACGTCATAGGAAGCGAGCGTCTCGATCCCGCCGAATTCGAGCCACGCATGATCGAAGGATGGGCTCTCCAGAAAGTCGAGCATGGTCTGCTCGTGGTTTCCGGCAAGGCAGATGCGCTGGAAGCCGGGCGGCGGCGGCGCCAAGAGATGGTCGATCACCGCCGCCGAGGCTGGCCCGCGATCGACATAATCGCCGAGCATGACGATCAGCGCCTCGCCCGCGCGGCCGCGCCGGTCGGCGGCGATCCGCGCCTCGAGCGCAAGGAGCAGGGCGAGATGGCCATGCACGTCGCCGATCGCATAGACATGCTCGGGAGCATGGTCGAGAAAGAGCTTTCGGCGCCCGCCCGGCGCCTCGTCGTCGATCGGCATCGGCCTCTCCCGTGTCAGACGTCGTCCGCAGCTTCGAACGGCAGGGTGCGGCCTTTGTGCGCCCTTGCCCGCCGCATCGCAAGCGGGGCCGCGGAAAATTGCCGGCGCCGCATTCCCCGGCCCCGGCTCCCCGTGATATGGCCGCCGGAACGACAGCAGGGACCGCGCGCATGACGACGACGATCTACGGGATCCGGAACTGCGACACGATGAAGAAGGCGCGGGCCTGGCTCGACGCCCGGGAGGTTCCGCACGCCTTCCACGACTACAAGGCCTCCGGCATCGACCGGGAAACGCTGTCGCGCTTCGTCGCAGCACTCGGCTGGGAGGCGGTGCTGAACCGGGCCGGGACGACGTTCCGCGCGCTGCCCGAGGAGGCGAAGCGCGGCCTTAACGCGGAAAAGGCGATCGCGCTGATGCTCGCCCAGCCCTCGATGATCAAGCGCCCGGTGCTCGACATCGACGGCCGCCTGACCGCCGGCTTCAGGCCGGAGCACTATGCCAAGCTGTTTGCGGTTTGACCCCATGTCGAAGACCACGCCCGCGACCCAGTTCCTCACCCGTGCCGACGTCACCTTCACGCTGGCGCGCTACGACTACGACCCTTCGGTCGACCGGATCGGCATGGCGGCGGCCGAGGCGATCGGAGAACCGGCCTCGCGCGTGCTGAAGACGCTGATGGCGGAGGCGGACGGCAAGCCGGTCTGCGTCGTCCTCCCCTCGGACTGCGAGGTCAGCATGAAGAAGCTCGCCACCGCCGTCGGGGCGAAATCGGCGACGATGATGAAGCCGGCCGAGGCCGAGCGGCTGACCGGCTACCATGTCGGCGGCATCAGCCCCTTCGGCCAGAAGAAGAAGGTTTTGACGGTGATCGAGGCCAGGGCCTTCGAGGAGCCCTATGTCGTCGTCAATGGCGGCCAGCGCGGCCTGCAGATCCGCCTGTCGCCGGCCGACGCCCGCGCGGCGCTGCAGGCGATCGCGGCACCGGTCGTCGCCGTGTAACGCGCGCCGCGCGGGCGTTGAACCGGGCGGCCGCCTGTCGTAACCCTGTCTCTCCGCCGCGCTTCACGGCCATTTCAGGGAGAGGAAGACCCATGACCACGCATCGTTTCGAGCCGACCCGCTATTCCAACGTCATCGGCTCGCTGGCGCCGGCCCTGACGGTCGCGAGCGGCGACACGGTGGTGACGCGGACGCTGGATGCCGCCGGCTTCGACAGCGACGACGTCCGGCAGGCCTCCGGCCCCAATCCGATGAACGGCCCGGTCTTCGTCGAGGGGGCCGAGCCCGGCGACGCGCTGAAGGTGGAGATCCTCGCCATGACGCCGACGCGCGACACGGGCTGGACCTACAGCGTGCTCGCCGCCAACGTCGTCGACCCGGGCGCCGTGCGCGGCCTGCCGCCAAGCGAGAAGACGATCTGGGCGATCGATCGGGACGCCTCGACGGTTCGGCTCGCAGAACCGGTCAAGGGGCTTGAGGATTTCGTCCTGCCGCTCGCACCGATGATCGGCTGCTTCGGCGTCGCCCCCGCGCTCGGGCAGGCGATCTCGACGGCGACCAGCGGCGAGTTCGGCGGCAACATGGACTACCGCCTGTTCGGCCCCGGCGCCACCGTGTGGTTCCCGGTCTCGGCGCCCGGCGCCCTCTTCTTCCTCGGCGACGGCCATGCGGTGCAAGGGGACGGCGAGATCGTCGGAACCGGGGTGGAGACCACCTTCGAGATCACCGTCCGGCTCACCGTGGAAAAGGCCGCGCGCCTGACATGGCCGCGCGCCGAAACCGCGACGGACATCATCACCATCGGCAATGCCCGCCCGCTCGACCAAGCGCTGCAGCATGCCACGACCGACATGCTCGCCTGGCTGACGGCCGATTTCGGCCTCGACGCGCGCGCGGCGAGCCATCTTCTCGGCCAGGTCGTCCGCTACGACATCGGCAACGTCTTCGACCCGGCCTACACGATCGCCTGCCGCGTCGCGAAGTCCTGGCTGACGCGACGCCAGAGTGCCTGAGCGACAATCGGGATCCGTTTGCCCGGAAGAGGCAAACGACAACAAAAAATGCAAGGTGAGTCTGCCTGGTTCAAATGAACCTGGCGGACCCCAGCAGTCTGTCCATTCGCCGATCGTCGACCAGAAAGCGGCTTGCAACGGGTGGAAACTTTTTTCATACTCGCAGGCGGACGGGAAAGCCTCCTCGGCGGGGCGCCGTCCGGTTGCGGCAGACCGGTCCCGGTGGTGGAGCATCGCGGGCCGGCACAGGAGGATGGTCACGTCGGAGACTGCCGGACGGCAGCATGCCGGCCAGGATTTTCGAGACATCGTTCGGACTCTTGCCGGCTGCCAGCGGATCCTGCAGCGCGCTCTGCCGCGGCATGGTTCGACGGGTTGCCGCAGCTCGGCCGGAAACAACAGGGAGGTGAGGTATGCTTGAAACGAATTTGGAATCCCGCATCGATGCGGTTCTCGACGCGCTCGGCGACGCGCTTCAGCGCAAGGACATCGACGCGATCGTGGCGCTGTTCGAGGAGGACGGCTACTGGCGCGACCTGCTCGCCTTCACCTGGACGCTGAGCACCCAGGAAGGCAAGCCTGCGATCCGCGCCATGCTGGAAAGCCAGCTCGAGGCGGCGGCACCCGTCTCGATCGCGCGCGACAGGAGCGAGCCGGCGATCACGCAGGACGGCGCGACGATCGGCTGGTTCCTCATCGAGACCGCGCTCGGCCGCGGCACCGGTCATCTCCGCGTCCGCGACGGCAAGATCTGGACGCTGCTGACGACGATGTCAGAACTGAAGGGCCACGAGGAGCCGCGCGGCACGCGCCGGGCGCTCGGCGCGCCGCATCACAGCCGCACCGTCCAGGAGACGTGGAAGGAAAAGCGCGAGAGGGAGGCGGCCGAGCTCGGCTACACCACCCAGCCGGAGGTGCTGATCATCGGCGGCGGCCAGGGCGGGCTCGCGCTGGCGGCACGGCTGCGCCAGCTCGACGTTCCGACGATCGTCGTCGAGAAATTCCCGCGCCCCGGCGACAGCTGGCGCAACCGCTACAAGTCGCTCTGCCTGCATGATCCGGTCTGGTACGACCACATGCCCTACCTGCCCTTCCCCGACAACTGGCCGGTCTACACGCCGAAGGACAAGATCGCCGACTGGCTGGAATCCTACGCCAAGACGATGGAGCTGAACTGCTGGACCTCGACCACCTGCAAGTCGGCCTCCTATGACGAGGCGGCCGGCGAATGGACCGTCGTCGTCGAGCGCGAGGGCGTGGACGTCGTGCTCCGGCCGAAGCAGCTCGTCTTCGCCACCGGCATGTCCGGCAAGGCGAGCATCCCGACGATCAAGGGTCAGGACGTCTTCCGCGGCGTGCAGCAGCATTCCTCGCACCATGCGGGCCCGGATGCCTGGAAGGGCAAGAAGGCGGTCGTCGTCGGCTCGAACAACTCCGCCCACGACATCTGCGCGGCGCTCTGGGAGAACGGCGCCGACGTGACCATGCTGCAGCGCTCGTCCACCCATGTGGTGAAGTCCGACACGCTGTTCGAGATGACGACCAGCATCCTCTATTCGGAGAAGGCGCTCTCCGAGGGGATCACCACCGAGAAGGCGGACATGCGCTCCGCCGCCACGCCCTACCGGCTGATGGCCGAGCTGCACAAGCCGGTCTATGCCGACATCCGCGAGCGCGACGCCGATTTCTACGCCAAGCTCGAGAAGGCGGGCTTCATGCTCGATTTCGGCGAGGACGGCTCCGGCCTGTTCATGAAATACATGCGGCGCGGCTCCGGCTACTACATCGATGTCGGCGCGAGCGAGCTGATCATCGACGGCAGCATCAAGCTGGTCAGCGGCGCGACGATCAGGGAGCTGACGGAGAACGGCGTGCTCCTCGAGGACGGCCGCGAGCTTCCCGCCGACCTGATCGTCTACGCCACCGGCTACGGCTCGATGAACGGCTGGGCCGCCGACCTGATCTCGCAGGAGGTCGCCGACAAGGTCGGTCCCTGCTGGGGCCTCGGTTCGGGCACGACCAAGGATCCGGGTCCTTGGGAGGGCGAGCCGCGCAACATGTGGAAGCCGACGCGCCAGCCGGGACTCTGGTTCCACGGCGGAAACCTGCACCAGTCGCGATTCTACTCGCAATATCTGGCGCTGCAGCTGAAGGCACGCCAGGAAGGCATTCCGGTCAAGGTCTTCGACGGCCGGGCGTGACTCGGAAATCATGACGATAAATGCCCGCCCCGCCCGTGTTGCGGCGGGGCGGACGGACAGAAAGCGGACTGCATGGACAGGACAATGCGCACGAACCGGCACTGGCCGCATCGCGGCGGCACGTTCGAGGCGATGATGACCGCCGAGCCGGAGACCCTCGCCGTTTCCGAGCCCGGCGACGAGGAGGTCATCGCCCGGGTGGAGGCGGTCTCGATCTGCTCGTCCGACATCAAGATCATGCGCATGGGGCCGGAGCATCCGCTCTTTGCCGGCGCGAAGGGCGCGATCGACACGGTGCTCGGCCACGAGGCCTGCCTGCGCGTCGTCACCGTCGGCGCGGCGCAGGCCGGACGGTTTCATCCGGGCCAGCGGCTCGGCCTGCAGCCGGCCATGGTGATCGACGGCGCCCGCAGCATCATCGGCATGGACCGGCCGGGCGCCTTCGCGCAATATCTGCGCCTCGGCCCCGAGGCCCTGTCCGGCCATGTCTTCGACGTTCCCGAGACGGTGTCGGCGGCCGCGATCGCGCTTTTGGAGCCCTATGGCTGCGTGGAGAAGAGCTGGCGTCCGAATGTGCGTGGCCAACTCCTGCCCGGCGGCCGGGCGCTGGTCGTCTCCGCGCCGGGCGCCGATTTCTCGCTGGCCGACGTGCCGGAATGGCGGGAGATCACCGTCGTCGGCGACGTGCCGGATTTCCTGCGGCCGCGCGCGGTCACCCGGGCCGACGGCCTCGACGGGCTCTCCGGCCGGTTCGACGACATCCTCGCCCTCGGCGACCTCGGCGCAGCCCACCTCGAACGGCTCGCGGGGCTGCTGGCGACCGGCGGCGTGCTGCTGCAGGGACGGACGGGGCCGTCGCCCGGTCCGGTGTCGATCGATCCGGCGCGGCTGCATTATGACGGGCTGAGCTTCCTCGGCACCTCCTCGCGCGATCTCGATGCAGCGCTTTCCCCGGACGCGCAGCGCTTCGACGTCCGTCCCGGCGGTGTCGCCCTCGTCCACGGCGCCGGCGGCGCGATGGGTCGCATCCACGTCCACCGCCTGCTGCAACTGCCGGAAGGCCCGCGCACCGTAATCGCGACCTCACGCAAGGGCCAGCGGATCGACGACATCCTGCGCGATTTCAAGGCGATCGCCGACGCCAACGGGCGCCGGCTGATCGCGGCCGGCGCCGAGGATCTGGCCGGTATCCTGAAGGAGCACGCGCCGGCTGGCGTCGACGACGCGATGATCGTCGCGCCGAGTGCGGCCGCGATCGCGCAGGCAACGGGCCTGCTCGCGCCGGACGGGCTCCTCTCCCTCTTTGCCGGCTTTCCCTACGGACAAGGCGTCGCCGTCGATCTCGCGGCCGTCGCGTTGACCGGAATGCGCTTCACCGGCTCGACCGGATGCTCGGTCGAGGACATGCGCAACGTGCTTTCCCGCGTTGAGGCCGGCACGCTCGACCTCTCCGCCAACATCGCCGCCGTCGCCGGGCTCGACACGCTGCCGAAGGCGCTGATGGCCGTCTCCGAGGGGACGGTGTCCGGGAAGATCGTCGTCTATCCGCAGGTGCCGGATCTGCCGCTGACGCCCGTCGCCGGCTGGAGCGCCGAGGACGAGCACGGGCTGACGGGCGGCGGCTGAGCCGCACGCAGCCTTGCAACCTGCCGGAGACCCCCTCGACCAGTCGTCCTCCCGCTCTCGATCCACTCGCCGGCCGAGGCGATCGCGCTTCGGCCGGACAGGATCGTTCAGCAGCGCCGGCCGGCCTTGCGCTCCTCGGCGAGCCGGCTCGCGGTCCAGATGCTGTCGGCGATCGACCGGGCGGTGAGCGTGACGGGAACCGAGTGGATGACGTTGGTCGGCTTCATCGCCAGTTCGCCGACGCTCGCCAGATCCGCCTCGGTCGCGTCCTTCAATCCGAGATCGGCAAGCGTCGTCGGCAGGCCGAGATCGATGCAGAAGTCGAGCGCTTCCTCCAGTTCCTCCGGCGGCCGGCCTTCGAGCACCAGCAGGCAGATGACGCCGAAGGCGACCTTCTCGCCGTGGAAGAAGTGATGCGTCGGCTCCAGCGCGGTCAGCGCGTCATGGACGCCATGGGCCGCGGAAACGCCGCAATTCTCGAAGCCGAGGCCGCTCAGGAGCGTGTTCGCCTCGATGATGTTCTCGACCGCCGGCGTCAGCCGGCCGCTGCGCGCGGCGGCAAGGGCGGAACGGCCGTCACGCATCAGCACGTCGTGGCAGGCGCGCGCGATGCGGGCACCGGCAACCGTCGCGGCATAGCCGTCGCCGATATAGTTGTTCGAGCGGGATTCGAGGTTCGATCGCGCCTCGTACCAGGTCGACAGCGCATCGCCCATGCCGGACACGAGGAAGCGCACCGGGGCGCGGATGATCAGTTCGCTGTCGACCAGCACGATGTCGGGGTTGCGGCCGCAGCGCACGACATGGTCGTAGACACCGTCGGCCGTGTAGATGACACCGAGCGAACTCGTCGGGGAATCGGTCGAGGCGATCGTCGGCACCGTGGCGATGCGGGCGTCGAGGTGGAAGGCGGCGATCTTGGCCGTGTCGAGCGCCTTGCCGCCGCCGACACCGATGACGATGCCGGCGCCGGACGCACGGCCTTCCGCCACGCAGCGCTCGACCTCGGCGTCGGTCGCCTCGCCGCCGAAGCGGACGAAACGGCTCGACACGCCCTTGCCGGCGAGCCCCTTCTCGATCGACGGCACCAGGCTGTCCCAGAAGAAGGCGTCGATGACGACGAGCGCCGATGTCGCGATCGGCGCGACATAAGCGCCGAGATCGGCGATCACGCCGGGTCCCTGGACGTAGCGGAGGGGGCCACCATAGCCGCGTTGGGTCATGTCACGTCATCCTGTCGGGTTCGAGAGGTCGGGCCTGCCCGGAACGTCCGGCGGCAGGCGGTGATGGGGCGCTGCCGGCCGCTCACCGGGCATGCTCGAGGGCGAATTGCGCGATCGCCTCGTCGGTGACGAGGACGGTGACGAGGCCCGCGCGCAGCACGCCGAGAACGACGGCCGACTTGTCGCTCCCCGAGGCGATACCGATCACGCGGGCGCCGCGCTTCACATCGGCAAGCGACAGGCCGATGGTGCGGGCGTCGAGATCCTCGTCGACGATCCGGCCGTCGCCGTCGATGAAGCGGCCGAGCACGTCGCCGACCGCGCCCTTCTCCAGAAGCGCGCTCATTTCCGCCCTGCGGACATTGCCGGAACGCACCAGCACGGAATCCTCGCTGAGCGCGCCGCAGGAAAACATCAGGATCTCGGCCGAACGGGCCCTGTCGAGCACGTCGGCGACGATGCGGTCGCGCTCCAGCACCTCGCGGGTGATGCGCTGGCCGACGATCGCCGGCACCGGCAGCGGCACGAGCTGCGCATCGGCCTTGCGGGCGAAGACGGCGGCGACGTCGTTGTGGTACATCACGCCCGGAATGGGCACGACCGTGCCGTTGATCTGCACGACCTCGCCGCCCTCGCTCCATTTGTCCGGAAGCCAGTGGGCGACGGCGCCCATGGTCCGGCCCCAGGAGACGCCGACGGTCGCGCCCTTCGGCTTCAACTGGGCGATATACTGTCCGGCGGCCTGGGCGACCGTGTCCAGCCCCTCCGCCTGCTCGCCCTCGCGCGAGACCACGACGGAATCGGAAAGGTTGAAGGCCCGCTGCAGCGCCGCCTCCAGATCCGGCCGGCGCGGCGAACGCGGCACGATCTCGATGCGGACGATGCCGAGGTCGCGCGCTTCCTGCAGCAGGCGGCTGACCTGCCAGCGGTTGAGCCCCGTCTCGGCGGCGATCTCCGACTGGTTCAGCTCCTGCTGGTAGGTCATGCGCGCCACCTTCACCATCAGGTGCTCGCGGCTTTCGTCCAGCGGCAGGCGGTTGCTGGCACGCTCGCTCTCTTCCCTCATGGCCGCTCCGAGGCTTTCGAGGAGGCGGCGTCCGAGAGCCGGTGGAAGACGGGCGCAAGCCGTTCGGTCGCGTCGCGGTAGTCGGCGAGCATGGCGCGATACTGCCGGTGGCGGCCGGGATCGGGCTGCCGTTCGACGACCGGCGCGCGCAGGGCCCGCGCCGCCGTCGTCAGGTCGGGAAAAAGGCCGAGCGCGACGGTGCAGGCGACCGCCCCGCCATAGAGCGACAGGTTGTCGTCGAGCGCCAGTTCGACGGGTTTGCCGATTGCGTCAATCGTCGCCTCCAGCCAGAGCGGATTGCGCATGATGCCGCCGGAGACGACGATCCGGTCGATCGTCACGCCCTGCCGTTCGAGGTCGAAGACGACGTTCGCCGCGCCGAGCGCCACGCCGGTGACCGCCGCGCGATAGATCGAGGCGCGGTCGTGGGAGAGCGACAGGCCGAGGAAGGCGCCGCGCAGGCGCGCATCGCGATAGGGCGTGCGGTTGCCCATCCAGTAGTCGAGCGCGAGAAGGCCCGTCGCGTCCGGCGCGATCGCGGCGGCATCGGCGCAGAGCGCGCGAAACCCGGCCTCGTCGACGCCGAAGATCGTGTGGCTCAGCCATTGCAGGATGGAGCCGGCCGAGACCTGGCCGCCCTCGATCATCCGGAGACCCGGCGTCAGCGCGTTCGGATAGGGCCCCCAGACGCCGCGGATGTCGCGCCCGTCATCCTCGACCTGGGTCAGGTGGACATTCGAGGTGCCGCCGATGAACAACATCGATCCGGGCGTCACCGTATCGGCGCCGAAGGTGCCCATATGGGCGTCGATGCCGCCCTGGACGACGACGGGCGTACCGGGAATGCCGAGCATATGCGCCATCTCCGGCAGCATCGGCGCGATGATGGCGCCGATGTCGACGATGCGGCCCGGCAGCTTGTCGCCGAGTTCCGGCACGCCGAGAAGCGCGTATAGATCGGTGCAGAAGGCGCGGTTGCGGCTGTCGTAGTTCCACTTGCAGGTGGCGTTCATCAGCGAGCCCGCCCAGACGCCGGTCAGCCGGTGGTTGACGAAATCGAGCGCCTCGCAGATCACCTCGGTGCGGGCCCAGAGGTCGGGCGCGTTGCGGGCGAACCACATGGCCTTCGGCACCAGCCATTCGACCGCGTCCGAGCCGCCGCTGTCGGCAAGGATCGGGTGATCGACGGTCTCGGTGAAGGCAGCCTCCTCGGCTGCGCGCGCGTCCATCCAGAGAACGGCCGGCGCCAGCGGCCGTCCGGCCCGGTCGCAGACGACGACCGTCGAGGCGAAGGTCGCGACCGCGACCGCGGCGATCTCCGGCGATCCCGCCTCGGCGACGAGGCCGGGGACGATGGAGGCGAGCGCGCGCATCCAGTCCTCCGGGTCCTGCTCCGCCCGGTTCGGCGGCAGGTGGCGCGTCCGGTAGGGTGCCTCGCCCCTGGCGACGATGCGATTCGTCGCCGTGTCGAAAATGGCGGCGCGGGCGCCGCCCGTGCCGAAATCCAGACTGAGAACCGCAGCCATTCCGCCCTCCCCTCAACAGCATTTCCCGCCGCAGCGCATCGGCTCCGGCACCGGACCATGCGGCGAAGACATGGGCCGGAACCATGTCCCGCGACCGCGCGGCCGCCCTTCCGGGGCAGTCAGGGATGGAACAGCACCTTCGAGAAATGCAGATCCTTCGCCGCGAACCGCTCGAAGATGCCCGGAAGCTCCTCGAGGTCAAGATCATGCGAGATCATGAACTCCCACTTCAGCTCGCCGGTGGCGAATTTCTCGATCGTCGTCGTCCATTGCGGCCCCGGGAAGGGCGCGCCAAAGCTGTTCCAGGAACCGTGCAGCGACACTTCCTGGCGCAGGAAGCGCTGGAAGGTGGCGTTGGAGAGCGTGACGTCCGGCACCGGGATGCCGATGAAGGTGACATGACCGCCGGGGGCGGCGAGCGTAATTGCGGCGTTGATGGTGGAATCCAGGCCGACCGCCTCGATGACGAGATCGGCGCGCTCCTTGTTGGCGGCGAAATCGGCGGCAAGCACCAGCACGTCGGCACCCGCCTCGCGCGCCAGCGCCAGCTTCTCCTCCGACACGTCGACGGCAATCACCTTGGAGGCCCCCATCAGCCGCATCCACTGGATGGCGAAGAGGCCGATCGGCCCGCAGCCGACCACGCCGCCGACCTGGCCGACGCGCATGCCGCCGGCCTTCCAGAGCGCATGAAGCGCGATCGAGGCCGGATCGGTCATGGCCACGGCGCGCGGATCGACATGCTGCGGCGTCTTGATCAGGTTCTCGACCGGCACGGCGACATATTCCGCATAGGCGCCGTCGCGGCGACTGCCGAAATAGTCGTAGTCGCGGCAGCGCGAGAAGTTGCCGGTCTTGCATTCGATGCACTGGTTGCAGGGCAGAAGCGGCGCGATGGCGGTGAGCTCGCCGACATCCCAGCCGGTGACGCCCTCGCCGAGCGCGTGGATATGGCCGGAAAACTCGTGGCCGGTGATCAGCGGCATCTTCCACGATCCCTTGACCAGCATGCGCGGCAGGTCCGAGCCGCAGACCCCGACGGAGGCGACCCGGAGCAGGACCTCGCCCGGCCCTGCCGCCGGCGTCGGCCGGTGCTCGAGGCGGATGTCGCCGGGCGCGTGCAGCACGATGGCGCGCATGAGATCGTTCGGACGGTGGGCAGTCATCGTGTCACCTTTCGTAACCCGCGCGGCGCAAGCGGCCTGCCAGCGGAACATCACAATTGTGATTTTTTATCACATATGAAAAACGGGATGCAAGGGTCCGGCGAAGGAAAGAGGTATCCCCCGTCACGCTGCGGCCGAAACGCCGGCCCGGGAGGGCGTCCCCTCCCGGGCGCACGGCCTATCGCTTCAGGGAGCCGGTGCTGTACTGCAGCAGCATGGCGATGACGATGATCGCGCCCATATAGACCTGCTGGTGGTAGCCCGGCACGCCGGCGAGGTTCATGATGTTGGTGATGATGCCCATCACCAGCGCGCCGAGCAGCGTGTTGATGACCCCGCCCTTACCGCCCATCAGGCTCGCCCCGCCGATGACGACGGCGGCGATCACGTTCAGCTCCGCGCCGACGCCGACCTGGGCGGAGCCGACGCCCGTGCGGCTCGCCGCGATAATGCCCGCGACGCCGGCGAGCAGGCCGGAAATGACGTAGACCGCCAGGATGTAGCGCGGCACCGCGATGCCGGAGAGGCGCACCGCCTCCTCGTTGGATCCGATCGCGGTGATGACGCGGCCGAAGCGGGTGAAGTTGAGCACGATGCCGCCGACGATATAGACGGCGAACATCAAGAGGACGGGCTGCGGAATGCCGAAAAGGAAGCCGGAGCCGAAGCGGCTGAAGGCGGCACCGGCCTCCTCGAGCGGGATCGGGCGGCCTTCCGAGATGATCAGCGACAGGCCGCGCGCCACCGCCATCATCGCGAGCGACATGACGAAGGAGGGCAGCCGCAGATAGGCGACGAAGCCGCCGGTGACGAGCCCGCACAGGCCGCCGCAGACGAGCACGAGCAGGATGGTGGTCGCCGTGCCATAGCCCAAGATCGCGCAGAAATAGCCGGTGAGCACCGAGCCCAGCGCCATGACCGAGCCGATCGACAGGTCGATGCCGCGCGTCAGGATGACGAAGAGCATGCCGACGGCCATGATGCCGGCGGTGGAGGCGACCTGGCGCAGCACGTTGAGGATGTTGCCGCGGCTGAGGAAACTGTCCGACCACCAGGTGGCGACGATGACGAGCACGAGGAAGATCGCCAGCGTGCCGAAGCGCTGGACGATCAGGCGGATGTCGGCGAGGTTGTTGCGGGCCTGCGGCGCCGCCGTCTCTGTCGTATGGGTCATGCGTGGCTGCCTCGTCTCACGTCTGGTCTGGTCGCGATGGTTCCGCCCGTCATCGACAGGCCGAGCAGGGTTTCCTCGGAATAGTCGGCGGGGAGCAGTTCGCCGCGGATCCGGCCCTGGCCCATTGCCAGAACCCGGTCGCAGAGACCAAACAGCTCCTGGTGCTCGGAGGAGATGACGAGCACCGCCTTGCCCTCCTCCGCCAGCTTGTTGATCAGCGCATAGATTTCCGTCTTGGCCCCGACATCGACGCCGCGCGTCGGCTCGTCGAGGATGATGACGTCGCCATCGGCATGGAACCACTTGGCGAGCACGACCTTCTGCTGGTTGCCGCCCGACAGCGTCGACACCGGCGCATCGATGCTCGACGCCTTCAGCCGCAGGCTCTTGCCGAGCGCGGTGACGCTCTCGCGCTCCGCCGCCGGCCTCAGGAAGCCCAGCGCGTTGACCACCGTCGACATGCGCGCCATCGTCGCGTTGACGCGGATCGGCTTGTCGAGGACGACGCCCTGCTCCTTGCGGTCCTCCGGCACCAGGCCGATGCCGGCCTTCACCCCGTCCTTCGGCGAGCGAAGCGTCACGACCTTGCCCTTCAGCCGGATCGTGCCGCTGTCCAGCCGGTCGGCGCCGAAGATCGCCCGCGCCACTTCCGTGCGGCCGGAGCCGATCAGGCCGCCGAGACCGACGATCTCGCCGGCGCGCACGGAGAAGCTGACGTCGCGCACCATGCGGCCGGCATTGAGCTTCTCCACCGTCAGCAGTTCCTCGCCGATCGTGCGCCGGGCGCGTTCGGGGAACATGTTGGCGATCGGCCGGCCGACCATCATGCGGATGATGTCGTCGATCCCGACGTCGCCGGTCGCGACCGTGCCGACCGTCTCGCCGTCCTTCATCACGGTCATCCGGTCGGCGATGTCGAACACCTCGTCAAGGCGATGGGAGATATAGACGATGCCGACGCCGCGGGCGCGAAGGCCCCGGATGATCTCGTGCAGCTTCATCGCGTCCTTGGCGCCGAGCACGGCGGTCGGCTCGTCGAAGACGATGATCTTGATGTCGCGCGACAGCGCCTTGGCGATCTCGACAACCTGCTGGTGGGCCACCGCCAGCGTGCCGACGATCCGGCCGGGATCGATGTCGAAGCCAAGGCGGTCGATCAGTTCCTTGGCCCGGCTGCGCAGGCTGGAATGGGAGATGATGCCGGGCAATTCGCCGAGAAAGATGTTTTCAGCCACGCTCAGATCGGGGGCAAGCGCCAGTTCCTGGTGGATGACGACGATGCCGAGCGCGCGCGCATCGCGCGGGTCGCGGAACTCGACGGGCTTGCCGTCGATGACGATCTCGCCCTGGCTCGGAATGAGCTCGCCGCCCAGCACGCGCATCAGCGTCGATTTTCCCGCGCCGTTCTCGCCGAGCAGCGCATGGACCTCACCGGGCCGCACGTCGAAATGAACGGATTTCAGCGCATGGATGCCGCCAAAGGATTTGGAGATAGACGTCAGTCTGACGAGTTCGGTCGCCATGCTCCCCCCAATAGAACCCGCCGCGCGACCGGGATCGCGGCAACAGGCGCCACAGCTGTTGTCTCTAAGGCCCCGCGATGCCGGGATCGCACGGGCTTTGCCGCCGCGAAAACGACGGCCAGGCAAGGGACGACCGGCGCTGCCGGCCGTCCCGACGCGGCGGCCTCGCGGCCGCCGCAGGGAGACGGGAACTCAGAAAACGGCGTCGGCGCGATAATACTGGTCGACGTTTTCCTTGGTGATGACGGCGGGCGTCGTCAGGTTCAGCTTCGGGAAGTCGGAGGGAAGCTCACCCTTGACGGCCTTCAGCCCGATGTCGACGGCGGTGCGGGCGACGAGATCGGGATCGTTGAGGCCGGTCGCGCCGTACTTGCCTTCCTTGATCAGCGCGAGCGCCTCCTTCTGGCCGTCGGCGGCGGCGAGCGCCAGCACGTCGGTCTTGCCCTGGGCCTCCAGCGCCTTCAACGCGCCGAGCACCATGGAATCATTCTCGCCGAGAACGACATTGGCGTCCGGATGGGCGGTCAGCAGGTCTTCCATCGCCGCGAGGCCGCCCTCGTGGGCCCAGCCGCCCCAGCCCTGGCCGACCACCTGGAAGCTGACCTTGCCGTCATTGACGAGCTGGCCTTCGACGAGGCCCTTGAACACGCCGAGACGGCGATCGCGCCCGACCTCGTTGCCCTTGTCGCCGGACAGAAGAATGATCTTCAGATCCTTGCCCTTGGTGGCGTTGGCGAGCCACTGGCCGACGAGCACGCCGTTCTGGTCGTTCGAGGAACGGACCTGCGTGACGACGTTCGCCTTGGTGTTGATCGAGGAATCCATGACCACGACCTTGACGCCGGCGGCGGTCGCCGCGTCGGCTGCGGCAACGAGGCCTTCCGGATCGCGCGGGTTGAGGATCAGGAGGTTGACGCCGCGCGCGACCATGTCCTCCACGTCGGCGATCTGCTTGGCCATGTCGTTCTGGCCGTCGGCGCTGGTCACCTCGCAACCGGCCTTCTTGGCCTGGTCCTCGGCGGCCGCCACCTGGGCGGCGAAATAGGGCGCGCCGAGCGTATACATGGCGATGCCGACCTTGCAGTCGGCGGCATTCGCCACGCCGGCCGAGGCGACGCCGGCCATCAGCGCCAGCACATAAGCAGCAATTGAACGTTTCATGGGTCACTCCTCCGATTTCCATGAGCCTGGAGGCCTTCACACCTCCATTATGTAGTTAAATTACATTCACTGCCGCGGGTCAAGGACAAAAGAAGCCCCAAAATTGATACATCCTCACAATGGTGATGACGTCTTCGCCGCATCGCAGCATTCTGGCTTATTTTCGTGCTGCAATGCGGATTCACTTACAAGAGACGCGGCGGCGTCGGGAACGGCGCTCAGCAAAATATGTACTTTTACTACGCAATTCACACGCGTAATTGCCTGTCTCCGCTGCACCCGGCATCCTCGCCCGCAGGGCGCGACCAGCGGGCGTCGCGATCGTGCGCACCGCCGCGTGCCGGAGACAGGAGCGTGTTCTGCGCCGGTTCCGGCAGCCGACGCCCGGCCTGCACGGCGTCCGGCACGCCTCGACATTGGCGCAAGATCCGCCGCGTCCCGATGTCCTTGTCTCCGGAGACGGGCCGCTATCGGACCCCCCTGCCTGTCACCGTCCGGTTGCCGTGTGCAAGGCCGGGCAGCCGCAACCGCACGCTCGGATCCGCTCCTCGAAAACCGCGCGCCTTCCGTCCCATCCCCCGTTCCGCTCCGCCCGCATCCGGACATGGCGGATCTGCCTGCATCCGGCACCGTCGCGACAACCTTGCCTTTCCGCCCGCGCCATGGCATCAGGCGCCCTCCTTGCGGCTGTTTCGCCGCCATCCCCGCTCCCGCCGAAAGCGTGTCGCGACCTCTCACGGATCGCCTCTCCGCTTGAGGCCCCTGTTTTTACGCATGTTTTCTCGCAGAGCGCGGCACGCTCCCGCAGGACATGCCTTTCTGACCTGCGAAAGGGCAACGCCCATGGCGCGTGCGCTTGGCCTCGATTTCGGCACCACCAACTCCGTCATCGCAGAAAGGGTCGGTGACGAGACCCGTTCGATGATGTTCGACAGCATCGCCGGACGAAGCGATACGATGCGGACGACGCTCTCCTTCCTCAAGAGACGCGATCTCGGCGTCACCGTCGAGGCGGGCCAGGCGGCGATCCGTCAATTTCTCGACAATCCCGGCGATTGCCGCTTCCTCCAGTCGATCAAGACATTTGCCGCAAGCCCCCTCTTCCAGGCGACGCAGATCTTCGCCCGGCGGACGAGCTTCGAGGATCTGATGGAGGCCTTTCTCGAAAGGCTGAAAGCCTATGCCGGCCCGGCCTGGCCCGAAAACCCCGGACGGCTCGTGGTGGGCCGCCCCGTCGCCTTTGCCGGCGCCACCCCCGATGAGGCGCTCGCGCTTGCGCGCTACCGCACCGCGCTTGCCCGCGCCGGTTTCGAGGAGATCCATTTCGTCTACGAGCCGGTCGCGGCCGCCTTCTTCTTCTCGCAAACGCTCGATCGGGACGCGACCGTCCTCGTCGCCGATTTCGGCGGCGGCACGACCGACTACTCGCTGATCCGCTTCGAACGCAGCGCGGGCCGGTCCGTCGCCCGTCCGCTCGGCCATTCCGGCGTCGGTGTCGCGGGAGACCATTTCGATTTCCGCATCATCGACAATCTCGTCTCGCCGGACATCGGCAAGGGCGGAACCTTCCGCAGCTTCGACAAGAAGCTGGAGATCCCGAGCGGCTATTATGCGAATTTCGGCCGCTGGAACCAGTTGTCGATCTTCAGGACCTCGAAGGAATTCCAGGAGCTGAAGAAGCTGGTGCGGGTCGCCGATGCGCCGGAAAAGCTGGCGCTCTTCGTCGACCTCGTCGAGCATGACGAGGGTTTTCCCCTCTATCAGGCCGTCTCTGCGGTCAAGATGGCGCTGTCGAGCGCGGACGAAGCCGAGTTCCACTTTCCGCCGCTCGGCGCGGCAAGCCGCAAGACCGTGAAGCGTCGCGACTTCGAAACATGGATCGCTCCGGACCTTATGCGCATCGAGGCCGCACTCGACGAGGTCATGGCAAAAACGGCGATCACGCCCGCCGGCATCGACAAGGTGTTCCTCACCGGTGGAACATCCTTCGTTCCCGCCGTGCGACGCATCTTCGAGAACCGCTTCGACGCCTCAAGGATCGAGAGCGGCGGCGAGCTCCTGTCCATCGCCCACGGCCTTGCCCTGATCGGCCACCAGGACGACATCGCGCCCTGGACCGCCTGACGGCGGCGGCCGGAGCGCATGCCGCCGGGGCGTGCTTTCGGCCTCAGGCCGGATCGACCTTGTCCTTACGTCTTCGTATCGAAGTCGGAGGCGTCGTGGCGCTCGCGAAGCTGCTCGGAAGGGTCGCCGGAGAGGCGGTTGACCTTGCGCCCCCGCGCCACCGCCGGGCGGGCGAAGAGCTGGTCGGCCCAGCGGTTGACATGCCGATAGGTTTCGACCGAGAGGAATTCGCCGGCGCCGTAGAGCCAGCCCTTCACCAGCCCGCCATACCAGGGCCAGATCGCCATGTCGGCGATCGTATACGTGTCGCCGGCGATGAACTCGTTTTCCGCGAGGCGGCGGTCGAGGACATCGAGCTGGCGCTTGACCTCCATCGCGTAGCGGTTGATCGGATACTCGAATTTTTCCGGCGCATAGGCGTAGAAATGGCCGAAGCCGCCGCCGAGGAACGGGGCCGATCCCATCTGCCAGAACAGCCAGGACAGCGTTTCCGCCCGCGCGGACGCGTCCTCGGGCAGGAAGGCACCGAACTTCTCCGCAAGGTAGACCAGGATCGCCCCGGATTCGAAGACGCGCACCGGCGCGGCGCCGCTGCGATCCACCAGCGCCGGGATCTTCGAATTCGGATTGACCTCGACGAAACCGGAGCCGAATTGCTCGCCCTTGCCGATATCGACCAGCCAGGCGTCGTATTCCGCGCCCTGATGGCCGCGCTCCAGGAGTTCCTCGAGCAGGATCGTCACCTTCTGGCCATTCGGTGTGCCGAGCGAATAAAGCTGCAAAGGGTGCCGACCGACCGGAAGCTCCCGGTCATGGGTCGCACCGGCGATCGGCCGGTTGATGCTGGCGAAACGTCCGCCGCTTTCCTTGTCCCATGTCCAGACGGTCGGGGGCGTGTAGGCCTGATCTTCGCTCATCGCATGCTCCGGGCGTGATGTTGCATGGCCCCCGTCTTAAAGGATCCGCCGCGGATTTCAAACGGCGCGGTCCGCGCGCGGTCCGTCAGCGACCATTCGCCGGCTGGACGATGTCCTTCGGGAAAAAGCCGGACGCGCCGTCCTGCCCGAGGCCGCGACCGGGGACGCAGAGCCCCGGGACGTCGGACCTCCGACACAGACGCAGGGTGCCGCGGGCCGCTAAAGGTCCTGCCAGCCGGCACCGACGTCGAACCCTTCTCCCTGAAGCAGCGCCGTCGCGTCGCTGAGCGGCAGGCCGACGACATTGGTGTAGGAGCCGACGAGCTTGACGACGAAGCTGCCGGCAATCCCCTGGATGGCGTAGGCGCCTGCCTTGCCGCGCCATTCGCCGGAGGCGAGGTAGCGGCTGATCTCGATCTCTGACAGTCGCTTGAAGCGCACCTTCGTCTCGACGATCTTTTGCCTGAGACGCCCCTGCGGGGTCACCAGCGCGATGCCGGTATGGACATGGTGGTTGCGGCCCGAAAGAAGGTGCAGCGCATCGGAGGCTTCCGAGGCGGTTTCGGGCTTGGGCAGGATCCGCCGCCCGACGGAAACGACCGTGTCGGCGGCGAGGATATAGCTGCCGGCAAAAGCCGGGTCGTCGCCGATGTCGTGGCGGGCGGCCTGTGCCTTGGCGGCCGACAGCCGCCAGGCGAGCGAGCGCGGATGTTCGGCGCGCTTCGGCGTCTCGTCGAGATCCATCGGCATCAGCCGGCCGGGCGTGATGCCGACCTGCGCCAGGAGTTCCACCCGCCGCGGCGAGCCGGAAGCCAGAATCAGCGTCTGTGCCGCCATCGGTGTCAGCCCCCGTCGATCCGGATCCTACTTGAAGCGATAGGTGATCCGGCCCTTCGTCAGGTCATAGGGTGTCATCTCGACCAGGACCTTGTCGCCCGCCAGAACGCGGATGCGGTTCTTGCGCATGCGTCCGGCCGTGTGGGCGATGATCTCATGGTCATTCTCGAGCTTGACCCTGAAGGTCGCATTGGGCAACAATTCGGTGACCACGCCGGGAAACTCGAGGACTTCTTCTTTCGCCATTGAGACTGTGTCTTTCTATGTCGGTTGCGGGCGCGCCGGGAACGGGCGCCCTCGAAAATTGCGCGGAAACTACACAATCGCCCGGCCTTTGTGAACAGGCTTGGCGCGCGTTCCCGTGGAATTGTGCGGCCTTTCGCCTCTCTGGCGTATCTCCGGTGAAAAGGAAACTCGGGACACGCGTCGCTATTCTGTTTTGACCGCAATATCCGACGCGGGAGCCTCGCGCTTCGGCTGGAAACGCTCAGAGGCATGCCGCGATTTTTGAGATCGGTTCGCCCGCGTCAGGCCTTCGCGTTCACGCGGGAACCATTTGCCCGCGCTTGCAGGACGGGCCTCAGCCGGGCGCCGCCCGCCGGTCCTTCGCAAGCCTGCCGAGGATCAGCCCTTCGAGATGGTCGCGCACGTCGCGATAGGCGCCGAGCCGCTGCTCGCGCGATCCGGTCGTCGCCGTCGGATCGGGCGTCGGCCAGTAGACGACGTCGACCGCCATCGAGCGGGTCAGCTCCAGCGCCGCGTGGTGGGCCTCGGGCGCCAGCGTGATGATCAGATCGAAATAGTCGTCCTCGAGCTCCTCCAGCGAATGGGGCTGGTGGCGGCCGACATCGAGGCCGATCTCGCCGAGCACGGCATCGACGAAGGGATCGCGCTCGCCGCGCCGCACCCCGGCGGAGGCGATGTAGACGCCCGCCGGCAGCATGGCCTTCGCCAGCGCTTCCGCCATCGGCGAACGGATCGAATTCATGCCGCACATGAACAGGACCGAGCGGAGCGGCTTCTCGTCCGTCCGGTCCTCGGCGCCCGCTGCGGCCATCTCGCTCAGCCGCGCCAGTAGAGCACGCAGACGAGGGTGAACAGCCGCCGCGCCGTGTCGAAATCCATCTCGACCTTGCCGGACAGCCGGTCCATCAGCGTCTGCGAACCCTCGTTGTGAATGCCGCGCCGGCCCATGTCGATCGCCTCGATCTGGCTCGGGGTCGCCGAGCGGATCGCCTGGTAGTAGCTCTCGCAGATCATGAAGTAGTCCTTCACGATGCGGCGAAAGGGGGTCAGCGACAGGATGTGGGTGGCGACGGGCTCGCCGGCCTCCGAGGTGATCTCGAGCACGAGCTTGCTGTCGATCAGCGACAGGGTGAGGCGATAGGGCCCGCCGTCATGGCTGCTCGGCCTGAAGCTGTTTTCCTCGATCAGGTCGAAGATCGCCACCGCGCGCTCATGCTCGACATCCGGCGTCGAGCGCCCGATGCTGTCGTCGAGCACGACGTCGCAGAGCCGGTGGCGCGAGGCTGTCATCCGGCGCTCCCCGTCTCGAAGCGGATCGCGACGGAGCGGGCATGGGCCTCGAGCCCTTCGGAGCGGGCGAGCGCGACCGCCGCCGGCCCGAGTTCGTTGAGCGCGCCGGGGCCGAGCGCCAGGATCGAGGTGCGCTTCATGTAGTCGAGCACGCCGAGGCCGGAGGAGAAACGGGCCGAGCGCGCCGTCGGCAGCACGTGGTTCGAGCCGCCGACATAGTCGCCGATGACCTCGGGCGTGAAGCGGCCGGCGAAGATGGCACCGGCATTGCGTAGCGCCGGGATCATCTTTTCCGGATCGGTGGTCGCGAGCTCGAGATGTTCGGGCGCGATGCGGTTGGCGAGCGGCACGGCGGCGGCAAGCTCCGGCACGAGGATGATGGCGCCGAAATCCGCCCAGCTCGCCGCCGCCGTCTCGCGGCGCGGCAGAAGCGCCAGTTGCCGCTCGACGGACGCCTCGACGCGATCGGCAAGGCCGGCATCGTCGGTGATCAGGATCGACTGCGCGCCGCGATCATGCTCGGCCTGGGCGAGAAGATCGGCGGCGATCCACTCGGGATCGTTGTCGGCGTCGGCGATCACCAGCACCTCGGAAGGACCCGCGATCATGTCGATGCCGACCGTGCCGAAGACCTGGCGCTTGGCGGCGGCGACATAGGCATTGCCCGGCCCCATGATCTTGGCGACCGGCGCGATCGTCGCCGTGCCGTGGGCGAGCGCGGCGATCGCCTGGGCGCCGCCGATGCGGTAGATCTCGCTCACCCCGGCAAGGCGCGCGGCTGCCAGAACCGCCGGATTGATCGTGCCGCCGCTCGCCGGCACCACCATGACGACGCGCTCGACGCCGGCGACCTTCGCCGGGATCGCGTTCATCAGCACGGAACTCGGATAGCTCGCCGTGCCGCCCGGCACGTAGAGCCCGACCGCGTCGATCGCCGTCCAGCGCCCGCCGAGCGTAACCCCGAGCGCGTCGGTATAGATGTCGTCCTTCGGCAGTTGGCGCCGGTGATGCGTCTCGATCCGGTCGGCCGCGAGCTTCAGGGCGCCGAGAACCTCCGGCGCGACCGCTGCGACCGCCGCATCGATCTCGTCTGCGCCGACCCGCATCGGCGTCGCGGCGAAATCGACACCGTCGAAGCGCGCCGAATGGTCCGCAAGCGCCGCATCGCCGCGCCGGCGCACATCGTCGATGATGGCACGCACGGTCGTCTCGACGTCGTCGGAGACCTCGCGCTTGGTCGTCAGGAAGGCTGTGAAACGGGTTTCGAAATCGTCGGAAGCGGTATTCAGCCGGAGCGCCACGTCTGCCAGTCCTTCATTCCCATCGGCGGTTCGCAGCGCTTGAGGCCACGTCCGCCCGTCCTGTCATTCGCCGGCAAGATGCCGGGGCCTGAAACTGGTTTCCCATGCTCCGCCCGTATCCGCAAGCAGCACTTCGATGCATTCGACATCGAGCGCGATCGCGCCGGCGCCGGCAAGCACCAGGGTCACGGTGCCGTCCGGCCCCTCGCCCTTGCGTTCGAATTCGATCGCCAGCAGATCCAGCACGGCCTCGCCCGCCTTGCGGTCGAAGCCGACCGAGCGCACGGCCTGGACGCGCTTGAAATTGAGCAGCGCCCGGCGGCGCTCGAAGCCCTTGCCGTCCTCGGCCTTCTCCCAGACGAAACGGTTGAGCGCGAGCGAGAACTGCCCGCCGCGCCAGTCATAGGCAAGGCCCGACACCTTGCCGACCGCGTCCTGAACATGGGCGGAGACGATGGCGAGGTCTTCCTCGTCCAGCGCCAGCAGTTTCAACGCATCCATCACCGGTCTCCTTCGCCCTCGGGCCGCCCTTGCCGGGCCGGCCTTCGCATCCATGCCTTCGGGCAGCAGATGGTGGCGCGCGCCCGAAACGACAATAGGCAGGGTTCAGTCCGAGACGCGCTCGACGACGGCGCCGCAGCGGGTGAGCTTTTCCTCGAGCCGCTCGAAGCCGCGATCGAGGTGATAGACGCGCGACACCATCGTCTCGCCCTCGGCGGCAAGACCCGCGATGACCAGCGACACGGAGGCGCGCAGGTCCGTCGCCATGACGGGCGCGCCCTTCAGCCGCTCGACGCCCTCGATCTTCGCCGTCTGGCCCGAGAGCGAGATGCGGGCGCCGAGACGGGCAAGCTCCTGCACATGCATGAAGCGATTCTCGAAGATCGTTTCCGTGATGTGCGACACGCCGGTCGAGCGCGTCATCAGCCCCATGAACTGCGCCTGCAGGTCGGTCGGGAAGCCGGGGAACGGATCGGTCACCACGTCGACGGGGCGGATGCCGCCGCCATTGCGGGTGACGCGGATGCCGTCCTCGACCGGGGTGATCTCGGCGCCGGCGCGCCGGATCGCCTCCAGCGCCGTTTCCAGGAGCGCCGCGTCCGTGCCCGACAGCGTCACGTCGCCGCCCGTCATCGCCACCGCCATGGCATAGGTGCCGGTCTCGATCCGGTCCGGCAGCACGCGGTGGCGGGCGCCGGACAGCGACGACACGCCCTCGATGGTGATCGTCCCGGTACCCGCGCCGGTGATCTTCGCGCCCATCGCGTTGAGGCAGCGGGCGAGATCGACCACTTCCGGCTCGCGCGCGGCATTGCCGATCACCGTCGTGCCGTTGGCGAGCGTCGCGGCCATCATCAGCACATGGGTGGCGCCGACCGAGACCTTGGGAAAGACATAGCGGGCGCCGACGAGGCCGCCCTTCGGGGCTCTGGCCTCGATATAACCGCCGTCGATCTCGATCTCGGCGCCGAGCGCCGTCAGCCCCTCGATGAAGAGGTCGACGGGCCGCGTGCCGATGGCGCAGCCGCCCGGCAGCGAAACGCGCGCGCGGCCCTCGCGGGCGAGCAGCGGCCCGATCACCCAGAAGCTCGCCCGCATCTTCGAGACCAGCTCGTAGGGCGCGGTCGTGTCGACGATGGTGCGGCAGGTGAAATGGACCGTGCGGGAATAGCCCTCGCCCTGACGCTCGCGCCGGCCGTTGACGGAGATGTCGACGCCGTGATTGCCGAGGATGCGGATCAGCTGCTCGACATCGGCGAGATGCGGCACGTTTTCGAGCGTCAGCGTGTCGTCGGTGAGAAGCGACGCGATCATCAGCGGCAGGGCGGCATTCTTGGCGCCGGAGATCGGGATCACCCCGTTGAGCGGATTGCCGCCGATAATTCTGATACGATCCATGGGGTCCTACGGGCGGCGCCCGCCTTTCTCGATGCCGGAAATCGGGCCTGTCTAGAGGATCGCGGTGAAAATGAGAAGAGCCACGGCCGGAGCGCACCCCCGCATCCGCAGACGGCTGTCTTTTTTCCACCACCGATCCCGGAAGCGATCAATCGCCGGATTGGTCCTTTTTTGCGGCGGGCAGGCCGGATGCCTCGTCGGCAGCGCCGGCGCGGCGCGCCCGCGACTGCTTTTTGCGCCGGGCGAGATTGTCGCGCAGCGTGCGCGCCAGCCGCTCCCGGCGCGTGTCCCGCTCCAACCGGCCGGACGGGATCGTTTCCGCCGCTTTCCCCGACTGCTCGTCGTCCTCAATCATGCCGCCTGCTCCGTTCATGACCCCGCAATGCGCGCGCCGACTAGGCGGGACCGCGCGGGATCCGATACCCCATACCCCATCTTCCCCGCCTCCTGGAACAGCCGACGCGACAAATGCCGGCACGGGACGAGAAACATGGCGAAAGCCGCTTGCGCTCGGCCGTCACCTGTGGCAATAGCCCCCTCGCCGGACGGGCTTTGCCCGTTTCGCCGGATGCTGCTATAGCTCAGGGGTAGAGCACTCCCTTGGTAAGGGAGAGGCCGAGAGTTCAAATCTCTCTAGCAGCACCATTTATCTCCATTAAGAATAAAATCCTTACGGATGTAATTGTCAGTGACTTTAAGGTTTGTCTCTGCATACCTGTTGGTTTGCACGCGGAACTGAGCCGGTTTTTCCACCGAGCATTGAGCCACCTCTAAGTATGGTTTTCTGGTCAGG
>NZ_JBHFEI010000016.1:0-75135 GCF_041928815.1 Ensifer soli | reverse complement strand
CGGAGCGGAGCAGGCGAAAGCCTTGTCACCGAGCAGGGCATCAAACTCTATGCCGTCGATCAACGGCGCAACGCCAATGGTGTCATAGCGGTTTCCCGGCAACAGGACGAAGCGCACGAGATTGCCCAAGGCATCGGTCATTGCCAAAATCTTGGTCGTCATACCGCCTTTGGAGCGGTTAATGGTCTGGCCCTAAGAGCACCTAACAAAATTGCCTGCAACAGATAATGGCGCATGCGAGTGTTACGGACGCCTTGTGGATGTCGGCCCGCCTTTCATAGCGGATGGCAAGGCGTCGGAACGGGTTGAGCCACGCGAAGCTGGACGGTTCTATCAACCTCGCCATTTTCCGGGATTTATGATTCACTGTGCCTTGGATGGGCTGCGAGGTGATCGATGCGAGGCCAGGCAGGATTTTTCGATGTGGATGATCGCCTTCGGCGGTTGAGCGATCTGGGCGACCAGCTCGAAGCCTATGCCCGTGTCGTTGATTTCGAGGCATTCCGGCCGGAGCTGGACAAGGCGCTGTCCTATGCAAGCGGACAGCAGAGTGGCCGGCCGCCCTACGATCCGGTGATGATGCTGAAGGTGCTGGTGATCCAGACGGCCAACACCCTATCGGACGAGGGCACAGAATTCCTGATCAACGACCGGCTCTCCTTCATGCGTTTCCTTGGGCTCGGGCTGTCCGACCGCGTTGCCGATGCCCGCACGATCTGGCTGTTCCGGGAGCGGCTGACCAGGGCCGGTGCCATCCAGCCTCTGTTCGAACGCTTCGACAGGATGCTGCGCGATGCCGGCACCATCGCCATGTCCGGTCAGATGGACGGTTCCAGCCTGGTGGCCGCGCCGAAGCAGCGCAACACGAAGGATGAGAAGGACGACATCAAGGCTGGCCGCGTACCGAACGCATGGAAGGACAAGCCTGCCAGCTCCGGCATAAGGACCGGGACGCACGCTGGACGGTGAAGTTCACCAAGGCAAAGCCGCAGGCGGACGGCACTCTCCCGCCGGTCGATATTGCCATCCCCGCCTTCGGCTACCAGAACCACATCTCGATCGACCGCAGGTACGGACTGATCCGCACATGGCTGGCGACGGATGCTGCCGCCTATGAAGGAGCCCGGCTGCGCGAAGGACTGCTCGACAAGACCAACACGGCCCGCACCGTCTGGGCCGATACCGCCTATCGCTCGAATGCCAATGAGGCCTTCATGGACAAGCACGGCTTCGTCAGCCGCATCCACCGCAAGAAGCCGCCAGGCCGGCCGATGTCGGAAGCGACATGTCGTGCCAACAATCTCAAGTCGAAGATCCGCTCGCGCGTCGAGCATGTCTTTGCCGAACAGAAGAGCCGCATGGGCCTGTTCATCAGAACTGTTGGCATCGCCCGGGCCACCACCAAGATCGGGCTGGCCGACATCCTCTACAACATGAAGCGGTTGATGTTCCTCAAACGGTCGCCGCTTGCCGCATAAGGCTGGCGGCAGCGCAGCAGACAGTGCCAACGTGAAACTATCCGCCGGTATGAAACGCCAAAGCACCACCACGCCGCAAAAAAACCTGCTCATCAACCTCGAAAATCACGTTGATAGAACCGTCCAGCTTGGGATATGTCCATTCTGTGGCATTGGGAGTATCAAGCGCGCTCATTTCAAAGAGCGCGAAGCTTATGACCATTACCTGCCGAAATCTATATACCCATTCAACTCCATCAATTTTCGAAATCTGGCGCCGGCTTGCCATGAGTGCAATAGTAGTTACAAGCTGACAAAGGACCCGGCTCATAGTGGTGTCGGCCGACGAAAAGCATTTTATCCGTATTCTGAATCCAGTTATTTGATCGAATTAGATATGACCTTACAGCATTGCGATATTGATGAATTAACACCCGGCGACGTTGAAATACAATTCGGCCCTGCCGTTCTTTCGTAAGAGATTTATACTTGGAAATATCTCTATGATATCGGAAAGTACTAGAAGGAAAGGCTTTTTGGAGAGCATGACGTAAAGTATTGTGTGGTGAAAATGTTGGAATAATGGAAATAATACGGAAAGCATCACGACGAGTTCCTGAATATAATTACCAGGCAGGCGCAAAAATGGCCACATGCTGACGAGAATTTCTTGAAGAAATCATTTTTTGATGCGTGCAAGACTGCTGGAATCCAAATCAGAACCTGCTTCGAAATGGACGACTCGAAAAACACTCGACCGGTTCGTCTTTGAGTTCCAGTCTCGCGAGTGGTTCCCTTCCAGCAAGTATGGGTTTGGACAAAAACCGCATCAATTACCCCATGGAATGGATCAATTAGACCGTCCACCACGGACATTCAACCCATCAAAGTGGGTTAAATAACTGCCGTTAGAACTGCCAGCTACCAAAACGGTCATTGAAGATTCTGATCCGGCTGACCATCTTCCGGCCGCGCAACGCACTGCCGCACGCGAACAGAATAAGCGACAGGCTGAGCACTGGTGTCATCCAGGCTTCATCGCCGCTGTTTGCGTCGAACAAGATGAGCGAAACGGCTCCCATTGCAGCGAAGAAGACCATCCCGAAATCGTATTGCTTTGAAAGGCTTTTGAGTCTGGCCGAGTGCTGAGTATAGCGCAACTGCCTTGCCAGCCTTCGTTTTTCGCATGCCAGTTGGTCGCGCTGGCGACCAAGGGCGTAGGCGCCCTGCATTATCTGCTCTTCGAAGCTCGATTTACTCATATCGCTGACCTCAGATATTTTTCTGCAATTTCCTCTGTGAATTCGCCGTGTTGTTCGGCGTAGTCGATCAGGAACCGGATGAGCTTCAAGCGCTTGTCCGATTCCACCTGACAGTTTTCCCTCGCAATAAAGGCATCAACTTGGTTCGTGACCTCGTGATACAGATCGACTACGTCCCGGTTGTAGGGGGTGCCTTCACCGGTCATCATCCAGACTGGATTGACGTTGAATTTCGTGTAAAGGGCGCGCAGTACGCGAACGGGAATCTCTCGCTGGCCGCGCTCATAAGTGTTGTAGCCGCCCTGGGACACCTCAAGCGCTTCCGCAAACGGGATCTGCTTCAGTCCCGAGTTTTCACGGATCATCGCTAACCGTTTGCCCATCTGAATGAGCAGCGTCTCTTGCGTCGAAATATTATTTTTCTGATAATCGCGTTGCATTTTGAGGATCGATGTGATTCTTCTGCGTTCATATCAGTCTATCGTCAGTTGGAGGTGAATTTCCAATGCAGGCGCAACTCTTGTCCCCCAAACAACTCGCAGACCGATCCGGATGGCCGGTTGCTCGCATCCGAAACCTGATCGCCAAGCAGGAAATCCGGCATGTCCGGATCGGAGGAAGTTTGTTCCTGCCGGAAAACGCCGTGGATGAGTATCTTGCGGCGAATATGGTCGAGCCCAAGCAGAAGGCTTTGGCACTTGCTGACAACGCCTCCAGAGCGTGAGGAGCGGCACATGAAGCAGCAAGCTGAAGCGCTGGCCCCACGGCCCATTTACAAGGTCGCGGTCAGCCGCGTCCGTGCGGCGGAACTTCTCGACGTCTCGACTGGCACCTTTGACGACTGGGTTCGCCGTGGACTGATGCCTAAAGGTGTGAAGATCGGCGCGTTGCGACGTTGGGATGCCGAGGAAATCCGGGCGTCCTGGTACGACATCAAAGAACAGGGCTTGAGCGGAGACGAAGACGATGGCGAAAACCCGTTTGATCATGCGGTCGGGTAATCAGCGCGTCCCCTTCAAATACTGCTCACGGGATGTCGATCGGCACGGCAACGAGCGTTTTTATCTCCGCCTGCCAGGTATGCCGAAGTACCGGATGACGTCCGCCTATCTGGACGAGGCCGGCAGCATCACCCAGGCGTTTACCGAGGAATATCACGCGTACTGTCTGGCGATCGTGGTGAAAAAACGGTCCCGATTTCAAGGCTGGAGCCCGGCTCGGTTCGCTGGCTTGTCGAGACCTATTATCGGTCAAAGGCGTTTCAAAGCCAGTCTCTGGCCACCCAGAAAGACAAGAAGAGCGTTCTCAATCGCTATTGCAGCAATGTGGGCGAACTGCCGGTCAAGAAGATTCGCAAATCCGACATCGAAGCCAGCCAGATGAAGCGCAGCGGCACGCCCGGAGCGGCTGACAAGTTGGTGAAATATCTGAAGGCGCTGTTCAATTGGGCTATCAGCGCCGAGTTGGCGACGTTCAATCCCACGAACGGCGTCACCAAAATCCATAAATCCCCCGGTTTCCACACCTGGAGCGAAGCGGAGCTGGCGCGCTATCGTGCAGCCTATCCGCTCGGCTCTATGGCCCGGCTTGCAATGGAACTGATACTGAATTTGGGCGTCAGACGCTCGGACCTGGTCAAGCTCGGCTGGCGGAACCTGGTCGGTGACCGTATCGAGTTCATTCCAGAGAAGGGGTCCAGCAAATATGCGCAGTCGCTCAGCCTGCCCGTCACGGACGAACTTCGTGAGGCGCTGGACGCGATCACACATGATCAGTCGACCTTCCTTATCACCGAATACGGCAAGGCATTCACCGGCAATGGCTTTGGCAACAAGATGCGCCAGTGGTGCAACGATGCCGATTTGCCGGAATGCTCGTCGCACGGCCTCAGGAAAGCGTCCGCAACGATCCTGGCTGTTGTTGGACACAGAGGACTGGATTATCCGGGAATATCTGGGAGAAGCCGGGATTTGGCGGAAATCGCCGAGAAATCAGAGCGATGCGCGGTATAGCAGCGCGCGCGGCTTGATTGGAATTTGACACCGACCAGCGGTAAAAATCAAGAGAATGACAGCTCAGCCGCCAAAAATTGGGTGGGGATCAAAGCGGGCGTGAAAAAACCGTGAAGCGCCTCAAGATGGGCTCAAATCATTGAAAAGTCATCGTTGAGGGCGGCTGAAGGAAACGTTAGCCCATTGCGAAAACGGACCGAAAGTCGGCGGGAGCGCCAATTTCAAGAAGGAAATCGCTTCCTTCTTACGTAAATGATCAAGAAATCAGAATGTTAGCTGAAAAGCAGCGCAATTTAAGAAGGAAGTGGCCGTCACGCCGACTTGCCGATGACGAAGCCGTTTCCGTTGCGATTTCCGCACGACATACATTGCAGCCGAGGGCGGAGGTTTTCGAGGTAAACATTCTCGCCAAAGCGCAAAGCGAGCTTCCAGCGGTCGAGCCAAGCGATGTGACCACAGGCCGCGCATTCACCGCCGAGGACATAGTCCGGCGACAATTTTGCGCAGGTGAGCCATGCCAGTTCGGCACATTTTCCGATGACATGGATGTCGGCAGACGGCACGGGAGTACCGGCCGCCAGGTCGATTGATCGACGATGGCGCATGGCAGTCGGTCCGGATGGAGTGGGTTCAGCGTTTGTCTGCGCGCAGCTGCGCCGGGCAGATCATCATGCCATCAGCAATGTGCTGCCGATCGAGGGACCGGCAGCACTTTCATGTTCACACCGCAGGCTTTCCGGCCCGCTGTCCGCGTCGCGGCTTGCGATCCGCCGGTTTCGTGTCCGGCGCGCCAATGCGCTTCAGGACAATGTGTGCCGGATTGGGGAAATGGTCGAGGCTGGCGCCGGTGGCGGCGTCAACGCCCATGCCAACGACGCCGCCGATCAGCACGTTGCCGGCAAAGCCTGCAGCGCCGTTGCCGCTGACCTTGGTTCCGATCTCGATACTGCCGGTCTCATATCCCGCTTTCTTGGCATAGGCCGTGAACTTGGTCTTGCGAGCGATGTCGAGCGTGCAAGGCGAGCGCGGGCAGTGATGGCCGGTCGAGGTCGAGATTTCGGCGTCGGACGGCTCAGCCGTGATGGTAACGCTTTCCGTGGTGCCGCGCGTGATCGAGCCGCAGCCCATCAGCGGCGCCATCGCCACCAATGCCACTACAATTCTGATATTCATTTTTTCCCCCAATGGTCGCGAAAATTGCGACAGGCAACGCTACTAAGATACAACTTTCAGTGTCAATGATTCTCGATTGATCCGATGAAGTTACGCGGCAAGGTCCGAGATCAGATCCATCGTCTGGCCAAACTCGCGGATCAGCCGAGGTGCCGACATCTCGCCGGTGTCCATATCGACATAGACCGCCAGTGCGGCTGTGCCGGCAAAGCGTTCAGCCATCACCTCCGCCAGCCGCACCGCAGACGCCTCGCTCGATGCAGGCCGCACTTCACCCGCCACCATTGCTCCACCCTTTATCTTGCGAAACGGAATCACGATGAACTTCTCATGCACGGCCATTCTGGAACCTCCTTGTCTGGCGCCTCAGATGTTCCTAGTTTGTTCTCGCAACCATAGGGAGTCAATCGGGCATGGAAAAGATTCCTATTTTCACATTCAAGCGGTGCGGCCGTACCAGACGACCCTGCCGACGACGATGAGATCGACGATGCGATCGGCGGCGAAGGTTTCGATCGGGTAGTTGCCGGCAACATTGTCGGACACCAGTTCGAGGCGACCGTCGAAGCGCCAGCGCGCGCGCTTGACGAGCAGATTGCCATCGGCATTAAAGACGTAAATCCGGCCGTCATCGACGATCTGCTGGCTCTGATCGACGATGAGCATGGCGCCATCCGGGAAGGTGGGCTGCATGCTGTCGCCCTTGGCCCACATGATGTGACAGCTGTCCGGCTGAGCGCCAATCTCGCGCAGGAAACGGCGTTCGAACGTCACCTCATTCACCGGATGTTCTCTGTATGCGATTTCACCCCTGCCGGCAGACGCGTTTACGTCGAACTGCGGCAGTCGAATAAAGCCATCAGGGACAGTTCCAGAAATAACCCGCTCCTCGCCCGGCAGCATCTCACCATTTCCGGTAAGTACCCAAACGACTGAAGATCCGGTTGCATTTGCGATTGCCACGATTGCCGAGGCTTTTGGCTCTGTCGAGCCATCCACCCAGTTTCCCAAAGTTCGACGCGGCACTGATAGCGCATCAGCCAATTTGTTCAGTCCACCGATCAAATCGGCGGCAGATTTTATCCGAGCTCCAAGACCAGACATGATCATGCAATATTTTGCCATATAAGCCATTTTTGGCTTGATGATATGGCAATTAATTGCTACTCCTTTCCTTGAATACGGACTCACACACCCAAGAAAAGGGAGGCTTTGCACCGCCTCCCTCGTCTAAAAACAAGGGATCACTATGCACCGTGACCGCACTGCGGACAAGGCAGCGAAGGCGCGCCTTGACGAGGCTACTCGTGTCAAAAACAAGCTGGATGCCCTTGGGTGGGCACTGGCTGATGTCGATCGTGAGTACAACCTGCCGCGCGGGACGGCGGGCACGACGCTCAGGGAGCCGAATTCACGCGGTGAGCGTGCCATCGCGGCCGTGCTCGGCACCCGACCGGAATACCTTTGGCGCACGCGCTACCATGCCGATGGCCGCCGCAAGTCGCCGCAGCCCTCCGAAAACTACCAGCGGTCGACAAAGAGGGAACGACGCCAGGCGCAAGCCGACGACATGGGGGCTGCCGCATGATGCTCCGCGATCGCCGTTCCATCGACACTGCTTCCCGCCAGGAGCGGGTTCGCAGCAGGTTCCTGAAGCGCAGCAGCGCGAACTCCGTCTTGCGAGGCATTGCACGTTCCTTCTCGTTCACATCGACGAGCACAGGCTCCAGCATTTCGGCTGCGGCGGATATGACGAAAGCGAAGGCCAAAATTGGCAGGCGCAATCCTTTCATTCCCTCCCATTCTCCCATCTGCAATGCCGCCGATACGGCGATGATCGCGGCCATGGCGGGCGCCGGTGTGCTCGCCGTGCTGGCGGTCGTGATCAAGCAGATCGCGAGCGGTCCCCAATGATCATGAAACTCATCCCGTTTTTCTCTCCCCGCTCCGCCCGGCATAGTTTTGCGTATCCGTCGGCCGGAGTGATGCGCGCCCGCCCATCCTCCTCCTCCCAAGCGGCGGGCGCGCCCCTTTCTGCCTTCGAGGTGGCGTGATGGACCGGTTCGACCAGCGCCAGATCTACGAGGCCTGCATGCATGCGTGCCTCGTCGCCGTGCGGGAAGGGTTTCCGCATCTCGACATCCGCGACATCGCCGACCCGCCGCATGAGTGGTTCGATGCAGCGCTCGCCCGGCAGGTGGTGATGCACATCATGATCCGCGATTTCGGCTGGCCGAAACGCCGGGTCGTCGAGGTGGAGGCGCGGTCGCGCGAGGCGATCAACCGCGCGCTGCGCACCATCGACGAGCGGATGCTGACCCCGCGCTTTGCCGCGCACTACCAGGCGATGAAAGCACGCGCCCGGTCGCTCCTGTTTGTCGTGACGTCCGAGACCGAGGCCGCATAATGGCGAGTTACAAGAGTATCCCCCTGACATCGATCCACCTCGGCGAACGCGCCCGGCCGGTCGACGAGGAGCATGCCCAGGCGATCGCCGCATCCATGGCGGAGCGTGGGCTTATCAACCCGATCACCGTGCGCGGCACGCCGGCGGCCAATGGCGGAAAGACACCCTATACACTGGTGGCCGGCGGGCATCGGCTGCGCGGCGCCGAGATCAACGCATGGGCCGAGATAGACGCGATCGTCGTCTCCGCCGACGCCGTCGAGGCGCAGCTGATGGAGATCTCGGAAAACCTCTATCGCAACGAGCTGACGGCGCTCGACCGCGCCGTGTTCGTCAAGACGTTTCGCGATCTCTGGGAAGAGAAGAACGGGAAGATCAAGCGCGGAGGCGACCGAAAATCAAACCGCAACGATTGCGGTTTGATTTTCTCTAACGGCCGCGAGCTTTCCGAGAGGGTCAAGGACCGCTTCGGTATCGGGCAGCGTTCTTATGAATATGCTTCGAAAATCGGCAAGCAGCTGCATGCCGGCCTGCGCTCCGCCCTGCGCGGCACGCCCTGGGAAAACGACCAGAAGCAGCTGTTGAAACTCGCCTCCATGAGCCCGACCGAGCAGGCCGGCATTGCGGCCGCGCTGAAATATGAGCCGGACCTGAAGGCGGTGCTGGCGATGAACAAGCCAGAGAAGCCGAAACCATCACCTGACCAGGCCGCCTTTGCCGCGCTGCTGAAGGCCTGGGAGAAGGCGCCGGAGGCCGTGCGCCACGAGTTCCTCGTCCATATCGGCATCGCCGACGGTTTCAGCGAGGCGGCCGAATGAAGACCGATCCCGCCCAGCTGGACTTCTTCCAGCAGCCGGTGTTCCCGGTTCGCACGCCGGTGCAGCGCATCGATATCGACCGGTACCGCGCCAAGATGAAGCGGGCACTCGCCCGCGCCGTTCGGGAATGCCCCCATGACCGGCCAACGATCGCCGCGCGCATGGCGCAGTACCTTGGTCTACCTGCCATCAGCAAAGGTACGATCGACGCCTATACGGCGGAAAGCAAGGCCGCGCACGACATCAGCCTGCCGCGCTTCGCCGCCTTCGTCTACGCGACCGGAGCGCTCTGGCTCTGGGACGAGGCCGCCTCGATGCAAGGCGTGACCGTGCTGATCGGCGAGGAGGCTTTGCTTGCCGAGATCGCCTTCCGCCAGCAGGAGCAACGCCGCGCCGCCCAGGAACTGAAGGCCCTGATGGCCCGGCCGGTCACCGTGACGCCGAGGGGGCGCTGATGGCCGGGAAGATCTCGATCATAGGGCAGATCGCCGAAGTGGACCGGGAGCTGCAGGACCGACTGCGACGCTATCCGCGTCTCGTCCGGGAGGGGAAGATGCGCGAAGAAGAACGCGTGATGCTGATGGACCGCATGGAGGCCGTGCGCGCCACGCTGATGTTTTGCAGGGAGAACGAGGCAGATATCCGCGCCTTTATCGCAGCGAAGAAGGCGGGTGGCGCGTGAAAGAGTGGCTAACCATTCCCGAACTCGCGGAGTTGCGCCTGCCCGGCCTGCCTTCGACCGTGCGCGGTATTCGCGAACTGGCGACGAGACAGGGCTGGGCCATGAGCGACCAGCACCGCAAGCTCGATCAGCGAGGCGGCGGATATGCGTATAACACACGTCTTCTGCCGCCGATCGCCCAGGCTCGCCTCGCGCAGATGGAGGCCGAGGCGCAGTCGCTGCGAGAGACGCAGGAGAAGCGCCGCGCCCTCTACTGGCGTGCCTTCGAAGCGATGACGGATGCCCACCGACAGATCGCCCATGACCGGCTTGCACTGATCCACGCCGCCGAGGAGGCCCTTGCGAAGAGGGAGCTTGCTACGGCGCCTGTCAGCATCGAGGCAACGCTCCACTCCGTCCTGAAACGATTCAAGGTTTCCGCCTCCAGCTATTATGCCATTCGCTCGAGCCTGAAGGGTATCGACCGCGAGGACTGGCTGGCGGCGCTGGCACCCGGTTATGCCGAGGGCGGCACGGTTTCCGACTTCGCCGAATGCCATCCGGACGCCTGGGCGGCACTCAAATCCGACTACCTGCGGCTTGAGAAACCGGCGTTCTCCGCCTGCTACCGGCGTGTGATCGCGGCGGCGAAGCGTCATGGCTGGTCACCGATCCCGCATGAGCGATCCTTGCGCCGGCGGATGGACGCGGAGGTGCCGGCCTCGGTGCAGTTGACCGCACGCGAGGGGCGCAAGCGTGCAGAGCAGCTCTATCCTGCTCAGGTCAGGACGAAGACGGACCTGCATGCCATGCAGGTGGTCAATACGGACGGTCACAAGATCGACCTGTTCGTACAGGTGCCCTGGAAAGGCGCCGGCGAATGGACGCGTGTGACGCTGCTCGGCACGCAGGACGTCTACTCCGGCAAGATCCTGTCCTGGCGGCTCTGCGAGGCGGAGACTTGGGATGTGGTGCAGGCCGTGATCGGCGACATGATCGAGGATTTCGGCATTCCCGAGCACCTCTACATGGACAATGGCAAAGCGTTCGCCTCGAAAAAGATTTCCGGCGGACATCAGCACCGCATCCGCTTCAAGTTCCAGGGCGACGAGGTCGCGGGCCTTCTGAAGACGCTCGGCATCGAGCCGCACTTCACCAAACCCTACTCCGGCCAGTCAAAGCCGATCGAGCGCGCCTGGCGCGATCTCGCGGAGGAAATCTGCAAGCATCCGGCGATGGCCGGCGCCTATACCGGACCGAACCCCCAGCAGAAGCCGGAGAATTACGGCAAGCGCGCCATTCCCCTCGATGTGCTGGAGAAGCATGTCGCTGCAAGCATCGTGGAGCACAATGCGCGCACGGGCCGGCGATCGGAGACCGCGAAAGGGCGCAGCTTCGACGAGACCTTCTCCGAGAGCATGCAGCATCCGGCGACGATCGTCCGGCGGGCGACACCGGCGCAGCATGCGCTCTGGCTGCTGGCCTCGCAGCCCCTGACGACGAGCAAGAAAGACGGCTCAATCCGCTACAAGGGCAATGTCTACTGGAACATCGCCCTGAAGGACTGGCTCGGCGAGAAGGTGACCATCCGCTTCGATCCGGCGAAGCTGCACGATCCGGTGAAGGTCTACGACGCCGAGGGCCGGCTGATCTGCGATGCGCCGTGCACGGAAAAGGTCGGTTTCACGGATGCGGCGAAGGCCGCGCGGCACGAGCGCAATCGCAAGCGGCTAATCCGGCTGCAGCGCGAGGAAGAAGCGCTGCACCGTCAACACACCGCCAATCAGCTGGCCGACCTTTACAGCACGATCGAGCCGCCTTCGAAGCCGGCGCCGGTTCGCCCCACCATCACCCGTCTCGTGACCGGAAACCTCGCGGTGGAACCGCAGGAGGACGCGATGAGCGACGAGGAATTCGCGGCCGCGTTCTCGCGCGGCTTCGCGATCGCATCGGGCGACAGCTCGATCATCCCATTCCCTTCGGGGAAGACCACGGCTGGGAAAGCCGGCCGCAAGAGCAGAGCCGAAAAGTAGTTCGTACGGTTCCTGAAAAAAAGGGCGGGATGAAACATCCCGCCCAACAACGCCCGCTAAGGGCATCACACAGGAACGATTGTAATGCTTGATTTTCTCAACACAAGCCCCGGCGGGGGCGCCTGGGATCTTCCCGAGCCAAACGCGAGGTTCGTCGCCAAGCATTCACCCGCCGACATCGTCGTCTGGGAAGAGCTTCGGCCGCGTGTCGCCGACATTGCGCAGCGCAACGGATGGACGAAGACGGCCACCGCGAACCGCATTGGCATGGCGGAAAGCTCTTTCTCGCAATGGCTGTCCGGAACGCTGCTCGGCGTGCTCGACAACCAGAACGCCATCGTGCGCCGCTGGCTCGATGCTGTCGAGGAAAGCGCCGGGCTGATGGCCGGCATGCCGGACAGCCCGATGTTCTTCAAGACAAGGGCCGCCGTTGCCATTCACGAGACTTTGAAGCTGGCCCAGACCATGCGCGGCTTCGTGACCGTGACGCTCGATGCCGGTCGCGGAAAGACCGTGGCGTGCCGCGAATATCAGCGGACGCGACCGCACGTGCACATGGTTACCCTGCATCCGAAGGTGAAGACGGTGCACGGGGCGATGAACCAGTTGGCCCGACGCCTCAGCGTGCGCGTGTTCAACCAGGCCGAGCTGGTCGAGATGATCGGCGAGCGGCTTTCGCGCGGCGGTGAGCAGGCCCTGCTGATCATCGACGAGGCGCAGCATGCCGACGGTGAGAGCGTGAACCAGTTCCGCTACTTCTCCGACGTCTTCAATATCGGCCTTGCGCTTGTCGGCAATTCCGAGATCCGCAAGAAGATGGCCCAGGCCGGCGCCCACGCCGCCAGCCGCGACCAGATCGTCAGCCGGCTCGACAAGAACCTGAAGCGCGACCCTGGCCGCGCGGAAGATGTGCGGGACTTCATTGCCGCTTGGGGGATCGACGATGCCGACTGCATCCGCTTCCTGACCGCGCTTGGCATGAAGGGCGGCGCGCTGCGGCAGATCGACCGGACGATCAAGATCGCCCATCTCGCCATGCAGGGCAGTGGCGAGCCGCTGCAACGCAAGCACCTCGAAGCCGCATGGCGCAACCGCGACGTGGAGGACATCTGATGCTCCTCCTTTCTCCCAGCCAGAACCTCGAGAGTATTATCGACGGCCTTGCCATCCACCGCGCGGCGGAGGAGGTGATCCTTCAGCACCAGGCCTTCAACCTGCTCATCGACCAGCTCGGCGCGGTGCGGCGGCAGATGCTTGCCGTCGAGCGTGAGGCCGCAGCGCTTCGCCTCGTCGAGGCCGGCCGCATCGGCCGGCTTGTCGTCGAAGACGAGGCTTCTGCCCAACTCAACAGCCTTGTGCGTGATCCCGGCGGCAAAGTCGTTCGCCCAGACTTCGGAGGGCGCAGCAAATGAGAGCCTGTGCACCGGCATCCCAACGTCTGAAGGCAATTCGCGACAATATCCGTGGTGCTGCTCATGGCGGGATCAGGCTCGATAGCGAACAGACCATCGTGTTCGCGCAGCAGCTGACCACGATCCTGGAACTCGTGCTCAACACCGAAGAAGAGGTATCAATCCTTACAGCGGCGCTCGACCGAAACACGGGCGCGCGTGACAACCGCCAAACAGCGGCGACCATCAATGCGATTGCCTCTGCAACGGGCAGCAACGTCACGCTGTTTCCTGTCCGGAAGCCCCTGGCCTCGTGGCCTAGCGATGGTGAAGGGGGGGCGGCATGAAGACCGGTGAGCTCACCCTGCGCGTCGATGTCGAGGCGCTGCTCGAACAGTTCCGGCCGGAGGTCGACGAGATCGTCGAAATCCGGCTGCGCGGCAAGCTTGACGAGATGGCGCGCCGCGACGGGCGGCGGCGGTCGCGGCTTGAAGCCCTGGACAAGGCGATGCGGGCGGTTGCCGAGGCTTCGGCCGACCATGATGCCGCACAGTATTCCGCCGACGAGACGCGAACGCTGAAGAAACTCATCGCCGCCGCCGCCGGTCTCCGGCGCGCCGCAAGCGAGCTTTGAAGGAGCTTTGAACCATGGATGCAGTGATCATGGAAGACCGCGACGACGGTGTCATCGTCATCAACGGCCGCGAGTTCATGGCCGATGCGACCGGCGGGTTCACGCCGCTGTCGATGGTAAAGCCGCAGCACAAGCTGGAAGACGAGCTGGTGCGCAAGGTGATGGAATTCGCCACCGCGCTCTCCAGCCAGATCGCCCGATTTCGCGGGCACACGATGACCGACCTCGGGTCGCTCGACGCTCTGATCGCGCAGGAATACGGCGCGAAGATCGGCGGCAAGAAAGGCAACCGCACCTATCAGAGCTATGACGGACTGATGCGCGTTCAGGTGCAGGTGCAGGACCAGGTGGACTTCGGCGCCGAGCTTCAGATCGCAAAGACGCTGATCGACGAATGCCTGAACGAATGGTCAGCGGAAAGCCGGCCGGAGATCCAGTCGATCGTGACGCGCGCCTTCAACACCGACAAAGAAGGCAAGATCAACCGTTCCGAGATCTTTATGCTGATGCGTCACCAGATCGAGGATGCGCGCTGGCAGCGCGCCATGGACGCGATCCGCGACGCCATGCGCGTGACGGGGTCGAAGGAATATGTCCGCTTCTACCGGCGCGCCAAGGTGACCGACGGCTGGACAGCAGTGACCATCGATCTGGCGAAGGCGTGAGGGCGAGACGATGACCGACCTCATCGACTGCATCAAGTACATCAAGGACGGGATCGCCAAGATGCCCCCGTCGATACCGCATGGGCAGGACGGGTGGGAGGCGGCGTGGAGCAAGCGCCAGCTCGGCTTTACAGGGCTGGCCCGCATCATCGAACGTGACCTTCCCAAGGCGAAAATCATCGAACGCGGTGACGTCACCAAGGTCAGCATCATGGGCGTGCGCTCGACCTCGACGGGCGGCATGCACGGCGCGCTGAACAACTGGATGGCCGCCGCGCGCCGCAAGCTCGACAAGACGGGTTTTATCCAGACGTCCGGCGAGAAGGAGCGCGTGTGATGTCGGATGCCGCGAGAGCTTTTGAAGAAAAAGAGCGCGAGAACCTCCGGCTGCACCGCGAGGTGCGTGAGGTGAAGGCCACGCTGGAGTTTTCTCAGCACCGCGTGGCCACGCTGGAAAGGCAGGTCCAGGACTGCGACGTGCGCCTCGCTGCGATCCTGCTGCTGGCAGCACAACCGCATGATCATCGCGGAGACATCCGGCTTGCGGCCATCCAGATGCTGGCCGCGACGGACCAGAACGCGGGAGGGAGCCTCTGATGTCCGACCTTATGGATGCCATCCGACGCGCCCGCGCGAAGGCCATCGTCAACCTCTCCAACTGCCCGGTGTGCGGCGCACGCCGGATCGGAGGGACAGGAAACCCGAACGGGACGGAGAAAGCGTTTTTCGATTGCGGATCGGTTTTCGTCACTTATGGCGGCGAGCCGATCGAGCCGCAGGTGCATTGCGCCGGGCCCTCGACGCTGGCCGCCGCGCATCTCAACGACGAGCTGGGCGCCGCATTGGCCGCCAGCAAGGCAGGTGCGGCATGAGACGGCAGCAGCGATCAGGCGGAAGCGAATTCATGCCGGCAGAACCGGCAGATGCGGGCATCCAGCTTCACGGCCTCGGCGCAGTCCGGGCAGATCTTGGTGCCGGCGGTCTCGGGCCGGCTGGCGATTTTCTCGATGTTGGTCGCCATGGCCATCTGGACGGCCGCCGCGCTGCGGGCCTGCTCTTCGTAGGCTTTCCGCTTGATGCGGTCGGGCAGCACAACCGCGATGAGAAGCCCAAAAATCCCGAGAAGCCCTCCTACAAGGTTTCCAACGCCCCGCTCATAGCCCTTGCCTTCGAAGATACTGCCGCACAGCGTGGCAAAACCGATGACATACGCAAGAATGATCGCGACACCGATCAAGCCTTCCATCTGAAATTCCCTCTTCAGGGTTGCTCCCCATTCCATGCTGCCACGATACCGGGAAGCTGGGCAAGGGGCGGCGCGGACGGGCGTGCGTTGTTCGCGGGGGCAAGCGCATGAGCGAGTGGCAATGCAAGGAATGCGGCCTCGTGCTCCAGCCGGGTATCATCCTGACATACGAAGGGGAGCCGGTCTGCAAGGCCGACGACGAAACCTGCTCGCTGTGCCAGGACGCCCGGCAGAAGGCGCTTGAAGACGACGCCCGGCGTTATCGCTTTCTGAGGGATCGGTTGGCGCGTCCGGTCGATGTGCTCGTCGGAGGCGTCTATGCCGGTCGGCCTGGCCACGGGAAGATCATCACTGGCGAGGATCTCGACCGCGCCGTCGACGCGGAGCTCGGGATGAACATCCCGCATGAGGAGACCCTGGAACAGCGGCTGGCGCAGTGCCTTGCCGCCATCGTGGACACGCCGCTGATGACCGGCCGTGACGAGCCCGGCGGCTATCATTCGCCGCTGGAGCTGCGCCTCGGATTTTTCCGCCCGGATCTTTCCGAGCGCGCGGCGGAGTTGCTGGAGGAGGCTGGGCTGTGACCTCCTCCATCGCCGCCATCAAAACCGCGCAGAAGCAGCTTGGCCTGGACGACGACACCTACCGCGCGAAGCTGCGCATCATCACCGGCAAGAGCTCGGCCAAGGAGATGACCGAGGATGAGCGCCAGCGCGTCATCACCGTTTTCCGCAATGAGGGCTTTAGGCCAGCGGAAGGCAAGGCCGGCGGCCGGCAGCAACTTACGGGCAAGTATGCCAAGAAGATGCAGGCGCTGTGGATCGCCGGCTGGAACCTCGGGATTGTGCAGGACCGCGACGACACGGCGATGCTCGCCTTCATCAAGCGGCAGACCGGGCTGGATCATATCCGGTTCCTTCATCACGCCGAGGATGCGCGGAAGGCGATCGAGGGGCTCAAGGGCTGGCTTGCCCGGGACGGCGGGGTGGTCTGGGCTGACCAGTATCGCGGCCAGCCGGACGGCGTGAAAATCGCCTGGGCGCAATGGGAAATTCTGGGTGATGACCGGCGGCAGTTCCGATCCGCCGCGTCCTATCTGGCGGGCTGCGACTACGAGCAGATCGACACGGCCGGCTGGGTCAAGGTTATGAACGCGCTCGGCAAGCGGGTTCGCGGGCTCAAGGGAGCGACGCGATGACCACGCGCGTGCCGAACATCAAGACGCTGATGCAGGGCATCCTCTCAGCCGCCGAATGCCAGGTGGAGACGGCGATGGACGCCGTGCAGACCTCCGCCGCCGATCTCGCCCGGCTGGTCGGGCCGCTGGCGGCCGCGCACCAGATGGCGACCATCGCCCTCGACCTGATGGCGATCGCCGAGCGAGAGGGGGAAGAGCGATGATCATCCATGTGACCGACCATGCCGTGCTGCGCTATCTGGAGCGGGCGCACGGGCTCGACGTCGAGTTCTTCCGCCGGCACATTTCGGGGCTGGCGGCGAGCGGTGTCATCCATGGCGCCGTCGGGGTGCAGATCGAGGGCGTCAAGCTGGTTTTGCGCGGGGCGACGGTGGTCACCGTGCTCGGCCCGCATGGTGTGATCCACCCGCAACCCGGCGCGGAGCTCTGACCGTGGGCACGCTGCCGCTCTTCGACCGCGCGGAACTCGGCCGCATCCGCGCCGAGCGCGAGGCGTTGCTGCGGCGGCTGAAGCGCGTGCGGATGGATCCGCATTCGCGCATCCGCACGGAAAAGACGGTGGCGCTGCTGACTGCGCGGCAGATTGCGCTGGAGCTGGAGCTCGGGCGCCGATGAAAACGCCGCAGAACATCGTCCCCTATGTCGAGATCCTCGGGGAGACGATGACCGTCGAGCTCCTCCTTGCCCTTGGCGGATCTCCCGTCTACCTTGCCGACAATCCGCAGGCGCGTTCCGATCTCGCCCGTATTATCGGCCAGGACAATGTCCGGGCGCTGGCGCAGCGGCTCGGATCGCGCTCGATCGTACGCATACCGATCAATCGGCCGTGGATCGCGCACAAGCTTCGTGCCGGCGGCATGCCGGTGGTCGAGATCGCCCGGACGCTGCACGTGACCGACGTGACCGTCCGCGCCATGCTCTCGGACAAGGGCACGCAGCTTACCCTCCCGCTCTGAGACGGATTACCCCCAAGGGGGTTGCGAATGTTTCGTCGCGCCGAGATCGTGCACCTTCGCCCCATGCCGGACCTGCCGGCGACATCATCCGGGGCCTGCCGTGTCATCCATCCAGCTTGTCGACCTCATCGGCGCAACCGTGCTGCGCGCCATCGCGCCGAAGATCGGCGGGGTGAAGGCCAAGCGCCAGGCCGCGATCATCGCCGCCATGGGGCCGCTGCTGCCCGAGGCGCTCAAATTTCTCAAGGCGACGACGCCGCTGCGGATCGCGCATTTCCTCGCGCAGCTGGCGCATGAAAGCGATGGCTTCTGCGCGGTCGAGGAATATGCGTCGGGCGCGGCCTACGAAGGACGCGAGGATCTCGGCAATGTCCAGAAGGGCGATGGCGCCCGGTACAAGGGACGCGGGCCGATCCAGCTGACCGGGCGGGACAACTACGCCCGGTTTACCGCCTGGATGCGCTCGGCCGGGCATGACTGCCCGGATTTCGTCGCCGACCCCGAAGCCGTGGCGACATGGCCGTGGGCGATGTGGGCGGCGGTCTGGTACTGGTCGACGCGCTCGCTCAACGTGATCGCCGACCGCGACGACCTGGTCGCGGTGACCAAGATCGTGAATGGCGGCCGCAACGGGCTTGCCGATCGCGCCGCCTACCTCGGCAAGGCGAAGACGGAAGTGGCGCGCATCGGCGCCGATATCCTCAGTTTCAGCGAGATCCAGTCCCGGCCGGTGCTCCGGCGCGGGATGAAGGGCGAGGCCGTCGAGACCGCGCAGCGCGCGCTGGCAGCGGCCGGCCACTACCTGCTCACCATCGACGAGATCTTCGGGCCGGGCACCGAGGGGGCCGTGAAGACCCTGCAACGGGCGCGTGGGCTCGTCGTCGACGGCATCATCGGCCGCAACACCTGGGCGGCAATCGAACCCTACATCGCGAAGGAAGACGCATGAAAGAGCTCGTGCTTGCGCAGATCATGCAGGTCCTGCCGGATCTGATCGACCTCCTGATCTCGGTGATCCTCGGCGTGGCGCTGCTGTACTGGCGGCGCTGGACCGGCATCGAGATCGAGGCAAAGCGGCGCGAGGCGCTGCAATCGGCGCTTTCGAACGCCGCTAAACTGCTGCTGCTCGACGATGGCGACATGGATGACGCCGTCTTCTATGTGCGGCGGTCCGTTCCCGACGCGCTCGCCTACTTCGGGCTGGATGACGAGGATATCGAGACGTATCTCGCGCCCAAGATTGCGGCGCAGGGGCGTGACCCGATGCTGGCTCCCGAGCCCGTCCGTGCGGAAGCGGTGACGGGTTTGACGGGAGAGCCGGTATGAGCGGCCGCGCGATCCAGGCCGCGAAGGCCCTGATCTACTGGCTTGCGGTTCTGGTCGTCGGCGCTGTGTTCGGTTTGGGGCTCGGCAAGATCCTTGCGGCGCTATGGCTGTTTCTGATGCCGGCAGCGTTCGCCCATGACGCGCCGGCCGGCTGGAGCTATCCGCTCTCGTGCTGCTCGGGATACGACTGCCGGCCCGTCCGGGGCGCCAGCGTGAAGGAGGGCGCGGACGGCTATACCGTGCCGAGCGGCGAGATCGTGCGCTATCGCGATGCCCGTGTGCGGGACTCTCCGGACGGCGAGTTCCACTGGTGCACTATCGGCGGCAAGGACGACGGCCGGACAATCTGTATCTTCGTACCGCCTCGGGCGTACTGACCAAGGAATTCGCCCTGTGGACCTTCTGGACAATCTCAAATCCTGGCTTGGCCTGCTCGCCCTGGTGATCTCCGTCAGCTCCTCCGTGTGGGTGATCATCTCGTCGAGCGCGCGCAAGACCGCCTCCGAGCTGGAGACCTTCCAGAAGCGCAATGCCGAAGAAATGAAGGTGCTCATGGCGGCGGTGACGGAACTCAGCAAGCGCACCCAATCGCTCGAAAGCGACATGAAGCACCTGCCTGACGCGAAGGCATTCATGGAACTCCGGCTGGCGATCAGCGAGCTTTCCGGTCGCCTGGGCCGGATGGAGGAAACGCAGATCTCGACGGCGCGCACGGTGATGCTCGTCCAGGATCACCTACTCAAGACGAGTGCAGCATGAGCAGCTTTGCCGACCACCTCACCCATGACGCGCGGCTCGTGATCCTGCGCGAGCTCTCCGCCCAGACGGACAACCGCCTGAACGAAACGCTGCTGACCGCCGTGCTCGACAACTTCGGGCATCGCCGATCGCGGGAATGGGTGCGCGTGCAGCTGCGCTACCTCGCCGATATCGGCGCGATCCATATCACCGAGGCCGGATCGGTGATGATCGCCGAGCTCCGGCGCGGCGGACAGGATCATGTCGAGCGACGCATCGTGCTTGAAGGTGTCGCCCGTCCGTCCCTGGGGGCGTAGGAGATGGCGAAGGGACTCGGCCGTCGCTCCAGCATCGAGCTCTTGCCGGAGGAGTGCGCGCCGATCATCGCCTGGGCGGCCGACGAGATGCACGCGAAGAACCGCACGCTCACCGACATCTACGGCGAGTTCGTCGAGCGGCTGGAGGCGTTGCAGCGCGAGTATCGGGGCGAGCTCGAATTCAAGATCCCCTCCTTTTCGATGTTTCATCGGCACGGCGTGAAGCTCGCGACCGTCTCGGCGCGGCTGATGCAAACACGCGAGATCGCCAGCACGCTCGCGGAAAAATTCGACGCAGCGCAATCCGACGACCTGACGCTGATCGCGGCCGAGGCGATCAAGACGCTGATCTTCGAGGTGCTGACCATGGCCGGTGAAGGCGGCATCGATCCGAAGGGCGCGATGGCGCTTGCCAATGCGCTGCGCGCGGCGACGCAGGCGCAGAGCGTTTCCACGCAGCGGCGGCAGAAGGTCGAGAAGGAGTTTGCCGATAAGGTCGACCAGGCCGTCGAGACGGCCGGCCGCGTCAAGGGGCTGAGCAAGGAAACTGTCGACGACATCAAGAGACAGATCCTCGGGGTCGATCCGTGAACGCGATCGTCGACCATACTGCGCTCGTCACGGAAGAAGACTGGACGAAGCATCGCCGCGCCATGCTGCAGGCCTTGCCGCCGGAACTCGCCGGGCAGGCGCTGCCCGACATCCTTCTGCAGCACCAGAAAGAGCTTCTCGCTGCCACCGCCCGCTACAATCTCGTCGTCACCGATAAGAGCCGTCGCGTCGGCGCCACCTGGGGTGTGGGCGCGGATGCCGTCCTGACCGCCGGTGCGACGCTCGCCGCCGGCGGCATGGACGTGCTTTATATCGGCTACAATCTCGACATGGCGCGCGAGTTTATCGACTGCTGCGGCATGTGGGCCAAGGCCTTCGCGCCGGCCTGTTCGGAGGTCTCGGAATTCCTTTTCCTCGAAGAGGGCGAGAAGGGTGAGGACAAGGCGATCAAGGCCTTTCGCATCACCTTCGCCAGCGGCTTCGAGATCGTGGCGCTGTCGTCGAAGCCGCGCTCACTGCGCGGCCGACAGGGCTATGTCATCATCGACGAATTCGCTTTCCACGATGACGCCGAGGCGTTGCTGAAGGCGGCGCTGGCGCTGCTGATCTGGGGCGGCAAGGTTCTCGTCATCTCGACGCACAACGGCGTCGACAACCCGTTCAACGAACTCATCCAGGAGATCCGTGCCGGCAAGCGTCCGGGCCATGTGGTGCGCGTCACCTTCGACGATGCGCTCGACAACGGCCTTTATCGCCGCGTCTGCCTTAAGACCAGGCGCGAGTGGTCGCCGGAGGCGGAAGCAAAGTGGCGCGCCGAGATCTACAAGACCTACGGCGCCGGCGCCGACGAGGAGCTGCGCTGCATCCCCTCACAGTCCGCCGGCGCTTTCCTGCCGCGCACGCTGATCCACGCGTGCATGCACAGCCACATTCCTGTGGTCCGATGGACGCCGCCGCCGGGCTTTGTCGACTGGTCCGAGGACCTGCGCGTAGCAGACGTCAACGAGATGTGTGCGATGCTGCTCAAGCCGCATCTCGACAGTCTCGACCCACGGCGCAGGAGCTGCCTTGGACAGGATTTCGGCCGATCGAGCGACCTCTCCGTGATCCATCCGATGCAGATCCGCCAGGACCTTTCCCGTGCGACGCCGTTTCTGCTGGAGCTCCGGAACGTCCCCTTCGAAGCGCAAAAGCAGATCGTCTTCTACATTCGCGACCGACTACCGCGCTTCTTCCACGCGGCCTTCGACGCGACGGGCAATGGTGCCTATCTCGCCGAGGTCGCAAGGCAGAAGTTCGGGGTTTCCATGGTCAGCGAGATCAAGATTTCCAGCGCGTGGTATCTGCTCAACATGCCGAAGTTGAAGGCGTCTTTCGACGACCGGTCAATCGAGCTGCCGCTCGATGACGACGTCATGACGGACTACCGCGCGATCAAGGTCGTCAAAGGGATCGCCAAGGTGCCGGACGATGCGCGCAGCCAGGGCGCGGACGGATACGATCGCCATGCCGACAGCGCGATCGCCGGTGCCATGGCGATCTATGCCAGCGAGCAGAGCGGCGGCGAGGTCGGCGCCGGCAGCACCGGCGAGACGCGGACGTCGTCGACGATCGCCGAGGCGCTTGGCGGCAGTTTTGGCACGATCCAGCCCAGGGCCGACCTTTCCGATTTCATGAGGATGTGAGATGGCCAACCCGCCGATCGCCGAATTCGCCTCGATCCGGACCGACCCCTATGTGCCACAGTACCAGGGCGTCATGCAGCCGACAGACGAGACGCTGCGCGGACGCGGCAAGGGCGTCGACACCTATGACGAGGTGCGGCGCGATCCGCATGTCTATGCCGTGCTGCAGAAACGCAAGCTGGAGGTCTGCTCTCGGGAATGGGCCGTGTTCGAGGCGAGCGAAAGTGCGATCGACAAACAGGCGGCGGAGCTCGTCCAGACGCAGCTGAAGGGGATCGACTTCGACCGGCTGACGCGCGGATTGATGGGCGCGGTGCTAAAGGGCTACGCGGTCGCCGAGGTGATCTGGAAGCGCGTCGACGGGGCCTGGACCGTCGCCGATGTCAAGGTCAAGAAGCAGCGGCGGTTCCGGTTCAACTCGGACGGCGAGCTGCGCATGCTGACGCGCAGCAATATGCAGGACGGCGTTGCCGTGCCGGACCGAAAGTTCGTCGTCCACCGGCATTCGATCGACGACGACGATGACGATCCATACGGCGTCGGCCTCGGCTCGGTGCTGTTTTGGCCGGCCTGGATGAAGCGCCAGGTGCTGGCGCACTGGCTGAGGGCGACGGAAAAACACGGAACGCCGACGATCAAGGCGACCTATCCCGGCGGCTATGACGAGAAGCGGCAGAAGGAGCTGCTCGACATCCTGCGTCAGGTGGCGAACGATGTCGGCATCGTCGCGCCCGAAAACACCCTGATCGAGTTGCTTGAAGCCAAGGGCGGCGGCGGTGGCGAGTTTCTGGAGGCGCTTAGCCGCTATCTCGACGAGCTGATGAGCGAGGCGGTTCTCGGCGAGACGCTGACGACCAATTCCGGCGAGCGCGGCGCCAGGTCTCTCGGCGAGGTGCACAACGAGGTGCGCGAGGCGATCGCCAAGGCCGATGCCGACCTGATCTCCGCGACGCTGAAGCGGACGCTGGTGCGCTGGATCGTCGAATTGAACATACCGGGCGCCGGCGTGCCCGACGTCTGGCGCGACTTCTCGGAGGCCGAGGACCTGAACGACAAGGTGGTCCGCGACAAGACCCTGCACGATATGGGCTACGAGCCGAAGGACGTGCAGTACATCGACGACACCTATGGCGGCGAGTGGGTGAAGCGCGCGAAGGAGCAGACGACGGCGCCGGGGAAGCCGCCCGCGACGGCGGGGCTTGAGTTTGCCGAGAACCCTTTCCGCGCGGCGGCCGATGCGCGCAACCAGGCTGTCGCCGAGCTCGCCGACCAGACGGCGACCGCGGCAGCACCCTCGATCGAGGCGATGGTCGAGGCGATCCGCCTGGAGTTCGCCGAGGCACGCGACTATGACGACCTGATGGTGCGGCTTGCCCGGCTTTCGGGCACGCTCGGCGTCGACGATCTCGCCGGGACGCTGGAACAGGCGATCATGCTCGCGCGGCTCGAAGGCCACGACAGCGTGACGGCGGCCTGACATGGCGGGCGTGCTGCCGTTCCAGGAGGCGATCGACTTCCTTGCCGGCAAGGTCAACCTGCCGACATACCGGTCCGACGACCTCAAGGCGGCCGCGCATGTGCGCGCCTTCTCGGTCGCCGGGGTGACGCGCGACGACATGCTGGCGGATTTTGCCGCGGCGATCCTGCGGGCGCGGACGGACGGCAGACCTTACGAGGATTTTCGCAAGAGCTTCGACGAGATCGTCGACCGCACAGGATGGGTGTTCAAGGCGCGCGGGAAGACGGACGAGGAGCGGCGCGACTGGCGGGCGCGGATCATCTTCAACGCCAACATGCGCGTCAGCTATATGGCCGGCCGCTACGCGCAGATGACTGATCCGGACGTGCTGCGCTACCGGCCTTACTGGCGCTATGTCCATTCCGGCGCCGAGCATCCGCGCCTGCAGCATCTTGCCTGGGACGGGCGGGTCTGGTCGGCGACCGACCCCGTGTGGACGTACATCTACCCGCCGAACGGCTTCGGCTGCGGCTGCGACGTCGAGGCGCTGTCGCGGCGCGATCTCCTGGCCGAGGGGAAGACCGAGGCCGATCCGTCGCCGGAGCTCAAGTTTTACGACGGCCGCGATCCGCGCACCGGACTGCCGGAGCTGCGCGTCGGCGGCATCGATCGCGGCTGGGAGTACAATGCCGGCGAGGAATGGCTTTCCGGCATCGTGCCGCGCGCGCTGCGCCAGCCGCTGGCGCCGATCGATACCGAAGCCCCGGCCATGGACCTGCCCGAGCTACCACTACCGACGCGCGCCGGACCGGATGCGGTGCTGGCGGACAATCTCACGGATGAGGCCTATGCCGAGCACTTCCTTTCCCGCTTCGGGCTGGAGCCTGGTGAGGAGGGCTTTTTCCGTGACCGTTCCGGCGGCATCATCACCATCTCACAGCGCCTGTTCGAACAACGCAATGCCGAGGGCCAGCCCATCCGCCTGAAGAGCAACAAGCTTGGTCGAGGCCGCTATGTCAGGCTGATGGCGGAGGCGATCCAGGAGCCAGACGAGATCTGGGTAAACTGGGCCCGGATCGGCGATCGTGTCGTGCTCCGGCGAAGCTATCTGCGTCGTTTCGTGCTCGCGAACGGCCAGCCGATCTTCGTCAGCTTCGAGTGGACCGGAAAAGGATGGCATGCGGCGACCGGCTTCGATGCATCAGAGGCCTACCTGCAGAGGTTTCGGCGTGGCGCGATCCTCTACCGCAAACGATAGGGGCACCCCTCCGATCCGGGGCGCCCCACCCGCGTGGCTTACCGGTGCGGATCGGCCGCTCACCACGCTTGGCATAAAGAAAATAAGCCTGCGGGCGGAAGGATGCAAGCATGGCCGGCGCGACACTGACCTTCGACGCTTCTGACGCCGACGACGCGCTCGGCAGGATGCTTTCGGCCGCCGGCGATCTGCGGCCGGCGCTGAAGAACATCGCCGAGCACGAGGTGCCGGCGACGAAGCGGCGCTTCATCGCGCAGGCCGATCCCGAGGGAAAGCCGTGGGCGGCGCTCAATCCGCTCTATGCCACGACGAAGAAGGGGCCGGGCATCCTGCGCAGTCCGAACCGGACGCTGTCGCGCGAGATCCTCTACCAGCTCGCCGACCAGTCGGTGACGATCGGCTCCAACCAGATCTATGCCCGCATCCATAACGAGGGCGGCACGATCGTGCCGAAGACGGCCTCGGCCCTGGTGTTCTCGATGGGCGGGCAGACGTTCAAGGTCAAATCCGTGACCATCCCGCGCCGGCAGTTCCTCGGCTGGTCGGAGACGGACATAAGGGCGGTGATCGACATCGTCGCCGACCATCTGATGCCGGATCGCGGCGCTCCGGAGCCCGATCCGAATTAGCGGCCGCTGGAGCGCTCTGGCGATCCGAGCGCGGCAATGATAGCCTTGAGCCGTAAACGCGCGCCCACGGGCTTTGAAGCCGCTTCAAAATCGATGCTGGCGGCCTCCCGGGGAGACTGTCGGCCGCCCCGATGAGGGGGCGTTACCCACAAGGTGGTTGCGAATAGTTTCGGCCGTGCCGGTCGGGCACTGTCCGGACCATGAAACCGTTCGAGATCTTCCGCGCCGGACAGCACACGTCAAGCCAGGGCATTGCGCTCGGGGCGAGCGTGGAAAGCCTTGTCGCCTTCGCCGAGGCCTATGATCCGGCGCAGCACCAGGCGCCGATCGTCATCGGCCACCCGAAGACCAACGCGCCGGCCTGGGGCTGGATCAAGAGCCTATCGGTCAAGGGCGACCGGCTGATCGCCGAGGCCGAACGGGTCGATCCGACCTTTGCCGAGATGGTCCGCGAGGGGCGCTACGACAAACGCTCGATCGGCATCTACGCACCGGCCTCGCCCGGCAACCCCACGCCCGGCCAGTATCATCTGCGCCATGTCGGCTTCCTCGGCGCCGAGCCGCCGGCGGTCAAGGGGCTGGCGCCGATCGAGTTCGCCGAGGCCGAGGATGGCGTCATCACCATCGATCTCGATTTCGCCGAGGGGCGGCGCGCCTGGATGTTCGAAAGCATCGGGCGGCTCCTCTCCGGTATCCGCGATCATTTCATCGCGTCGAGCGACGTCGAGACCGCCGACCGGCTCATCCCGAAATGGGAGCTGGACCAGCTGACGCAGGGCGCGGCCGAGATGCGCGCCGAGGATCGCCCTGCCTCCCCGACCTTTTCCGAAACCGAAACCACGGGTGACCCCATGCCATCCCCCACCATTCCGCCGGCGACGTCGTCGCCGGGCGATGCCGATCAGCGCCTTGCCGAGATCGAGGCGCGCGAACAGAAGCTCGCTGCCGATCAGCTGGCGTTCTCCGAGGCGAGCCGCAAGGCGCAGGCAAAGCAGGATGCCGACTTCGTCGACAGCATCGTCAAAGCGGGCCGCCTGCCGATCGGGCTGAAGGACAAGGCCGTCGTGCTGTTCTCGGAGCTCGACGACGGCGTCTTGACCTTTTCTGAGGGCGGCACGGACGTGACAAGCACGCCGCGCGCGGCCTTCCGCTCGCTGCTCGAAAGCCTGCCGGTCCAGGCGATCGAGAAGGAGCTGGCGCCGGGCGAAGGGCTCGACTTCTCGGACCCGAAACAGGTTGCCGCCGCCATCGACACCGAAATCCGCGACGCGAAGGCGAAGGGCGAGGACCTCGGTCCGGCCACGGCCGCCATGCGCCTGCAGAACCGCCGCTGAGGGGACACGACCATGAACCCGCATACCCAGACCTTCGTCGCCTCCGGCGCCATCGGCCATCGTCGGCTGGTGAAATTCACGAGCAACGATGGCGAGGTGGCGCTGGCGACGGCTGCGACGGACCTCGTCATCGGCGTCACCGACTTCCCGAACGGCGCCGTCAGCGGCGGCCGCGTTGACGTGGTGATGTTCGGGCCGACCGAGGTCGATGTCGGCGGCACGATCACGCCGGGCGCCTACTTCGTCGCCGACGCCAACGGCAAGGCGGTCGCGGCCGCGCCCGCCACCGGCGTCAACAACAATGTCGGCGGGCGTCTATCCGTCAACGGCGCCGATGGCGACATCGCCCGGTGCTTCGTCAACCCCGTCCGCATCCAGGGCTAAGCCCGGTCGATCTACAGGAGCCTTTGCATGGCTGGACAGCCCTTCCCCGTCGATCCGGTGCTCACCGGCATCGCGATCTCCTACCAGAACGGCGAGATGATCGCCGACCAGGTGCTGCCGCGCCTGGAGCCGCGCCTGACAAAGTCGCTGTTCAAGTACATGATCTTCTCGTTCGGCCAGATGATCACAATCCCCGATACCAAGGTCGGCCGCAAGTCCGAGCCCGGCACGGTCGAGTTCAGCGGGACCGAACAGCCCGGCGTCACGCTCGACTACGGCCAGGACAGCATCATCCCGATCGACGACATCAACCAGGCGCCGCCGGGCTACGATCCGCGCGCCTTCGCCACGCAGATGCTGACCAACCTCGTCATGCTCGACCGGGAGCGCCGCGTGGCGACCAAGGTCTTCGACGCCAACACCTATCCGGCCGCGAACAGGGAGACCCTGTCCGGCTCGTCGCAGTGGTCGCACGCCGACAGCACGCCGATCGACGACGTCGCCGAGGCGAAGGACAGCATGGTGATGGACCCGAACATCGCCGTGATGGGCCGGCTCACCTGGTCGGCACTGCGGCGCAACGCGCAGATCCTGAAGGCGCTGACCCCCTCCGGCACGAGCGAGGGCGTCGCGACGAAACGCGCCGTCGCCGATCTCCTCGAGCTCGACGACATCATCGTCGGCCAGAGCTTCGCCAACTCGGCCAAGCCGGGCCAGACACCGGTGCGCTACCGGCTCTGGGGCAAGCACTGCGCGCTCATCCGCCGCGAGCGCAGCGTCTCCTCGCTTGGCGAGGTGCCGACCTTCGGGTGGACGGCGCAGTATGGCGACCGTGTCGCCGGTTCGATCGACGAACCGAAGATCGGCCTGCGCGGCTCGGTGCGGGTGCGCTCCGGCGAGAGTGTCGCGGAGGTCATCTCGGCCGCTGACCTCGGGTACTTTTTCCAGAACGCCGTCGCCTGACGCCGCACGACTGGCGGCGCGGACAGACGGCATGGGCCGGGCCTCTAACCCGGCCCGAACCATCCGCAAAGGGCCTTTGAAGACCCTTTGCCGATCGTTCGAAAGAGGCAGACGCTCATGGCCCCGAAGAAAACCAACAAATCCGAAAGTGCATCCCCGGTAGAGGCGGATCAGCCTGCCGCCACGACAGGGGTGCCCGAGGACGTGGATGCGGTAAGCTCCTCGTCTGCCCCGTCAGGTGAGAGCGCGCCTGACGGGATGAATACCGGCCCCGCCGACGGTGAGGATCAGGCAGCCACAGGCGCTGATCCGCATGTAACCGAGGGGCACGACCAGACCGATGCGGCGGCGGCCGCTGCATCGGTCGACCATTCCGAGATAACCCCCGAGAGCGACGCGGGCGGGGACGGCAATCCGGCCGTCCCCGCAGGCGGTCTCCCCCAGAGTGAGCCGACGCAGAAGCGCCGTTTCGCCGTCTATGCACGCGTGCGTCACAACGGGGCGGCGCTCGACTTCGGGGATGACATCGTCCTGACGAAGGCGGAGCACGATGTTCTGCCCGAGCATGTCATCGCGCTTGCGCCCTGGGAAGCCGGTGAGGTCGTCTGAGGATGCCCTACGCCAACCTTGAGGCCCTGATCGAGCGCGCGGGCGAGGCGGAAATCCTCCAGGTGGCGGACCAGGACGGCGACGATGTCGCCGACGCCGATGTCGTCGCCGCCGCGCTCGACCATGCCGACAACCTGGTCAATTCCTATCTGGCAGCGCGCTACGCCATGCCGCTTGGCCCCGTCCCGCCGATGGTGGTGACCTGGGCAGTGGCGATCGCGCGCTACTACCTGCACCGCGACGGGCCGCCGGACTATGTCGTGCGTGACTATCGCGACACGCTCAATCATCTGGCGCTGGCGGCACAGGGCAATATCGCCATTCCCGGCCTCGACGGCGCGACGCCGGAGGCTTCCGGGGCGGGGCGCGTGCTTATCACCGGGCCGGCCCCGGTGTTCACCGCCGAGAAGCTTCAGGGCTGGCTATGATCAACGCGGTCATCGCCCGGCTCAAGGATCGCGCGCCCGAACTTGCCGACGTGCTGCCGGCCGAGGATGTCGATGCGATTGGCAAGGGGCCAGCACCGAGGAACGGCACGGTGTTCGTGCTGCCCTATCGCGAGCAGGCCGAGCCGAATGAGCTCGCCATGGGCGGTTTCGAGCAGCGCGTGCTGGTGCAGATCCTGACCGCCTTCGTCGTGCGCCGGCATGACGATGCCAAGGGCGGCAGGCGGGTGCTCGACTTCGACGCGATCAAGGCGGCGATCGAGGGCGCGATCGCGGGATGGGCGGTCTCGCCTGGCAACGATCTTTTCGAGCTGGTCGCCGGCCAGGCCGGGAGCCTTGGCAACGGCGTCAGCATCTACGTGCAGACCTGGCAGACGAGCCGGGTATTGGAGGCCTGACGATGACGGACACGAATACCGGCGGTTCTTGGGTCCGCCAGCCGGACGGCTCGCTGAAGCGGGTCGAGGGCACCGAGCAGCTCACCGCGCACGAACTCTCCAGGAAAGCCGAGGCTGAACAGGCCACGGCCGACGAAGCGCCGGCCACCGCGCCGGCGGCGAAGAAGTCGGAGAAGAAGGACGCCACGCATGGCCAGTAAAAAGTGGGCGATGCGCGCCCTGCTGCTGAAGCTCGAAACCACCTACGGCGCGGACAGCGTCCCGACCGGCGCCGCGAATGCGATCAAGGGTGTCGAAATCGACTTCAACCCTTCTGTCGGCGGCGAGATCCCGCTCGATTACATCGTGCCCTGGCTCGGTCATCAGGGCGTGATGCTCGACGGCACCTATGGCACGGTGTCGTTCTCCGTCGACATCACCGGCGCCGGTGCTGCCGGAACGGCGCCGGCCTATGGCCCGGCTCTGCGGGCGTGCGGCCTGCGTCAGGTGATCAACACCGGTGTCGACGTCCAGTACAACCCGATTTCCTCGCTGGAGGAGTCGTGTTCGATCCGCTGGATCGGCGACGGCATCCAGCACATTCTTCTCGGCGCGCGCGGCACCTTCACGCTGTCGATGCAGCCGGGGCAGATCCCGCGCATCCGCTTCACCATGTCCGGCCTCGTCGGTACGATCTCCGACGTCAGCAATCCGGCGCTGACGCTTGCGAGTTTCCAGCCGGTGCAGCGCGTCAACAAGGCCAACACCACCTTCTCGCTGCATGGCTATGACGGCGGTACCGAGGGGATCACCATGGACCTCGGCGGTCGGGTGGAGCCGGATTTCCTCATCAACTCCGAGGCGATCGAGATTACCGACCGGCGCACGACGGGCAACGCCACCATGCGCGCCGCCGCTCTTTCCACCGTCAACTGGCTCGCGATTTCCGAGGCTGAGACCCGTGGCGAGCTGGTGGCTCAGCATGGACAGGGCGCCGGCAAGATCTTCAGGCTGGAGGCCGACTACACCCAGATCGGCCGCGTCGGCTACAGCCAGACGCGCGGCTTCATGAACAACACCCTGCCGCTGATGATGACGACGGGCAGCGGCAACGACGAATTCCTGATCACCGTCAAGTGACGGTCGCCATCCCCTCGTTTTCCGGAGATCCCCATGTTCGTTGTCGTCGATACGCTTACCTGCTGGTGGCCCGTCAAGGTCCTGGAGCCGCACCCGACCAGGGTCGGCGTGGTCGTCGAGCACGAGTTCGAGGTGGAGTTCGAGATCCTCGACCGTGAGGAAAACAAGGTCCTGCAGGACATGCGCGCCGCCATCCTGAAGGAGGCGGCCGAGATCGGCGGCGATGACGCCATTGCCCAGGCGGAACGCAAGCTTGAGGAGCATGACGAGGAAGCCTTCCGGCGGGTGCTGCGCAACTGGCGCAAGATCGTCGACCAGAACAAGGCCGAGATCCCGTTCACCCTGGAAAACCTCTCCCGCGTCCTGACGCGCGACCATGTGCGCGCGGCGATCAACCGCGCCTACCAGGACGCGATCAGCCAGGACAAGGCCCGCCGAAAAAACTGACAGAGGCGGCCGTCGCCTGGGCGCATGCCCGCCTTGGCCGCCACGACCGGACCCGACCGGTTCCGCTCACCGACGACATGCGCGAGCAGTTCGCGCGGATGGGCGTCGTGATCGAGGAGCCGGAACCCGACGATGACGACGCGATCGAGGACGATGACGACGCCATGCAGATCCCGCTTGCCAACCTGCCCAGCATCAACGCCTGGTGCGCCTGCGAAACGCAGTGGCATGTGGATGCGACACCGCACGGGCTCGTCTGGTTCGGGCTGCGCTACGCGGATTGCCGCGCCGTCCTGGATGACCTCGGCTCGCCGCCTCATGTGTTCGCCGACCTCCGCCATATGGAGGCGGAGGCACTGCCCTATCTCAACGCGCGTGAGGACGGCTGATCATGGCCGCGCCCTATCGCGTCAATATCTCCGCCAACATCGATGCCGCCGGCGCCAAGGCCGGCGCCGCCGAGACGAAGGCGGCCGTCGAAGGGATCGGCGCGGCGGCGAAGGCGGCGAAGCCGAGCCTCGACACGCTCAACAGCACGATTGGCCTCGGCGGCAGCGCCAACGACAACCTTGGCGCCTCGCTCGACCGGCTACGCGCCAAATATGTGCCGCTGGCTGCGACGATGCAGCGCCATGCCGAGACGATCGGCGAGATCGCCCGCGCCGAGAAGGACGGCGCGCTTTCCGCCTCGCAGGCGATCGAGGCGCGGATCAAGGCAAAGAATGTGCTCGACGCCGAGGCGAGCGCCTGGCAACGCCTCGGCGCCGCGCGCAAGGCGGCGGCCGAGGCGATGGTGTCCAGGGCGTCGATCGTACCGGATCGCGGCGCGGATATCGGTGCATTCCTGCAGCAGCGCGACGATCTGCGCGCGCGCTACAATCCGACCTTTGCCGTGATCCGCGACTACAAGGCCGAGGTCGCCGGCATTCGCGAGGCGCACCGCACCGGTGTCATCGGCGTCGACGAGATGACGGCGGCGCTTTCGCGGGAACGACGGGCGGCACTTGCCTCGATCGACGCCATCAAAGGGCGCAAGGCGGCGCAGGCGGCAGGCGGCGGGCTTGAACCCTGGCAGCAGCAGAACCTGCGATATCAGGTGATCGATACCGTGCAGAGCCTCGCGCTCGGCATGCCGGCGCATATGGTGCTGATGCAGCAGGGGCCGCAGGTGCTGCAGATTTATGGCTCGATCGGCGCGGCGGCGAAGGCGGCGGCGGCCGCGGTGACGCCACTGCGGCTGGCGATCGGCGGCACGACGGCGGCGCTAGCCATCGGAGCGACCGCCTGGCAGGGGTATCTGACCTCGATTAAGGAAGTGGAGACGGCGGCCTCCGGCCTCGGACGCTCCGTTGCCGGAAGCCCGGCGGAGATGGAGCGGGCGGCGCAGGCCGGCGCGGCCGCCGCCGGGATCTCGGTCAAGGCGGCGCGCTCGATGGAGGCGCAGTTTCTCAGGACGGGGCGGATCGGCTCGGAGAACTTTGAGGGGCTGATCGGGCTTTCGAAGGACTTTGCCGCGACGATCGGCGTCTCGGCCGACGAGGCCGGCGGTGCGCTTGCCGAGATGTTCGCCGACCCGGCCCGGGCGGCCGACACGCTCTGGCGGAGGATGGGGCTGATCGACGGCGCGACCGCCGAGCTCGCGACCTCGCTTGCCCGGCAGAACCGGATTTCCGAGGCGCAGGCCGTGTTGATCGACGCACTGCCCGACCGGCTTGCCAAGGCCAGCGAGGCGACGACGGCGCTCGGTCGGGCGTGGAACTGGGTAGCGATACAGGCCGGCGACGCGATGGACGCGATCGGCGGGGCCATCGACAAGGTTGCAGACGGTGTCGTTAACGGTGAGCGGCCGCTTGCCGTCGAGCAAAACCTTGATAGCGCCATCAAAACCGCCCAGAGCCGCCTTGACGCGCTCCGCAAGGGCGATGTCGGAATGTTCGACCGTGTGCGGCAGATGTCTGGACTTGGCCAGTCCGAGGAGGGGAACCTCCAGGCCGATCTCAACACATTGTACGCCATGCGGAACCGTCGCCTGGAAGCCGACGCCCGGCGGTCGGAACGCGAACTCTCCATCAGACAGGGAGCTGACGCCTACTCGACGGCTGAAAGCTCGCCAGCCAATCAGTCCGCAATCCGGCGACGGGATCTTGCTGCCGAGCTGGAGCGTCTCCGGCGCGGTGCAATCGCCGAAGGGCTTGGTGCGGAGCACCGCGCCTTTATAGAGCGCGCTGACGCCGCCACGCAGCGCGCGATCGAAACCTACATCCCCGAGGCCGAGAAGGCCTTGCGCATCGCGGAACTGGACCTGCGCATCCAGACAGAGCGCAACGGCCAGATGCGGGCGACGCTGGCCGGCGAGCGTGAACGGGTGTCGCTGGCGGGCGAGGTGATCGAGCCGAAGACGGCCGAGGCGCGGATCGAGAATGCGCGGCGCACCTCGCTGCAGCAGTCGATCGCCGTCGAGCGTCAGGCGGCGGAGGAGCGCCTGCGCTCCCGCGACGAGATGATCGCCGGCCAGGAGCTGGAGATCTCGCTGATCGGCAGGACGGCGGGCGAAGTCGAGCAGCTCCAGGCGCGCCACCAGATGCTGGCCGATGCACGCGCGGCGGCCTTTGCCGAGGGGCGCAGCGTCGACGCGGCTGAACTCGCCGCGATTGAGGAAAAGGCCGCGGCGCTCGGGCGGCTCGCCGACCAGGCCGCGCGCGTGAACTTGCGCAGCAATCTCCAGTTCGAGCGCGACCAGCTTTTCCGATCGCCGGTCGATCAGCGCATCGCCTCGGAGCTGCGCGGGGCCAATCTGCCGGTCGATCTCCAGTCGACCGAGGCGCAGGAAATCAGGATCAACGAGATCCTGAAAGAGCGCGTGAAGATCTGGGAGGATACCCGCGATGTCGGCCGCGACGCAGTGGACAGCCTGGTCGACAGCGCGAGCAAGGGGTTTTCCGATATCGGGGACGTCGCCGAGGATATCGGCAAGGAAGTCCAGAAGACGTTTCTCGATCTCGCGATCAAGAACCCGCTGAAAAATGCGATCTACGGCGACAGCGCGCCGACACTCGACAGTGTCGGCGGGATCGGCGGGCTGTTCGGCGCTCTCCTGGGCAAGCCGAACCCGGCATTGCAGGCGGGTGCACAGTCGGTCGGTGCCATGACGGTTTCCGCTGGAACCGTCGTCGTCAATGGCGGGATCGGCGGCGGATTGCCGGGCACTGGCACGCCGGGAAGCGCTGGCCTGCCGGCACTGACGGGCGCCAATGATAATGCGGGTGGCTTGCCAATCGCCGGGAAGACGCGCGGCGGGATCGACCTCGCCACAGTCAAGACCGCCGAGGGACTGACGGCGCAGGTCAATGCCAAGTATGCGGCAAACTTCCAGGGCGTGATCGACGACCTCGAGGCGACCGGCTACCGGATCAAGTCGCTCGGCGGTTACAACTACCGCAACATTGCCGGCACGAACCGCCTTTCGAACCATGCTTACGGCAATGCGATCGACATCAACCCGGCCGAGAACCCGATGGGGTCGCGGCTTGTGACCGACATGCCGTCGACGGCGAGCATGATCGCGCGGCAGAACGGCACCTCCTGGGGCGGGGACTGGCGATCCAAGAAAGACGCCATGCACTTCGAGATCAACGAGGGCAGCGCCATGGGCGCGGTGCAGCGCATGGCGAAGGGCGCAGATCAGGCGGCCGCGAACCTGACGCAGGTTTCGCAATCGTCATCTCTCGCCACCCAGGGCCTCGGCACGCTCGGATCGGGCATGAACAGCTTCGGCCAGCAGCTCGGCAACCTGCAGTTCCCGGCCGCGCCTTCGGGGGGCGGTGGAGGGCTGTTTGACGGGCTCCTCAAGCTGATCCTGCCGGACTTTGTGCCTCACGGCGCTCAGGCATCGCTGGCCGCGTCGGGCAATTATATAGGCATGTTCGCCGACGGCGGCGGACCGCTGTCTGCGAAGAGTGCGAAGGGCAAGATCTCCGGCCCGGGCGGCCCGCGCGAGGATGCGATCCTGCTGAGTGCCTCCGCCGGCGAGTACATCGTCAATGCGGACGCGACCGCACGGAACCTACCGCTGCTGGAGGCGATCAACGCCGGACGGCCGGTGACCTATATCGGCGGCCGCGCTAACGGGGGCCATATCGAGACGCGGCCGGCGCCGGCGATGCAGGCTATGGCGGGTGCACCGTCGCAGGCCGCAGCCGGCGGCGCTGCACGGGGTTGGCAGCCGATGACGCTGGCGGTCCACGATTATGTCGGCGGCGTCGATGTCCAGGGCCGCCAGCGCCAGGACCAGAACGGCAATCCACAGATCGAGCTGCAGCTGTCCCGCGCGGTCGCGCGCGGCATGTCGGCCGCAGGCGGCGAGGCGGATGAACTGCTGGATCAGCGCGGCGCGCGGAAGCCGGTGATCAGGCGATGGTAAATCCCGTCTGGCCGACATCCCTTCCCCTCCCGAACCGCGACGGCTTCCGGCGCGGATGGGAAGATCCGCGCACCCGCCGCCAGCGAGAAGCCGGCCCGCCTGGCTATCAGCGCCGCTATTCCCGGCCGGCAAAGCCGATGACGCTCGTCCTCGATTGTTCCCGCGATCAGTTCGCGGAGCTTGAGCGGTTCTTCGAGGACGATCTCCAGCATGGATCGCTTGTATTCCAGATGCCGGATCCGATCACCGACGGCTGGCCAGCCCTGCTCGATGATGGCCAGCCTTGGCTTGACGATGACGGAACCCCGATCCTGCTCGATGCGACACTGCTGATGCTCTGGGGCGACCAGCCGCCGGAAGTCACAGGCATCAGGGGCGTGCGGTTCACGGTCGTCTGCCCGCTGTGGATCATGCCATGACGCGCGCGATCTCCCTCACCAAACGCAAGTCGGACGACGCCGAAACCAGCGGGGACGTCGAGGTCTTCCTGCTGCACATCACCCATCCGGAAATGGAGGAGACGGTGCGGCTTTCGTCCGACGACACCGTGCGGATCTCGCACGATCCGCTCCTCTATGCGACCCACTCGACCTGGCTGACCGCCAATCCCTATGCGGACCCGTATATGTTCATGCCCATGACGGTCGACCGCCCGCACGACCAGAAAGGCGTCCAGGCGTCGGCCACACTGCGGATGCCGAACATCAGCGCGGAAATGGAACGCATCCTGCGCAGCGTGCGCAGCCGATCGACGGTCGACATCGCCGTGGTGATGGCCTCGGATCCGAACTACGTGCAGGACCAGGTGCTCGGCCTGAAGCTCGTCGATCATTTGATTTCCGCGACGGAAATCTCTCTGTCGATCTCGCGCGCGTGGAAGGGCGACGAGCCGTGGCCGTCCGGCCGCATGACGCAATTCGTGCTTCCGGGGCTGCATCTATGAGCTGGACGGACCGCTATATCGGCATCCCCAAGGTCAATCTCGGCCGCGATTGGCAGGGCTGCGATTGCTACGGCCTTGTGCGCCTCGTCTACGCCGAGGATCTCCGCATCCCCTTGCCGACCTATCTCGGCGCCTATGCCGACGCCGACGAAAGCGCCGAGGTGCACCAGCTGCTCGGCGAGGCCCGCACGTCAGGATCGTGGGTGAGGGCGGAGCGGCCGCAGGCTTTCGATATTGTCTGCTTTCGCCGGGCGTCGATGGACCGGCATCTCGGCGTCGTCGTCGACCGGACGCTGATGCTGCATATGCCCGAGGGCCATTCGCGCATCGAGCCCTGGAGCGAAGGTCGCTGGTCGCACAGCCTGGAAGGCGTTTACAGGCATATCGAGATGGCTTCGAGGGGGATTGAATGACCCTTCACAGCGTTCCCGTCCTTGCCACGCCCCTGATCGATGTCGATGCAATCCGGGTCGAGATCGAGCTCCCTTTTGGTCTGACGATCACGGCGATGATCGCCGCCGCCCTGCCGGATGGCGGGCCGGCCGAGCGCTCGCGCGTGCGGGTGACGCTGGTGACATCGCGCGGCGTCGAGGTCGTGGAGCCACAGTTCTGGCATCGCACGCGGCCTCGTCCCGGCGTGCAGGTCGTGATCCGTGTCATTCCTGCCGGCAAGATCTTCTCGTCGCTCATCCAGATCTTCGTGACGGTCGCGGCGCTGGCGCTCGGGCAGTTCTGGTTCCCCGGCCTTGCCGCCACGACCCTTGGGAAGGCCGTGATCGGCCTGGCTGCGAGCGCAGTCGGTTCGCTGGTCGCGCGGGCGTTCGTCAAGCCTCCCGAACAAGACAAGCGGCGCGATCGCTACACGATTTCGGGCATTCGCAACGAAATTCGGCTCGACGGCGTCATCCCTTACCCGTTCGGCACGATACGATGGACGCCCCCCTTCGCGGTCGCGCCCTACAGCGTCATCCGCAACGGCGAGCAGTATGTGCGCCTCGCGCTGCTCGCCGGTTATGGCGAGCAGGTCATCGACGAGGACGATATCCGCATCGGCGAAACGCCCTGGTCGAAATACGACCACAAGAAGATCGAGATCATGCCGGGCGTGGCCGGCGACCCGACGTCGACCATCATCACCGAGACGGTGATCGAGCGTCTCTATCGTTCGGAACTGACCCGGCCCCGGCCGCGCGACCAGTATGGCGAGATCATCGATGGCGAGGCGATCGAGACGCCGGTCGTGCGCTACTCGGCCCGGGACGCCAAGACGCTCAGGGTGATCCTCTGGTTCGGCGGCGGCCTGTGCTCGGTCGACGACGAGGGCGGCCTGCGCGAGCTGACCGTCGAGGTCCGCATCCGCATGCGCCCGGCCGACAGCACCGGCGACTGGACCGATGTCGTCGTCCTCACCATCGCCGAGGCGACCCGGACGGCGTTCTTCCGCGAGCATGTCTGGGACGTCCCCGTCCGCGGCGCCTATGCCGTCGAGATCACCCGCATGACGCCGGAGCGCCGGTCGACGCAGGCGCAGGACACCATGACGCTGCTGGCCATCCAGTCGATCCTGCCCGAATACCCGCTGAATTTCTCCGAGCCGATGGCGCTGGTGATCGCAGAGATCAAGGCGACCTACCAGCTTTCCGACACGCTCGACCCGATCAGCATCCTCAGCCGGCGCAAGGCGCTTGACTGGAACCACCTGACCGAAGCCTGGGAGATGCGCGAAACACGCAGCCCCGCATCGGCGCTGCGCCAGGTACTGCAGCGGGGCACGCTGTTTCCCGAGGATGACGCCGGCATCAACCTGCCGCAGATCGAGGACTGGCACGACCTCTGCAGGGTGCGCGGCTACACCTATGACCGGGTGCATGACTTCGAGGCGAAGCGCGACGAGGTGCTCGAGGCGATCGCTGCCGTCGGGATGGCCGCACCGCGCTTCGACGGCGTGCGCGAGGGGGTCGTGATCGACAACCCTGCGGCCTTGCCGATCATCGACCATATCGACAGCCGCACGGCCGACGGCTTCGAGAGCACGCGCGAATACATCGACCCGCCGCATGCCTTCGTGGTCGAATTCCTGGACGAGACCAACGATTACAAGCCTGCGAAGCGCATTGTCCGCTGGCCCGGCTATACCGGCGACATCACCGTCACCGAGCGGCTGGAGTTGCCGGGCCTGACGGATCCGGCACAGGTCTGGCGCGCCGCACGCCGCCGGCAGCTGGAGTTCGTTCATCGGGCCGACGACTACAAATGCGTCCAGACAGGCACCGCGCGCATTGCGACGCGCGGCAGCAAGGTCCGCGTCGCAAGCCCGGTCCTCTCGACGCTCCATCGCGCGGCGCGGGTCCGGCAGATCTCCGGCGGCTCGATCGTCCTCGATGACGACGTGCGGATGACCAACCCGGAAGGGACCTACGCCGTCGCCTACAAGGTCGGCGGCGAGGATGGCGATGCCGCCGGTACATCGATCATCCGGCAGGTGAAGACCGTCACCGGCACCACGCGCGTCCTGCGCATGCTGGAGGCTGACAGCCGCTTGACTGTCGGCATGACGGTGCATTTCGGGCCGATGTCGGCGGCGTCGACCGAGAAGATCGTCACCCGTGTCGAGGCAGGGCAGGAACTGACCACCATCCTGCATATGGTGGATGCGGCGCCGCAGATCGACACGATCCTCGCAGCAACGGAAGTGCCGGCCTGGTCGAGCCGGCTTGGTACCGAAGTGCCGACGATCACCGAAGCGCCGGATGCGCCCGTGTTCGCGCGCATCCTCTCAGGCGTCAAGGGCACCGCGAGCGCCAACGGGCTCACCGTCCGGATGAGGCAGGCGACCACCGGCGGCGATGTCCATGTCTTCCAGGTGCAGCACCGCGGGGCCGGCGACACCGTCTGGAACACGATATCGATCCCTGCCGGCTCATCGTCGACCGCGATTGCCGGCTATGTGCGAGGTGACAGTGTCCAACTGCGCGCGCGGGGCGTCGCGAAGGACGGAACCACGGGCGCCTATACCGACGTTGTCACTGTCGTGATCGGCTCGCTTGATCCCGGTGCGCCGCTTGCCCTCGATGGCGCGGCGATCTCGATTACCGGCGGCCTTGGCATGGCGACCGTCAGCCTGCGCACCGGCGCTGACCTCAACACATCCTCGATCGCCATATGGCGCGCTGCCGGCGTCTCGCTCAACAAGGAGACAGACGTGCTGGTGACGACGATCGATGTGGCCCCACGGCGCAACTACACGGTCACCGATGGCGATCCGGGCCTCGTCAACATGCTCGATGCCGACGAGGAAGGGAACCTCTACTGGCGCTTCGACGATGGCTGGCGGGCCTTTAACGGCTCCGCAACCCATTCGACATCGGGCCCCGGCGTCCTGTCCTTCTCGATCCCTGCTGCCTCGGGGAGCGTCTATCGCATCGGCTGGCGCATCCGCAGGATCACCGCCGGCACGGTCAAGGCAAGGCTTTCTGGGTCGCCGAACGTCGATGGAGCCGAGCAATCGACCACCGGCCGCAAGCTGGCACGGCTTGCGTCGACCGGTCAGGGGGCGCTCTCGCTCGTCGGCTCGGCCGATTACGCCGGAGAGATCGACAGCATCGTCGCCTACATCGAGACGCCGGCGTGCCTTTCTCAGGGCACCGCCCGATACTTTTTCGAGCCCCTTAATTCGATCGGCGAACCCGGACCTCTGTCCGGTCCGCACACCGTCACCATCATCTGAGAATCGGACATGACAGGCATCAGAACCAAGAATTTTCCTGAGAAGCTGCTCGTCACCGATGTCATCGTCCGTGACGAGATGGGCACCGGTCTGATGTCTATCGGCAACCTGAAGGCACAGCTGGACGCCACGCCCGGTGCCCTCTACGAGACGCGGGCCGGGCTTTATGCCGATCTTGCCTGGGCCGCCGGATCTGTCGGCCGCGTGTTCGGCGACAGCAATACCGCCTATCGTGGCGTCTATCTCAAGCTCGGCGGCGTGGGCTCCGGCTCCTGGACGCGCATCGGCCCCTTGCCCGACGAGGCCGGCCACGGCGCGGCGATCGCGGCGGAGACGAACCGCGCGTTGGCAGCCGAGGCGGCGGGACTGCAGCGCGCGAACCATCTCGGCGCGCAGGCGATCTCGACCATCACCGGCCTCGACGCGGAACTGACGCAGGAGACGGTGGAGCGCATCGCCGGCGACACGACCTCGCGCGCGCGATCGAACCACACAGGCACTCAGCCGATCTCGACTATCACAGGTCTCGATGCGGAGCTGACGCAGGAGACGGCCGAGCGTCAGGCAGCTGACGCGGCGGCAAGCACCCGCATGGACGGCCTGTCGGACGCGCTGATCCAGCGCCAGGGCCGCCCCGGCGATGCGATCGCGCGGTTTACATCGACCCTCTCCGGCAAGGGTTCGCTCGGTGCTCCGCCGCCGGGTGTCGTCGGTGAAGACAGCCATGGTGCCTATCTGGAGGTCACCGGCGCCGGTATCGTCGCCACCCGGGAACGCATCGCCATCTGGCCCGGCAGCATCACGCGCCTGCGCTACAGCGTGCGGCGGTCGGTCAATCCGACCGATCCGATGGGCGATGCGATCGGTATCTGCGTCCAGCCTCTGTCCGGCACCAAAACCCCGATCGGAGCGCCGATCACGGTTGCAGCACCGCCGCTTTCCGTCGCCGCCAATCCGCATCGCGTCGACATTCACGGGTCCGATACCGATGGCGCCGACATCGACGTCGTCTGGCCCGCGAACACCCACTACGTCGTCGCCCACGTCGAAACCTACGAGGGCGGCAAGACGCGGATCTACGACATCGAGGACGACGATATCACCGACGTCGTCGCCGCCGGGGCGGATGTCTCCGCGCTCGCCGGACGGGTGACGACGGCGGAAAGCGACATCGAGACGCTTGACGATCGCATCGATACATCGATGTCGCGGATCGGTGCGCTCGAGGGCCTCGTCACCGATGAAGAGACCGACGAGGTGGCATGGGCCGTAGTGACCCAGGACTATGACGCGCTGCTTGAAGCCGATCCCTACGGAGGGCTGCGCTCCGCGCGGTTCGCGCTGGCATCCTCCAGGGTCGGCACTTACACCATGCCCGACGAAGACGGTTTTGTCGGCTTCGGCCTCGACCTCGATGGCAGCGCCTATCTCGGCGATATGACGGTATCGGCAGACTTTCCGGCAGGATGGCTGCTGCTGGACCACGACTACATGGAAATCATCCGCGCCATCGGCAGCAGCGTCGAGATCCTTGGCGTGCCTGTCGGGCCTCCATCCGCACAGATGCTTTCTTCGGTCGCTCCCGAGGTCAATCTTGCCACATTCAACTACCTGTCACGCGGAGCGGTCGACCTGCCGCGCTACCGCATGGACCGCGCAAAGGTGCTGCTCGGTGACCAGGGGCCAGGGACCGTCGTCTGGATTGGCGACAGCAATCTTGTGGCCTGGGCGGCCGAGGGGAGCGGCAATCACAGGCTGGCCAAGTCACCGCCGACCGTCCTCGCTCGCATGCTCGACCGGACGATGCCGACGACGGCGGCCTCATTCTTCGGCCAGCAGATCACCTCCTCGAGCGTCAGCGCCTACGAGGCCTTCAATGCAAGCATCGACCTTGGCGCCGGCTGGTCAATCGGCGCAGATATGTCGATCGGGGGCGGGATGTTCGAGGTGTCGAGCGGGACTGATCCTCTCGTCTTCACGCCCGGCGAGGTCTGGGACCGCGCTCGGGTGACGGTCTCCCTCGGCGCGGCCGCGTCGCTCAGTCTCGATATCGGCGGTACCGCGACGACGCTGACGCCGGCGACCGGCTCCATCCAGACCATCAGCTACTCCGCACCTTCGCGCGGCGCGAACCCGCTCAACATCCGCCGCGTCTCCGGCACGGTGCGCATCAACGGCGTCTCCGTCTATGACAGCGTCTCGCCGCCGATGCGGATGCTCAACGTCGCCCGCTCCGGCTGGCGCGCATCCGACTGGATCTCCCAGGCCGCCTTCTACTCCCCGGGCAACGGCGTTCTGCACCTGGCGGCGACGGCCTCGACCTTTGTCATCCAGCTCGGGCTCAACGAGTTCAACCAGGACATCGCGCCCTCTGTCTTCCAGGCCAATCTGGCGACGCTCGTCGGGCTTTGCCGGACCAACGGCGCGGATGTCGTCCTGGTCGTGTCGGTCCAGCCGGGCGGCACCTCAGCCTACGCCTGGGAGCTCTACCGCGCGGCGATCTATGCCGTCGCCCGCCTCCATGGCCTGCCGGTGGTCGACCTGACGCTGCGCATGGGATCGCGCGCGGCGGCCGAGGGCGGCGGTTTCACGACCGACGCCTTGCATCCCAACCAGTACGGCTACGCCGACACGGCCAGCGCTTTCCATCGCTTCTTCACGTCCTTCTGAGGTAGGTTATGAGCTTCCAGAAACTTGGGCCCCAGGCCTCCGTCGTCTCCTCCCGCTATCTTCCGCCCGTCGAGCGCGGCCTGGAGTTCTTCAACCTCTTCATCCACGGGGCGGCCGGGATTGCGCGCAACCTGGTGCGCGACAAGCCGCAGCCCAGCCTGACCGGCTCTCCGACCTATGGCAGCGGCTATGCCCGCTTCAGTCCGGCCGCATTCCTCGACAGCTTGCTCGACGATTTTCCCCAGTTCACTTTTTTTGCCGTTTGCCGTGGCGTCGGCGTCACCACGGACCCCGCGACGCGGCCGATCTTCATGGGCGACTATGGCGGGTCGACCGTCGCGCTTGGCGGCACCAGCCTGTTCGTCAAAACCTCGGTCGCGATCAGCGGCATCATCAATACCAACGATGGCGGGTCGAGTGTCTTCGTCGAGGCGGCCATTACGCGCGACCCGAATGCGTGGGGCATGCCGTGCGTGACCTTCGACGGGACCACACTGACGACCCGCGATCTCGCGCGTCCGGACATTGCGCCGGTGAGCGCAGCGATTACCCATTCCCGCGCCTTCAATGCCGCGACGACGCGCATCGGGGCCGGATACTCCGCATCGTTTGGCGGCACCTGCGATCTGCATGCCGCCGGAATCTGCAGCGTGGCCCTGAACCCCACCGAACAGGCCGCCTGGTATGCAAGGCTCAAGGCGAGCGCCGGCCGCCGGGGCATCGTGATCTGACGTGACGGCAGCACTCGGTCCATTCCTGTTGAGCAATGTCGCCGGCCAGGTGCCGGCGGCATCGCCATCCTCGCCGCCGACATCGTTCTACAACTTGGCGGACGAGCGCATCTACATGACCAACGGTGTGAGCACGGCCGCCTTCTGGCCGTTCTCGCAGATCGAGACATGGTTCACGGCGACAAGCGGCGGCATCACCGATGCCGATTTCACGGTCAACGGCTGGATGGTGCGCGTGTCGGCGGGCGTCTATGCCAGCCGAAGCCTGTCGTCCGGCACGGGCATTGCTATCACCAATGCCAACGGCGTCGCGGGCAATCCGTCGATCGGCCTGTCGTCGACAGCGCAGGCATCGCTTGCCAAGGCAGACAGCGCGCTCCAGCCGGGCGCGGCGATCAGCACCATCTCCGGGCTTCAGACCGCGCTCGACGGCAAGGCGGCGACCTCGCACAGCCACGCCGACGCCACGACGTCCGTTTCCGGCTTCCTCTCGGCCGCCGACAAGACCAAGCTCGACGGCGTGGCCGCCGGCGCGACCAACTACATGCATCCGACCGGCGACGGGAACCTGCACGTTCCGGCGACCGGCACGACCAACAGCGGCCGGGTTCTCAAGGCCGGCGCGACGGCCGGGTCGATCTCCTGGGGGACGCTCGCCAAGGCGGATGTCGGCCTCGGCAATGTCGACAACACCGCAGACCTCGCCAAGCCGGTGTCGACGGCGACGCAGACCGCGCTCGACGGCAAGGCGGCGACTTCGCACACCCATTCCGACGCCACGACGTCCGTTTCCGGCTTCTTGTCGGCGGCCGACAAGACCAAGCTCGACGGCGTGGCCGCCGGCGCGACCAACTACACGCATCCGACCGGCGACGGGAACCTGCACGTTCCGGCGACCGGCACGACAAACAGCGGCCGGGTTCTCAAGGCCGGCGCGACGGCCGGGTCGATCTCGTGGGGGACGCTCGCCAAGGCGGACGTCGGCCTCGGCAATGTCGACAACACCGCAGACCTCGCCAAGCCGGTGTCGACGGCGACGCAGACCGCGCTCGACGGCAAGGCGGCGACTTCGCACACCCATTCCGACGCCACGACGTCCGTTTCCGGCTTCTTGTCGGCGGCCGACAAGACCAAGCTCGACGGCGTGGCCGCCGGCGCGACCAACTACACGCATCCGACCGGCGACGGGAACCTGCACGTTCCGGCGACCGGCACGACAAACAGCGGCCGGGTTCTCAAGGCCGGCGCGACGGCCGGGTCGATCTCGTGGGGGACGCTCGCCAAGGCGGACGTCGGCCTCGGCAATGTCGACAACACCGCAGACCTCGCCAAGCCGGTATCGACGGCGACGCAGGCCGCGCTCGACGGCAAGGCGTCACTGTCGGGGGCTAATTTTACAGGTGGCATCACTTTCCCGAACCTTTCTGGCGGCATCTATCCAGGGACTGGGGATGGCGCCTCATACAGCACTTACAACTACATGCTGCAGGGGTGGTGGGGCATGGGGATGCGTGACGCAAACAGCGGCACGATCAAGGGCTACTACGACTTTCGCGCGGGGAAGTGGGACACCAAAGGGGGATATTACAAAGACGGCATTGAGGTCAGTTACAACGGCCATAGTCACGCCGACGCCACGACGTCCGCCTCGGGATTTTTATCGGCGGCCGACAAGACCAAGCTCGACGGCGTGGCCGCCGGCGCAACGCAGACGAATGCCACCACCGTCGCCGCCGCCGGCGCAATGATGGACACGGATTTCAGCCAGAATGGCATTATGGTCCGTCGCGCGAGCGGATCTTACGCCTCGCGCGTCCTGACGGCCGGTACAGGCATCCTGGTTACGGAGCCGATCGGCGCTACGGGTGACCCGACTATCGGACTGTCTTCAGCATCCCAATCCTCGCTTGCCAAGGCAGACAGCGCGCTCCAGCCCGGGACGGCGATCAGTACCATCTCCGGCCTGCAAAGCGCCCTCGACGGCAAGGCATCCGCCGCGCACACCCATTCCGACGCCACCACGTCCGTCTCCGGCTTCCTGTCGGGCGCCGACAAGACCAAGCTCGACGCGACCTCATCGATATACGCACCCACCGGATCTGCGATCGTCGCGTGGCGCGGCTATTCCGAGCTTAACGTCTTCTCCTTCAGCGGCACAAAGTCCGAGCTCAATGGCTCCCTGCGCCTGACGGCAAGCGCCGGCGACAGCCAGTTGACGCGATCAATCAGCTTTTCGGGGGCAACGGGCCGCTATGTCGCTTTCCGCTATCGGCGGATCGCCGGCAACCACGAAGGCCTGCTGCTTTATTCCACGACCGGCCACGGCCATTCTGGGTCTTATCTGCGCTCCTGGGCGGACCCCGGCCTCGGCATCTGGGCGACGATCGTGCTCGACATGTGGGCGCTTTCGGCCGGCGGGACCGATTGGCAAAATGGCTCGATCACCTCATTACGGTTCGACTTCGCGCCTGGCGCCGACTTCGTCGGGGATGTCGCCTGGATCGCGGTCCTCGAGGACAAGCCGGCATACGGTATCGCAGAGATCGATGCCCTGCTCGCAGCCAAGGCCGGCACGGCCATAGCCACCACGGCGGCCAACGGGCTGATGTCGGCCGCCGACAAGACGAAGATCAATGGCATCGCACCTGGCGCCACGGCAAATTCGGCCGACGCGATCCTGCTCGATCGCGGCAACCATACCAATACGCAGCCGATGAGCACGGTGGCCGGCCTGATTGCGGCACTCGGAGACAAGGCGGGCCTGACCGTTGCGACCGGCAGCAATGCCGGCTTGATGTCTTCGGCCGACAAGGCCAAGCTCGACGCGCTGATCAGCGTCAGTCCTGTGCCCGTGGATCTCTCCGGCCTGATCGGCCCGACCGCCAATGACGACGATCCCTTCACCTTCGAGGATGTCCTGGGCTTCGTTCTGGCGCGCCTCTCCGCCACCGGCGGCATGCGCTCCCCCCTCTTCGATCTGGCCTACGACCCAACGGACAATGAGTTTCGGATCGAAGATCCGCAGGGTTTCGCGGCCTTCGTCGTCGAGAAAGAGGGGGCTCTGCGTTTCGCGGGGCTGCGTATCGCTCCAAGCAGCGACGGCGGGCTGCTGATCGAGGACGAGATGGGTTTCACGCCCTTCGAGATCACAGCGGACGGGCGGGTGCTCATCAGCGGCATGTCCCTCCAGACGACGGAGGATGGCGGCTTTTCCATTGAGGATGCCCTTGGCTTCCAGGCCTTCAGCATTTCGCCGGCCGGAGCGGTATCCTTTGCGGGATTGACCTTCGAAAGCTACTCGGACGGGGCGCTTGAGATCGCCGATGTCATGGGGTTCGTCGGCCTTCGGCTGTCGTCTACCGGGCTCGAGGTCATGGGCGTGCCTGTTGGATCGCCTGGAGCCGTCCAGGTCAATGCGCCCTCGCTCATCGCCTCGGTCTCGTCGATCTACACCCGTGGCGCCATGCAGCTCGACCGCTGGCGTTACGCCCTCTCCAGTGTCGCGCTTGGCCTCGGCCGCGTGCTGGTCGCCTGCGTCGGCGACAGCAACACCATGGGATGGGCGGTCGAGGGCACCGGCATCCACCGGCGCGCGAAGTCCTGGCCGACTGTGCTGGCATCACTCACGAACCGGATGATGCCGGCCAATGCCGCGTCCTTCTTCGGCCAGGCGATGACCAACTCAGATGTCAGCAACTTTCTGGCCTATGACCCGCGCTTCACCTTCGGCTCGGGCTGGGGCATCAACGGGGTCGTCTCGCTCGGTGGCGCGGCATTCGCGAATTCGACGACCACGACCGCGCTCGTCTTCAACCCGGGCATCGTCTGGGACACGGCCGAGATCTACGTGGTGGTGTCTTCTGCCGCGACCTTCTCCCTCGACATCGGCGGCACTGTCACGAGCTTCACCCCGGCGACCGGCTCCGTGCAGCGGATAGTCTACACGCCGACACGCGGCGCCAACACGCTCTCTATTAAGAGAGTGTCGGGCGACGTGCAGATCGCCGGCGGGTTCGTTCATGACAGCCTCAACCCCTCCGTCTGCTTCCTCAACATGGGGCGATCGGGGTGGAGGTCATCAGACTGGGCCGCGACCGGCAGCTTTTTCTCACCACTTTCCGCTTTGCAGGCGCTGGCCCCGCATCTCGCCGTCATCGAGCTCGGCCTCAACGACATCAATCAGGGCATCAGCCCCGCCGTCTACCGCGCCAATCTGGAGCAGATGATCATCGGCCTGCAGTCGGTCGGCTCCGACGTTGCCCTGATGGTATCGCTGCCGCCGGGCGGCAGCTCCTACGACTATCCCTGGAGCCAGTATGTCGGCGCGCAGTATGAGCTGGCCGATACCTATGACCTGCTCGTCATGGACATGACGGCCCGGCTCGGCACCTACGCCGCCGCCTTCGCCTCCGGCTTCGTCAACGACGCCCTCCACCTCAATCAATATGGTCACGCCGACAAGGCCCGACTGGCCCTGCGCGCCCTCATCCTCGACAGTTAGGACACGTCATGACACGGGTTACAACCTACGGAGAATTCTCCTTCAGCGCGGATTTCCGCAGCCCGGCCCCGCGCGGCGCACGCTACTTCAATTTCTTTCGAGGGGGCTCCGGCGTCCTGCTGCGCAACCTCGTCAAGGGACAGCCGGCGGCACAGCTCGCCGGCACGCCGACGTTCGGCGCAGGTTTCGCCTCTCTCAAATCGCAGACGACCTATCTCGACACCGTGGCGGCCGAGACGGCCAGCATGACGTTCTACTGTGTCGCCCGTGGCGTCGGCTCCTCGACTGGCACGACCAGGCCCATTTTCCTCGGCAACTACGCCGCCTCGGCGCTCGGCTCCGCCGGCGTGTCGCTCTACCCCAACAACGCCACCACCATCGGAGGATCGGCCGGCACGAACAACTCCGGTGCACTGTCGTTCGTGACCGCAACGGCAAACACGTCCCCGAACAACTGGTCGTTCTACTCGGTAGTCGTCGACGACGCTGCCGACCTCGTCACCGTCAGGGACTGGACCGCCGGCACCGTCGGCACGATGGCGATGCCGTATGCCCGCGACCTGACCAACACGCGCACCATCCGCATCGGCTCCGGCTACGCCAGCACCTTTGCCGGCAACTGCGATATCAACTGCGCGGGCATCCACACGGTCGCCCTTAATGACAATGAGCTGACGCAGGTCTACGCCCGGGCCCAGGCCGTCGCGGCGCTCGATGGGATCACGATCTAAGCAGCAGGTGCCGGTGCGCTCACGCGCACCGAGGACGGGCAGTAGTTTGGCCGCCACGACCCGTCCGACAGCCGAAAACGATAACTGTCACACCTGATCCGGCAGAGCCGGACAATTACCGTGTGACTGAGTCGTGAGCTTTTTGACATGCAGGATATTCGTTGCGGCTCCTGTTCGGCCCTGCTTTTCCGGGCTGGACAGGGAGCCATCGCCAACGCTATCGAAATCAAGTGTCGCCGGTGCGGCACCGTCAATCACCTGAGGCCCGCAGAGCCCGTACCCGACCGCCGAGAGCGGCCAAGGAAACATCTGTGTGGCTCTACATTCCCCCTCAAGTGATCTCCGAGGTATTGCCCTCTGCGCCGGCGTTGGAGGCCTGGAGCTCGGCCTCCATATCGCAGAACCCGGATATCGCACTGTCTGTTTCGTCGAGCGGGAGGTCTTCCCCGCGGTCACCCTCGTGGCGAGGATGGAGGACAAGGCCCTGGATCACGCGCCTGTCTGGGACGATGTTACGACCTTCGACGGCCGCCCTTGGCGTGGCAAGGTTCATCTCCTCACTGGAGGATATCCGTGCCAGCCGTTCTCCTTCTCCGGCCTGCGACGAGGCGAGGACGATCCCCGGCATCTCTGGCCCCATATCCGGCGGATCATCAGGGAGCTCGACCCCGAATGGTGCTTCTTCGAAAATGTCGAGGGACACCTGTCCCTGGGAGCCGCCAGCGTCATCGCAGACCTTCGCGGCATGGGCTTTGCGGTCAAAGCAGGCCTGTTCTCGGCGCTCGAAACCGGCGCAAGCCACATTCGGCGACGGCTCTTCATTGTGGCCCACGCCGACGAAATCACAGGCCGGCAATCAGGTCGACCTGATGCTGTCAGGCAAGGGATGGAGGGTCAGCTACGACCCCGACAAGGTCGGGAGCCAAGCGGGACTTGGACGGGTTGCGCGGATCTGGACGTTGAACTATCTGCTGATGACCGCGTGCGGAGCGCGACCGACGGCGGCCTTCAGCTTCCCTTATATCCGCCCTCTCCACATCAGTTTGACTGTTGGGCCGAGATCCTCGCCCGGAGACCTGACCTCCAACCCGAGCTTTTCGGACTGGATGATGGGATGGCCGATCGGATGGACCGATGCGAGGCAGCCGGTAACGGAGTGGTCAGCTTGGTTGCTGCGTATGCGTGGCGCACTCTCAAGAATGCTTTGATGACGTGTTGACGCAGCAGGCTGACGAGGTCGATCATGTCCACGACATGCGGCGATTCTTCTCATAAAGGAGACGCCATGAGACGGCACCAAAGACGACGTCAGCTGAGTGGGCTTGAGGCGAGCCACTGGCTGGCAAAAGCGACGGATTTCCATACTGCCTGCATTTCACATGTGGCCAATCTGGATACGTCGAGCGATCAATACAGGGCTTTCGGGGTTTTGACGGAGCAGATCCGTATTGCGATTGTTGCGATAACGGGTGAGCCACCACCCTGGACCAATCCTCGTCCCTCGGACAGCTATCCGGGAGAGGTTCTTCCTCAGTTTAAGGACTGATGTGCAAAGGGGGTTCAAAGAGACTTTGAGGCCCCTTTGACACCATCTCCGGAATTCTCAAAATTCCAGATTTAGCTGTCAAAATTCCGGAAATTCGCGTCCGGCTACACCGGTGAGACAAATCGAGGAAAAAGCAATGGAAAAACAACGTCCGAAGACGGAAATGGTGGGCCCGGAGGGACTCGAACCCCCAACCAAGCGGTTATGAGCCGCCGGCTCTAACCATTGAGCTACAGGCCCCTCCGAGATTAACCCATCAACCTTGAACCAAGTGTCGATCGAGCGCTACGCGTTCCCGATTTACATGAGATGTGTCAGTACGACAAGGGATCCGCCGTAATCCTCACACAATCAGGCGGCAACTCTTTCTACAAGGAATGAGCCACCGGAGAAACGACATGCATTTTCATCACCGCCGAATCGCCTTTCTTTTTGTCGCAACGCTGCTTGCTTCGACGGCCACCGGCCAGGCAGCCGAAGGAGAGCGTCGGGAGGCCACGATCACGGTGTCAGGTGAGGGTGAATCGTCGCTGGCCCCCGATATGGCTTTCATTACGCTCGCCGTGGTGAAGGATGCCCCGACGGCGAGGGGTGCCCTTGATGCGAACAACAAGGCGATGGCAGACGTCCTGAAGGCCTTGCGCGAGAACGAGAATATCGCGGATCGAGACCTGCAGACCGCGGGGTTTTCGATTGCGCCGCAGTATCGCTATCCCGACAATTCCGACGGCGGCAATCGCCCACCTGAACTTTACGGATACCAGGTTACCAACGGTCTCAGCATTCGCGTGCGCGATCTGTCCAAGCTTGGCGGCATTCTCGACCGCGCGGTCACGCTGGGTGTAAACCAGGGCGGGAACATCAATTTTTCAAATGACACGCCGGATGAGGCAATCACTGCCGCCCGCAAAGAAGCTGTCGCGAATGCGATGGCCAAGGCCAAGGTATTGACAGAGGCGGCGGGTGTGTCGCTCGGGCGCATCATCGAGATCTCCGAGCGAAACCTTCAAGCGCAGCCGATGTCGATGCGAATGATGGCGAAGGACAGTGCTGCAGAAGGAATACCTGTTGCCGCTGGCGAGAATGGTTATAGTGTTTCCGTTGAAATTACATTTTCTATAAAGCAAAATTGAAGAAAAAATCATAAACATGCGAATTTTTCCTGTGATTTGTTGGAGCCGATCATTTGGATCGATGCTTCCGATGCAAGTGGGCGTACACAGCCATTGATCAGCAATTTTGAACTTAAGACGGGAAATTTCCCGTCTTAAGCCCTCTGTCTTAAAAGCACCTGCTATGGTCTGAGCGGCGTCATCATCTTCAGCCGCAATGGTCTCTGGTCCAAGACCGCCGAATACGACAAGCGCCACGACGAACGACGCAACCAAATTGAGATCATGTTCGGCGTCCCAGGACCTTCCGGAGAGTCATGATCAACGTATGATCCGCCTCACGAGTGTCATAATGCCAAGAAGCGCTGATCATGGCTGATGTGCCCGTTGGCGATGTCCGACTGGTATGATTTTTTCTGGCTGGCCGGTGAGCTTGTTCTAGGCGTCGCAGCGATGGGTGGCGGTATCGTCGTCGTCCTTGACGATGCGTTTTGACAGTCCGTTGTCCCGCATGAACTGCCAGATGTTGGTAAGGGTACGGTAAAGAGCGCATGTCATGCCGCTTGAGCGTCGATGGTGGGCGACGAAAAATTCCAGGGGAGCAGTTGCTCGAGCCTGATCATTGGGGTGTCTCTAATACGGGCAAGGACGTCGGCGAGCCGCGCCTGCGGATCGACGCCGCAGGTCTCTGTTGTCATGATCAGCGTCGCCATGAAGGCGGCACGGTCAGCGCCGCGCTCCGCGCCAGCGAAGAGCCAACACTTCCTGCCAAGGGCATAGCCTCGCAGGGCTCGCTCGACATATCGTCTACGAGCGGCTGGCTGTCTTTGCGGCGACGCTCCCGTCGTTGGCTGTGTTGGGCATGGAACAAGTACTCCGCGCATGGCGTGATCGTCGTCCAAACGGAACTTACATCTGCGATAGGGTTGCAACGTCTCACATTGCCTTCGTTGAACTCCATGCCAAGGCCGGGAAAATGAATGCCGCCCAATTCCTGCGCAATATCGTCGTGGCCGTGCCTTCCATCATCCACACGACTCTGACGAACAACAGTATAGAGTTCATCAATCAGCAGCGGCCTCACTATCCTTCTCACCATACCTTCGACCGGCTTCGGCAACGAGAACAACATCGACAACCGGCTTACAAAGGTGACGTACCCCTGGAGCAACGGAAAGGTCGCGCGAATGACACGGACGATCAGCGGCGCCATCGTGAAGCGCTTCCACGACGACGATCATGCACAATGGGAAAGCATATTGCCCACATCATCGACGCTGATAATTTCGGGCAAAGCTCGAGACGCTGAGGGGCCTGACCCTTTGAAAATTCATCTATAAACAATGGACAACCGAGCCAGATCGTTTCATCATCGATCCAATCCATCAGATGCAGGGGCTAAAAACGCAGGGCATTTCCGGTCGGATCCAAATCGGACTTGAGGTCCGGACAACGCGTTAAAACAGAAAGATAGAGCATTTCCAGCGAAGCGGAAGCGCGTTGGAGTCGGACAATGCGGCAAAACAAAAGGAGAGAGCATGAGAAGCCGACATCTCGTCGTCACGGCATTGCTGGGCCTGATACTGACCGGCTGCACCGCCATGACGGAGCCCCAGTACGAGGCGTTCCAGACGGCACTGGAGGGCAGCCCCGGCTTGAGGCGGGAGGCTGTGCGGCAGTGCATGACGGAAAACTGGAGCACTTGGCCGAAAAACAGGCCCATGATGGCCAAGCTGATGAATGTTTCACCGGAAAGAGCTCGGAACACGTTTTGCCAGCGCATGACCGGCGCGATCGCCAGCAAGCGGCTGACCTATGGGGATGTGGTCCGCATATGGCGCGGATCGCCGACGCCCAACGCTATCCGCGTGCTCCAGGGAAGATAGGATGAGGCGGCGCCGCACGCAGGGTCCAGCGTGCGGCGCCCTTTGTTCTATCCCCGCAACACCCCACCGGTCGACTTCGCCACGTTGGCGACGATCTTGCCCGTCAAAACCTCGAAATCCTCGTCGGTCAGCGTGCGCTCGACCGGCTGGATCGTCACCTCGACGGCGACCGACTTCCTCTCCTCGCCGAGCGACGCGCCTTCGAACACGTCGAAGACGGTGACGTTCGTGACGAGCTTGCGGTCGGCGCTTGCCGCCGCCTTGACGATGGCGCCCGCTTCGACCGCGCGGCCGACGACGAAGGCGAAGTCGCGCTTCACCGCCTGGAAGGGCGAGAGATCGAGCGGCGGCTTGGTGCGGCTCGCCTTCTTCTTCGGCTCGGGGATGGCATCGACATAGATCTCGAAGCCGGCGAGCGCACCGGAGACGTCGAGCGCTTCCAGCGTCTTCGGGTGGAATTCGCCGAAGGCGCCGAGCACGACCTTGGGACCGAGCCGGATCGTGCCGGAGCGGCCGGGATGATACCAGGCCGGGCCGCCGGCCTCGAACTGGACATTCCCCATCGGCACGCCGCAGGCTTCGAGCACGGCGATCGCATCCGCCTTGGCGTCGAAGACGTCGACCGGCTTGCCACCGCCCTTTGCCGCGTTCGACCATAGGCGGCCGCTGCCGGCAAGCGTCGCCGTGCCGCGGCGGACACCGCCGGCGACGCGGCGCTGGCCGGCCGGCGTGTCGTTCTGATAGGTGCCGGAGACCTCGAAGAGGGCGACGTCGCCAAACCCCTTGTCGGCATTGCGCTGGGCGGCCGCAAGCAGCCCCGGCAGCAGCGACGGGCGCATGTCCGACATGTCGGCGGCGATCGGGTTGACCAGCGACAGCGACGGCTGGCCGCCACCGAAGATCTCGGCATGCGCCTTCGGGATGAAGGACCAGGTCACCGCCTCCAGCATGCCGCGCGCGGCGAGCGCCCGTTTGGCCAGCCGGGTGCGGATCTGCAGCGTCGTCAGGATCCGGCCGTTGACCGCGCCGAATCCGGGCAGGGGCGCGGCCTTGATCTTGTCGACGCCGTGGATGCGCATCACCTCCTCGACCAGATCCGCCTTGCCGGCGACGTCCGGGCGCCAGGACGGAACGGAAACGGAGACGCGCGCGCCTTCGCCGCCGACCTTGAAGCCGAGGCGGGTCAGGATCGCGGTCGCATCGGCGGCGTCGATCTCGATGCCCGTCAGGCGCTTCACCTCCGAGAGGGGGAAGTCGATCACCGGCGCGTCGTAGCCCTTGTAACCGACAATCTCAGCCTTAGCCGCCGTGCCGCCGCAGAGTTGAAGCACCAGTTCCGTCGCGCGGTGAAGGCCGGGCAGCATATATTGCTGGTCGACGCCGCGCTCGAAGCGGTAGCGCGCATCGGTGATGATGCCGAGCGCGCGGCCGCTGCGGGCGATGTTCATCGGGTCCCACAGCGCCGATTCGATCAGGACGTCGACCGTGTTTTCGTCGCAACCCGAATGCTCGCCGCCCATGATGCCGCCGATCGATTCGACGCCGTTGTCGTCGGCGATCACGACATTCGCCGGCGAGAGCCGGTATTCGCGCGTATCGAGCGCCAGCACGGTCTCACCCTCGGCGGCGCGGCGCACCTTGAGGTTGCCCCTGACCTTGGCGGCATCGAAGACATGCAGCGGCCGGCCCTGGTCGAAGGTCATGTAGTTGGTGATGTCCACCAGCGCGTTGATCGGGCGAAGCCCGATGGCGAGCAGGCGCTGCTGCATCCACTTCGGCGACGGGCCGTTCGTCACGCCACGCACGAGGCGCAGCGCGAAGCCCGGGCAGAGATGGGCATCCCCGCCGAGATCGAGCACGACCTTGACCGGCGTCTCGCCCTCCTCTGCGAAGACAGGCGCGGGCGGAACCTTGAGCGTGCCGAGGCCGGAGGCGGCAAGATCGCGGGCGATGCCGTGGATGCTGGTGCAGTCCGGCCGGTTCGGCGTCAGGTTGATCTCGATGACGGGATCGTCGAGGCCGGCATAGGCGGCGAAGCTCTCGCCCACCGGCGCGTCCGCCGGCAGGTCGATGATGCCGTCATGATTGTCGGACATCTGCAATTCTTTTTCCGAGCACATCATGCCGCGGCTCTCGACGCCGCGGATGGTGCCGACGGCGAGCGTCACGTCGATGCCGGGGACGTAGGCACCGGGCGCGGCGAAGGCGCCGACAAGGCCGGCGCGCGCATTCGGCGCGCCGCAGACCACCTGGACCGGAGCGCCTGCCCCGGTATCGACCATCAGCACGCGCAGCTTGTCGGCGTTCGGGTGCTGCTCGGCCGAGACGACGCGGGCGATGACGAAGGGTTTCAGCGCCGCCTTGGCATCGACATCCTCGACCTCGAGGCCGATCGCGGTCAGCCGCTCGCAGATCGCGTCGAGCGAGGCTTCGGTGTCCAGATGGTCCTTCAGCCAGGAGAGAGTGAATTTCATGGCTCAGCTTTCCTTCGTCAGGGTTTGCGGCAGGCCGTGCGATCCCCTGTCGGCACGTCTGCTGAAAAAGTCGTCGCGATGCGGCGTTCGCCGGGCAAGACCAAGAAGCCGCGCCAGTACGCAGGCATAGCCGCGCGCATCGTCGATGGCGCGATGACTGTGCGGATGATCGCCGAACCATTCGGCCGGCACCGGCAGGTCGCGATAAAAGGGATCGGTGCGGCCGAGCACGCCGATCAGATAGCTGCCGATGTCGAGCGGCGTCGCGGTGAAGATCGACCGTCCCCAGACCGGCATGTCGACGACGAAGCTGTCGGCATAGGCGCGCAGATAGGCGTCGATCCAGGCACCGTCGAAGGCTACGGGCTTGGCGGCGAAGCAACGGCGGCCGGGAAAGCTCTCGACCCAGCCGGCAAAGCGCGGCATCACCGCCTCGGGCGGCTCGGGGTTTTCCGTCGCCGCCTTCCAAGCCTCCGGCTCGCTGGCCCACCATTCCATCGTCCGGGCGTTCGCGGCGCGATCGGCGCGCGGCGTCAGCACCGCCTCGAACTCGCCGCACAACGTTCCGTCCTCGCGCACCACGACAGTGGCGAAGCTCAGCATCGAGTTCTGCGCCGGATCGGGTCCGTCGCACTCGACATCAGTGACGAAATAATGCGCGGACGCGCTCACGCGCTGAGGCCTCCGAACAGCGTCGGCATGTCCAGCGGGCGAAAACCGTAATGGCTCAGCCAGCGGACATCGGCATCGAAGAAGTTGCGCAGGTCCGGCATGCCGTATTTCAGCATGGCGATGCGGTCGAGGCCCATGCCCCAGGCAAAGCCCTGATATTCGTCCGGATCGAGCCCGCCTGAGCGCAGCACGTTCGGATGGACCATGCCGCAGCCGAGGATCTCCATCCAGTCGGTGCCCTCGCCGAACTTGACGATCGGGCCGGAGGATCGGTCGCACTGGATGTCGACCTCGAAGGAGGGCTCGGTGAAGGGAAAGAAGGACGGGCGGAAGCGCATGGTGACGTCCGGCACCTCGAAGAAGGCCTTGCAGAACTCCTCCAGCACCCAGCGCATGTTGGCGACGTTCGCCGTCCTGTCGACGACGAGGCCTTCCACCTGGTGGAACATCGGCGAATGGGTGGCGTCGGAATCCTGCCGGTAGGTCTTGCCGGGGATGATGATGCGGATCGGCGGCTTTTGCGACTCCATCGTGCGCACCTGCACCGGCGAGGTGTGGGTGCGCAGCACCTTGCGCTCGCCCTTGTCGTCCGGGGCTAGGAAGAAGGTGTCGTGCATCTCGCGGGCCGGATGGCCCTCGGGAAAGTTCAGCGCGGTGAAATTGTAGTAGTCGGTCTCGATATCCGGGCCTTCCGCGATGGAGAAGCCCATGTCGGCGAAGATGGCAGTGATCTCGTCGACGATCTGGCTGATCGGGTGGATGCGGCCGCGCTCGGCCGGCGAGGCGCGCACCGGAAGACTGACGTCGACGCGCTCGCGGGCAAGCCGCGCGGCGACGGCCGCCTCCTTCAGGTCTGCTTTCCGCGTTGCGATCGCTTCGCCGACCTCGGTCTTCAGCGCGTTGATCGCCGCTCCCCGCGTCTGGCGTTCCTCCGGCGTCATCGTGCCGAGCGTCTTCAGCAGTTCGGAGATCGACCCCTTCTTGCCGAGCGCCGCGACGCGCACCGCCTCGATCGCCGCCTCGTCGGCGGCGGCCTCGACCTCGGCGATGAGGGCGGATTTCAGTGTATCGAGTTCGGACATGTTCATCTCGTCGGAAGCGGGCGGCGGCCGGGCCTCGCGGGTCCCGCCGTCCATGGGAATCGGCCAATGAAAAACCCGCGCCAGACCTGCCAGCGCGGGTTTCCCAATTCTCGAAATGCGGAGCCGGGAAGCGCTGGCTTAGCTGACCGCGCCTTCAAACTCGTTCGGGGTGCCGGTGTCCTTGAGGTATTCCAGCGCCGTCTTGGCGGCGGCGACCAGCGCGCCAAAGGCGGCGGACTCATGGATCGCCATGTCGGACAGGACCTTGCGGTCGACCTCGATGCCGGCCTTGTTCAGGCCGTCGATGAAGCGGCCGTAGGTGAGGCCATGCTCGCGCACGGCGGCATTGATGCGCTGGATCCACAGGGCGCGGAAGTTGCGCTTGTTGATCTTGCGATCCTTGTAGGCAAACTGCTTGGAGCGATCGACGGCCGCCTTGGCGGCGCGGATCGTATTCTTGCGGCGGCCGTAGAAACCCTTGGCGGCCTTCAGCGTCTTCTTGTGCTTGGCATGGGCGGTTACACCGCGCTTGACACGTGCCATGGTATGATCTCCTTAAAATCCAGAACGCCGGAAGGTCTCAGAGACCGTTGGGCAGGTAGTTCTTGACGACCTTCTTGCCGTCGGCTTCGGCGAGCACCATGGTGCCGCGCGCGTCGCGAATGAACTTGTTGGACCGCTTGATCATGCCGTGGCGCTTGCCGGCGGCGGCTGCCAGGACCTTGCCGGTTCCGGTGATCTTGAACCGCTTCTTGGCAGACGACTTCGTCTTCATCTTGGGCATTTTGCTACTCCATTGTTCTTGATGTCGAGACAGCCAGACGAAGACCGTCTCCAGCGTAAAGAACGGCCACGGCATGCCCTGCCGGACCGTTCGGACGCGCGCTTATAACCGCAGTCGCGCCAAAGCGCAACGGGGTGACGGACGATGCCGGCGCTCTTCGCGTCAGTCCGGCCGCCGGCCCTCGAATGCGGAGAGGAGCAGGGCAAGGCCGGTGCCCGCCAGCGCCGAGACGACCATCAGCAGGTGCGTGTTGACGCTCGCCCGGCCGAGGGTGTCGAGGCTGATGCTGGCACCGCCGAAGGCCGCGGCGCCGGCGGCGATTCCCGCCGGGTAGGTCCCGACGCCGGCCGGCGCGTGCACGGGAAGAACCGAGGAGAGTTCCCCGCCGAGCGCGCCGCCGAAGGTGGCGGCGACGGGGGCGACGCCCATCAGCCCGAGCACCCAGGCCAGCACCAGAACCTTCACGCCCCAGTTGACCACCGTCAGGGCCCAGGCCCGCAGGAAGGCGCCGAGATCGGGCGGAATGCCGGCCTCCACATGTGCGACCATGCCCGAAAGGCGCTGCGGCAGAAGGCGACGCGCCTTCGAAAGAAGCGGCCGGCGCAGCGGAAAGAGGAGGAGCGGCAGGACGAGGAAGGCCAGCCAGAGCGCCCCGGCGGCGCTCGGATCCGGCGCGGCCAGCACCAGGCCCAGGCCGGCGGCGGCGGCGAGCGCGTGCAGGTCGAGCAGCCTCAGCACGACGAGCGCCGCCGCGCCGCGCGCCAGCGGAATGCCGAATTCCGCCCGCATCAGCACCGGAAAGCTGGTCTCGCCGGCACGGAAGGGCAGCATGATGTTCAGGAGATTGTGCACCTGCACGACGCGGAACAGCCTCACGCCTCGGCCGGCGGTCTCGCGCGGAAAATAGTCGCGCATGCGGTGGGTGCGCACGGCATAGGTGGCAACCAGAAGGGCAAGCGCCGCCATCACCGCCGGCAGGCCGACCGCCTTCCAGCCGGCAAGGATCGCCGCCCAGCCGAACATCCATTCGATGAAGAGCGCATAGAGGACGACGACGGCGACGGTCAGCAGGGTGATCCGGTTCATCGGCCGCGACCGGTTGCGCGCGCAGGGGCGGCCAATCCTCTTCCGACGATCCCGTCCGTTTCCTCCTGCATGCCGCGGCCGCTCCGATTGCCATGTTCAAGGCTTCGCTATAACAGAAGGCCCCATGAAGACCAGCCGGAGTGCCGACGTGCCGCAAATCCCTTCCGCTCCGCAGCCCGATGGCGACCCGGCCGGCGCGGTGGCGCTCACCGTGCTCGTGCCGGTGTGCAATGAGGAGGAAAGCATCGCGCCGCTCGTCCAGCGGATCTGCGACGCACTCAAGGATTTCGGCCGGCGCTGGGAACTCGTCGTCGTCGACGACGGCTCGACGGACGGCACGCTTACCAATCTCCGCAGGGAATTCGCCCGGGCGGAGCTCGACCTGCACATCATCGAGTTCCAGCGCAATTTCGGCAAGGCGGCGGCGCTCCAGGCCGGCATCGACGCGGCGCGCGGCGAACTCATCGTCATGCTCGACGGCGACCTGCAGAACGATCCCGACGACATTCCGGCGATGGTCCGAACCCTGGAGGAGCGCGACCTCGACCTGCTCTGCGGCTGGCGCAAGGCGCGGCAGGACGGGCTGGTGCTGCGACTCATCCCCTCCTGGATCGCCAACCGGCTGATCCGCCGCGTCACCGGCGTGCACATCCATGACTATGGCTGCGGCCTCAAGCTATACCGGGCAGCGATCATCAAGCAGATCCGCATCCTCGGCGGCATGCACCGCTTCATCCCCGCCTGGGTCGCAAGCGTCGTGCCGACCTCGCGCATCGGCGAGATGGTGGTCAGGCACCATCCCCGCCAGTTCGGCGAATCGAAATACGGGATCCTGCGCACCTTCCGCGTCTTCCTCGACCTCCTGTCGGTCCTGTTCTTCATGCGGTTCCGCCAGCGGCCGGGCCATTTCTTCGGCTCGATCGGGCTCGCCTTCGGCGGCCTGAGCTCGCTGATGTTCCTCCACCTCGCCTGGGTCAAGTTCATCCTCGGCGAGGCGATCGGCACGCGGCCGATGCTGATCGTCGCCGTCATGCTGTTCCTCGCCTCGATCCAGACGATCACCACCGGCATCCTCGCCGAAATGCTGGCACGGCTGCGCACCGACGACACCAATTACATCATCCGCACGCGCCACATGCGGGAGACGTGAGGGTGACAGGCCCGCTGACGCGGGGAACGGGCGCACTGATGCTGGCGCTGGCCGTCTACTTCGCCGTCCATGTCCTCGTGCGCCTCTGGCTTCCCGGCAGCCTGGAGCTGGACGAGGGCCAGCAGCTCTTCCTCGCCCAGTGGCTGGCGGTCGGCTATGACAGCCAGCCGCCCTTCTACAACTGGCTGCAATACGGCGCCGTCCAGCTTTTCGGCGACACGGTGCTGGCGCTTTCCGTGCTGAAGAATGCGATGCTCTTCTGCTGCTTCGGGCTGGTGGCGCTGACCGCCCGCCTCGTCATGCGCGACGAGAGGCTGGTGATGACCGCCGTCGCCGGGCTGCTGACGCTGCCGCAGATCGCCTTCGAGGCGCAGCGGGACCTGACGCACACCGTCGCCGTGCTCTTCGCCGCCGCGCTGTTCATGGCCGCGCTCGTCGCCACGCTCAAAAATCCGCGCCCGTTCACCTATGCGCTGACCGGTATCGCCGTCGGCCTCGGCCTGCTTTCCAAGTATAATTTCGCCCTCCTGCCGCTTGCCGCCGGCCTCGCGCTCCTGCCCGATGCCGCCTTCCGGCGCAGGCTTTTCGATCCGCGTTTCCTGCTGACGGTGGTGGTCGCGCTGCTGATCGTCGCGCCGCATGCGCTGTGGTTCTCCGACCATGTCGATATCGCGACCGGCCGGACGATCGGCAAGATGACACGCAATGCCGTCGACGATCCCGTCCGCCGGGCGCTGGGCGGGCTCCTGTCGCTGGCGATGGCGGTGGTGGCCTTCTCGGTGCCGACGATCGCCGCCTTCTGGATCGGCTTCGGCCGGTCCTTTCTCCGGTCGTTAAGACTTTCGGATCCTTGGACGCGGATGATCGGCCGGATGTTCCTCGTCATCCTCGCCGCCATCGCGATGATGGTACTGTTCGGCGGCGTCTCGAACATCAAGGACCGCTGGCTCGTTCCCTATCTCTTCCTGCTGCCGCTCTATTTCAGCCTGAAGCTCGCGCTCCTCGCAGATCCCGTCGAGGGCGGATCGCGCCGTTTCGCCCGGCTCGTCGCGGTGGTCATGGTCGGCGTGCCGCTCGCGCTCGCCCTGCGCCCGCCCGTCCAGGGCCTCCTCGGGACATACGGAAAGATGAACGTCGCCTACGGCCCGGCGATCGCGGCGATCCTTTCGACCGAGCCGCGCCGGCCGTCGCTGATCGTCACCGACGACCAGCAGATGGCGGGCAATCTCAGGCTCCAGGCCCCGGACGTGCCGGTCGTCATTCCGGGCTACGAACACTTCCTCGCCGACGAGGCGCCCGACCCGGCCCGGCCGGTGCTGATCGTCTGGCGCCAGCGCGGCAATCCGGCACCCCCCTTTCCCGAGGCGCTTCGTCCCTGGCTCGCGGGGAAGGATCCGCCGGTCGGCAGCATCGCCGTCCCCTATCACTATGGCCGGCCCGGCGACCTCTACCATTTCGGCTATCGCTGGGTGGAGCCGCAGCCGCGATAGACGGGGCCCGCCAGCGTCTCCTCACGGCATGGCGGCCAGCGCCGGCTCGGGCGCCGGCACCGGCGCAAGGGTGCGCTCGCGCTCGAGATAGAGCCGCTGCGTATCGGTGACGTAGTCGCGCACGATCGGGGCGGCGGCGCGGGAGCGGGCGAGCTGCATGTGGAAGACGAGCTGGCTGCCGTAGCGGAACATCGCCTCGCAGGCGAGCAGGTAGAACTCCCACATGCGGGCGAAGCGTTCGTCATACATCTCGACGACGGTATCGCGGTTCTCCCGGAAACGCGCCTCCCAGTGGGCGAGCGTCGTCGCGTAATGCAGCCGCAGGAATTCGAGGTCCGTGACCCAGAGCCCGTTGTTCTCGACATGCGGGAACACCTCGGAGAGCGCCGGCGTATAGCCTCCGGGAAAGATGTACTTGTGGATCCATGTGCTGGCCACCGTCGGCGGCGTCATGTGGCCGATCGAATGGAGGAGCGCCAGCCCGTCCTCCGGCAACAGCGATTTCACCTTGGCGAAGAACTCGTCGTAATGGCCGACGCCGACATGCTCGAACATGCCGACGGAGACGATGCGGTCGAACGGCCCCTCGACGTCGCGGTAGTCCTTCAGCTCGAAGCGGACGCGGTCGGCAAGGCCCGCCTGCCGCGCGCGTTCCGTCGACAGCGCCTGCTGCTCCCTCGACAGCGTCACGCCGACAACCTCGACATTCTCCATGCTGGCGAGATAGAGCGCCATGTCGCCCCAGCCGCTGCCGATGTCGAGGATGCGCTGGCCGGGTTTCAGGTCGAGCTTGGCCGCGATCAGCCGCAGCTTGTTGCGCTGCGCCTCCTCCAGCGTTTCTCCCGCCTCGCGGAAATAGGCGCAGGAATAGAGCATGTTGCGGTCGAGGAAGAGCCGGTAGAAATCGTTGCCGATGTCGTAGTGGTGGGCGACGTGCTGCTCGGCCTCGCCCTTGCGGTTCGACTGCTGGCGCCGCTTGAACAGGCCGCGGAACCAGAGGATCGCCTTCTGCAGCGGATGCGCCTCGAGATAGGTGACGTTGCTGCCGTAGAGCTCCAGCATGTCCTTGAGGCCCGACCCCTCCTCGAAGGTGATCGTGCCGTCCATATAGGCCTCGCCCGCCGCCATTTCGGGATCGGTCGCAAGCGTCCAGTGGAGTTTCGGATCATGCAGGCGGACCGTCACCCGCGGACCGGGCTCGCCGCTGAACACATGCCGCCTGCCCGCGGCATCGATGATGGTCAGGTGACCCTTGCGGACGAAGGCCCGCATCAGACGCGACAAAAGAAACATGCAAACCCCGTGACGAATGGACCCACACGGAGCCCATTCTACCACCGGATTTATAAAATGCCTGAGGCGAAACTTAACCTATCGGGCGGAATTGTGGCGAGGCCTCAGTCCTTGGCGCGTTCGACGTAGGACGCATCCTCGGTCATGATGACGATGCGGGTGCCGACCTCGATATGGGGCGGCACGGCGGTGCGCACGCCGTTCGACAGCACCGCGGGCTTGTAGGACGACGACGCCGTCTGGCCCTTGGTCACCGGCTCGGTCTCGACGACCTCGAAGGTCATGCGCGCCGGCAGTTCGATCGCGATCGCATTGCCCTCGTGCACGGAAAGCGTCACCGTCATGCCTTCCTGGAGGTAGGGCTTCAGGTCCCCGACGATGTCCTCGGTGACGACGAGCTGGTCGTAGCTTTCCGGATTCATGAAATGGAAGCCCTCGCCGTCCTCGTAGAGGAAGCTGTGCGGGCGGTCCTCGACATAGGCGCGCTCGACCTGCTCGGTGGTGCGGTAGCGCTCCGACACCTTCACGCCGTCCGAGATGCGGCGCATGTCGACCTGCGTCACCGGCGTGCCCTTGCCGGGATGGAAGTTCTGCGCGGTGAGCACGACGTAGAGCTTGCCGTCGACGTCGAGCACGTTGCCCTTGCGGACGGAAGAAGCGATGACCTTGACCATGGAGAACCTCGTGAAGCGCGCCGGACGCGGCCGCCTGAGCCGACGACGCTGGCGTCCGGATGCAAAAAGACTTAAGTGAGGCCGCACCTAAACCATATCCGGCCGGATTTCCAGCCCGACATCATCCGCCGCCCGAAGAAAGCGTGTGCGAGACCGCCCGATGCCCGATCCATCCCCCTTCTGGACGCCTGACGTCCATGCCGATCGCCGGCCGTTCCTGATGGCGCGCAACCGCATCCAGGCGGCGCTGCGCGGCTTCTTCGAGGACCGCGATTTCATCGAGGCCGATCCCGCGACGCTGCAGGTCTCGCCCGGCAACGAGGCGCATCTGCATGCCTTCCGCACCGAGGCGATGAATGCGGACGGCAGCACGGCCGCGCTCTACCTGCACACCTCGCCGGAATTCGCGCTGAAGAAGCTCGTCTGCGCCGGAGAGGCGCGGCTGTTCTCCTTCGCCCATGTCTACCGCAACCGCGAGCGCGGGCCGCTGCACCATCCCGAATTCACCATGCTCGAATGGTATCGCGCCGGCGAAGGCTACGAGGCGCTGATGGGCGACGCCGCCGCGATGCTGGCGCTCGCCGCCGAGACCGCCGGCGCGCGGCACCTGACCTACAGGGGCCGCTCGACCGATCCCTTCCTCGAACCGGAGCGGCTCGCCGTCGCCGATGCCTTCGACCGCTTCACCGGCATCGACCTGCTTGCGACCGTCCGCGCGGACGGCGCCACCGATCGCGACGGGCTCGCCGCCGCGATGCGCCGGGCCGGCCTGCGGGTGGCGGACGACGACACCTGGTCCGACCTCTTCAGCCGGGCGCTGGTCGAGCGGATCGAACCGCAGCTCGGCCAGGCGCGGGCGACGATCCTCGACCGCTATCCGATCGCCGAGGCAGCCCTCGCCCGTCCGGCCGCCGACGATCCCCGCGTCGCCGAGCGCTTCGAACTCTATGCCTGCGGCGTCGAGCTCGCCAATGCCTTCGGCGAGCTGACGGATGCCGCCGAGCAGCGCCGGCGCTTCGAGATGGAGATGGCGGAGAAGGCGCGCGTCTATGGCGAGACCTATCCGCTCGACGAGGATTTTCTCTCTGCCCTTGCGATCATGCCGGAGGCGAGCGGCATCGCGCTCGGCTTCGACCGCCTGGTGATGCTGGCGACCGGGGCGCCGCGCATCGAACAGGTGATCTGGGCGCCCGTCGCCCGGACCGACCACCGATGACGGCGCCGCTGAAATCCCTGCCGGCCCTCGTCGGGGCTGGGCTGGTCGCACCGGGCGCCGCGCCGGCGCTCGCGGCGGTCGCCGAGCGCTATGCCGTCGCCGTGACGCCGGCGGTCGCCGCGCTGATCGACCCGTCCGACGAACGCGACCCGATCGCCCGCCAGTTCGTCCCAGACGCCGCCGAGCTTGCCGTCGATCCGGCCGAGCGCGCCGATCCGATCGGCGATACCGCGCACAGCCCGGTGACGGGCATCGTCCACCGCTATCCCGACCGGGTTCTGCTGAAGGCCGTGCATGTCTGTCCGGTCTATTGCCGCTTCTGCTTCCGCCGCGAGATGGTCGGGCCGCAGGGGCTCGGCACGCTGACCGCCGGCGAACTCGACGCGGCGATCGCCTATATCGCGGAACACAAGGACATCTGGGAAGTGATCCTGACCGGGGGCGATCCGCTGGTGCTGTCGCCGCGGCGCCTCGGCGAGACATTGAGCCGGCTCTCGGAAATCGACCATGTGAAGATCGTCCGTCTCCACAGCCGCGTGCCGGTGGTCGAGCCGGGACGGATCGATGCGGCGCTCATCGAGGCGCTCCACGCGAGCGGCAAGACGACCTATGTGGCGCTGCATGCAAACCATCCACGCGAACTGACGGCGCAGGCGCGGGCCGCCTGCGCCCGGCTGGTCGATGCCGGCATCGTGATGGTCAGCCAGTCGGTGCTGCTTAGGGGCGTCAACGACGATGTCGAAACGCTGGCGGCCCTCATGCGCGCCTTCGTCGAGGCGCGGATCAAGCCCTATTACCTGCACCATCCGGACCTCGCGCCCGGCACCGCCCATTTCCGCCTGACGATCGAGGAGGGCCAGGCGCTGGTGGCGGCGCTGCGCGGCCGCATTTCCGGCCTCTGCCAGCCGACCTATGTGCTGGACATTCCCGGCGGCCACGGCAAGACGGTGATTTCCGCGGCGACGATCGCGGCCGGGGACGGCGGCTGCCATACCGTCATCGACTTCAACGGCACGGCGCACCGCTACCCGCCGGCCTGAAACCGGCCTGAAACCGGCATGGAAAAGGCCGGAGCGGCATCGCCGCCCGGCCTTTCTCAGGATGCCGCAGGCCGCCGATCAGCCTTCGCGGATCGGCGCGATCGAGATCTCGACGCGGCGGTTCTGCGCCTTGCCGGCTTCGGTGGAATTGGAGGCGACAGGCCGCTCGGGACCGTAGCCGATCGCCGACATGCGGCGCTGGTCGATGCCCTGCGAGGCGAGGTAGTTGGCGACGGAGGCGGCGCGGCGCTCCGAGAGCGCCTGGTTGTGGGCCGCACTTCCGGTCGAATCGGTGTGCCCGTCGACGTCGATCAGCGTCTTGTTGAACTTGCGCAGCACGATCGCCACCGAGTTCAGAGTCGGGTAGAAGCCCGGCATCACCTGGTCCTGGTCGGTGCCGAAGGTGATGTTCGAGGGCATGTTGAGGATGATGCGGTCGCCGGCGCGGGTGACGGAGACGCCGGTGCCCTGAAGCTGCGCGCGCAGTTCGGCCTCCTGGCTGTCCATGTAGTTGCCGATGAGGCCGCCGCCGAGCGCGCCGATGCCGGCGCCGATCAGGGCGCCGTTGCGCCGCTCGCGGGCGTTGCCGCCGATCAGCAGGCCGGTGGCCGCACCGAGGCCGGCGCCGATCAGCGCACCGCCGGAGGTGTTCGACATCTTCTGCTCGCCCGTGTAGGGATCGGTGGTGGTGCATGCCGAAAGAGTGGCGGCTGCAACCGTCACCAGCACGATTTTCTTCATCATGGAAGCTGTCGTCCCCTTGCTCTCAAACGCTGATTTGCCCCTTGCGCGGAGATAGTCTGCCGATTGCGGCAGGAAAATGGAAGCACGGAAGATTGGGGAGGCGCACAGCGGACAGGCTGGCGCAAGGACGGCACACGGCGGCCGGTCTTTGAGGGGACGCCGATTCCGCGCCGATTGCACCCTTGCGGGGGATGGATCTGTTTTCGCCGTGGGGAACCCGGAGCTGTTTCGCCGTCACATATTACAGACCCTTCTCGATCAGGCGGGCGGCGTCAGGTGGCGGTAGAAGAACGTCGTGCTGCAGGGCGCGCCGTCCGGCATCAGGGCAAAATCCGGAACGTCGCCGACGCGCTGCCAGCCGAGGTCGATGTAAAGACCGTAGGCGACGCTGCCGGTGACGGTGTCGAGCACCAGCACGCGGCGTCCGCGCCGGGCCGCCTCGACCTCCAGCGCCATCATCAGGTGCCGCGCCACGCCCGTCCGCCGGGCCTTGCGATGCACCAGCATCTTCTTCACGTCGGCGCGATGCGGCTGGTTCGGCGGCATGGCGAGACCGAGCTGCACCGTGCCGACGATCTCGCCCTCGCGCTCGGCGACGATGACGCAGGCCGCGTCCGCCTTCACCGCCGCCGCGACCCCCTGCCAGAAGGGGATCGCGTCCTCAGGCGGGAAGGGCGCCATGAAGCCGACCGAGGCGCCGCCCTCGACGCAGTCAGAAAGGATGGCCGCGAGCGCGGGGATGGCGGCGTCGACATCCGTCCCGGTAAGGACGCGAAGGGTGACGATGGACATGGACGGGGGCTCAGCTCCGGTTGCGATTGAGGATGACGGCGTAGCGGGCGGGGCCGGGGCCGGGATTGTGGAAGATGTGGCCCTCGGCGAATGTCATGAACAGGCAGTCGCCGGGCGCCATCGCCACCGGCGCGCCGGTGCCGACCGTCATCAGGAGCCGCCCCGACAGCAGCCAGACATGCTGGCTCATCCGCGCGCCCGCCGTCGCCGGCGGGAAACCGACGGTGGCGCCTTCGGGAAACTCCACCTCGACCACGTCGACCGGCGTCGGCAGGCCGGGCGGCGAGACGGCGCGGCGCAGGTAGCCGGTGGCCGGATCGCGCCATTCGGGCTGGGTCTCGCGGCGCGCCAGCCGTTCCGCCGAGGGCGTCTCCCCGGCGAAGAAGGTCGACAGCGACTGGCCGAGCGCCGTGCAGAGCCGCGCCAGCAATTGCGCCGTCGGGCTCGCCTCGCCGCGCTCGATGCGCGAGATCATCGCGCGGCTGACGCCCGAGCCTTCCGCCAGCCCGTCGAGTGTCAGTCCCGCCTCGACGCGCAGGCGGTGCAGGCGGTCGCCGATGGCGATGTCGGTTCGATTTTCCATGATAAGAGAATTGATCGGTCTTATAAGAGAGTCAAGCGTCCGGAAGAGCCGCTTTCAACGGCCGGCGCAATCGTTAAAAAGCCCGGTATTCCGGCTTTGCGGCGCATCATGTCGCTGCTATATGCGGGCCATGAGCTCAGATTCTTCCCGCACGCCGCTGTCGCACATCCGCAACTTCTCCATCGTCGCCCATATCGACCATGGCAAGTCCACGCTCGCCGACCGGCTGATCCAGCTGACCGGCGGTCTTGCCGAGCGCGAGATGTCCGAGCAGGTGCTCGACAGCATGGACATCGAGAAGGAGCGCGGCATCACCATCAAGGCGCAGACCGTGCGCCTGCACTACAAGGCGAAGGACGGCGACACCTATGTGCTGAACCTGATCGACACGCCCGGCCATGTCGACTTCGCCTACGAGGTGTCGCGCTCGCTGTCGGCCTGCGAGGGCTCGCTGCTCGTCGTCGACGCCTCGCAAGGCGTCGAGGCGCAGACGCTGGCGAATGTCTACCAGGCGATCGACAACAACCACGAGATCGTCACCGTCCTCAACAAGATCGACCTTCCGGCCGCCGAGCCCGAGCGGATCAAGGCGCAGATCGAGGAGGTGATCGGCATCGACGCCTCCGACGCGGTGATGATCTCGGCCAAGACCGGCCTCGGCATTCCCGACGTGCTGGAGGCAATCGTCCACCGCCTGCCGGCGCCGAAGAGCGCCGGCGGCGAGACGGCGCCCTTAAAGGCGCTGCTGGTCGACAGCTGGTACGACACCTATCTCGGCGTCATGGTGCTGGTGCGCATCATCGAGGGCGTGCTGACCAAGGGCCAGACGATCCGCATGATGGGCACGGGCGCGAAATACGGCGTCGAGCGCGTCGGGGTGCTGACGCCGAAAATGGTCAATGTCGACAGTCTCGGCCCCGGCGAGATCGGTTTCATCACCGCCTCCATCAAGGAAGTGGCCGACACCCGCGTCGGCGACACGATCACCGACGACCGCAAGCCGACGGCGGAGGCGCTGCCGGGCTTCAAGCCGGCCCAGCCCGTGGTCTTCTGCGGCCTCTTCCCGGTCGATGCCGCCGATTTCGAGGAACTGCGCTCGGCGATGGGCAAGCTGCGCCTCAACGACGCCTCGTTCTCCTTCGAGATGGAAAGCTCGGCCGCGCTCGGCTTCGGCTTCCGCTGCGGCTTCCTCGGCCTCCTGCATCTCGAAATCATCCAGGAGCGGCTGTCGCGCGAGTTCGACCTCGACCTGATCGCCACCGCCCCCTCCGTCGTCTACCAGCTGACGATGACCGACGGCACCGAGAAGGAACTGCACAATCCGGCCGACATGCCGGACGTGGTCAAGATCGAGGAGTTCCGCGAACCCTGGATCAAGGCGACGGTCCTGACGCCGGACGACTATCTCGGCGGCATCCTGAAGCTCTGCCAGGACCGGCGCGGCATCCAGACCGAGCTCACCTATGTCGGCAACCGCGCCATGCTCACCTACGAGCTGCCGCTGAACGAGGTCGTCTTCGACTTCTACGACCGGCTGAAATCGATCTCGAAGGGCTATGCCTCCTTCGACTACAACCTCGCCGACTATCGCCCGAGCGACCTCGTCAAGCTGTCGATCCTCGTCAACGGCGAGCCGGTCGACGCGCTCTCCATGCTCGTCCACCGCTCCGCCGCCGACCGGCGCGGCCGCACCATGTGCGAGAAACTCAAGGACCTGATCCCGCCGCACATGTTCCAGATCCCGATCCAGGCGGCGATCGGCGGCAAGGTGATCGCCCGCGAAACCGTCCGGGCGCTGCGTAAGGACGTGACGGCGAAGTGCTATGGCGGCGACGCCACCCGCAAGCGCAAGCTCCTGGAAAAGCAGAAGGAAGGCAAGAAGCGCATGCGCCAGTTCGGCAAGGTGGAGATCCCGCAGGAGGCCTTCATCGCCGCGCTGAAGATGGGCGACGAATAAAAGGCCTGCCCCGGGCGTCTTTCCTGTTCCGGCGGGAACAGCGCCGGCAGGCCTCTCCCGGCATGATCGGATCATCGGATGGCAGGACGCCGTCCCCCGTGTTCCGCTCCAGGGAGATCCCCATGCGCCGTATCCTGCTCTCCGCCCTCGTCGCGCTGACCGCCGCCACCTCCTTTGCCGCGACCGCCGAGGCCGGCGGCTGCATCGCCTACGGGCAGACCTGTTACACGAAGAAAATCCGCGCCTATGATGATTACGGCAACCTCGTCATCCGCAAGGTGCGCGTCTGCCGCTGAGACGGCGTGCCGGGGGCGGGCCTTCCTCAGAACTGCCGCCCGATCCGCGCGTCGACCGACTGGCCGTTCGATCCGCGAACCGCGAAATAGAGGAAGATCGCCGACCAGAGGATGGATTTCTCCGCGCCCATCAGCCCTTCCGCGCGCACGACGCCGTGGACATAGACGGTGACCAGCAGCACGATGAGGCCGGCGAATGCCGCCGGGCGGGTGAAGAGGCCGATGGCGATCAGGATGCCGCCGAAGAATTCGGTGGCCGCCAGCAGCGGCGACCAGAACACGCCGGGATAGAAGCCGAGACCCTCGACCATGCCGACGGCACCGAAGGGATTGAGGATCTTGCCGTAGCCGTGCACCGCGAAAAGCGCGCCGGCGACGACACGCATCAGCGTCTCCGCGCTTACGCCGAGGCCGGCATAGACGCGGTCGAGCGCGGGCAGGAGAAGGCGGGGACGGTTGTCGGTGAAGTCGGTCATCGGCGGCATCCTTTCATGTTGCAATGCAGCAGATGCCGTCGAGGACAACGACATGGCAAGGCCCGGACGCGCACAAGGCCTTCACGGCGGCTGACGTTTCGGTGAGGGCGGCGCGGGCCGTCGCCGGCTTGCCGGCCCGGCCGGGGGCGCCTATCCTGCCGGCACCCTTCCACCCGATCCAGCCAGCCGGGACAGCCACGCCATGACGGAAAAGCCGCGCGTCACCATCGTCTACTGCACGCAGTGCAACTGGCTGCTGCGATCCGCCTGGATGGCGCAGGAACTGCTCTCGACCTTTGCCGACGCGCTCGGGGAAGTGTCGCTCGTGCCGGCGACGGGCGGCCTCTTCGAGATCCGCGTCGATGGGGTGCTCGTCTGGGAACGACGCAGGGACAACGGCTTTCCCGGCCCGAAGGAACTGAAGCAGCGCATTCGCGACCTCATCGAACCGGGGCGCGATCTCGGCCATGCCGACCGCAAGCCGGCCGGCGACGCTGCTCCGTGAGCCCGGGCGGCGTGCCGCGCCCCTGGCCAAGACGGCGTGCCGCGCCGGACTCACGGAGCGGCATGCCCGGTGTTAGCGGTAGGGAGAACGGCAGGCGCGGTAGACGCCCGCATAGGCGAGATAGCGGTTGGTCGCCGGGTCGTAGGACCGGTAGCGGTTGAGGCACCAGCGGACATGGGCGCCGTAGCCCCGGCGCACAGAGGGGTCGCGGTAGATGATGCGCGGCGCGACATAGACGCGCGGCCGGTAGTGGGGCCGGTAGTGATGATGATAGGGCCGGTAATGGCGGCGGTGCGGGTGGCCGCGATGATAGACGGTGACGACGTCGGTCTGGCCGGCGGCGACGGGGGCCATGGCGGGCAGGGCCTGCGCCCCGGGCATGCCGGTCAGCACGGTGGCGATGCCGAGCATGGCGGCGGCGGCAAGGCGATACAGTTTGATCATGGCTTACACTCCTCATCCTGTTTCTTGCGACGAAAGGCTGTCTGCAGCGCGTCCTCCCGAACCCGCAGGCGGAAGTGTTCCACAACACGCGCCTATCCGCTACAACGCGGCGGCAATTTGTTTTATTCGTGAAAACAAGAAGAGCGGCCATCCCGGCCGCCGCATGCGCCAAGAGGAACGCCCGGTGAGCCTGAAATTCGGTACAAGCGGCCTGAGAGGCCTCTCCGTCGACCTCGCCGGCGGCAACAGCGCCGTCTATGCGCTTGCCTTCGCCCGCTACATACTGGGCACCGGCCAGGTGAAGCCGGGCGACACGGTGCTGGTCGGGCGCGATTTTCGCCCGTCGAGCCCCCGGATCGCGGCAATCGCGATGGCGGCGCTGAGGGATGCCGGTCTGGTGCCGGTGGACTGCGGCACCCTGCCCACGCCGGCACTGGCGCTCTACGGCCTCGAGACGGGCGCGGCGGCGCTGATGGTGACCGGCTCCCACATTCCCGCCGACCGCAACGGCATCAAGTTCTATCTTCCGACGGGCGAAATCGGCAAGGACGACGAGCAGGCGATCAGCGCGATCGCCGCCGACATGTTCGCCCGCGGCGTGGTGCCGGAACCCGTCGAATTCGTCGGGGAGAACCGGGAGACGGAGGCGATGCGCCGGTTCTCGGCCCGCAACAGCGCTCTTCTTCCGCAGGCGGCGCTGGCGGGGCTGAAAATCGGCGTCTACCAGCACAGCACGGTGGCGCGCGACCTCTTCGTCGAGATCCTCAGGCATTACGGCGCAGAGACCGTCGCGCTCGGCCGCTCCGACAGTTTCATCCCGGTCGACACGGAAGCGGTCTCGGCGGAAACGGTGGCGCTGCTGAAGCGCTGGGCGGCCGAGCACGGGCTCGACGCGATCGTCTCCGCCGATGGCGACGGCGACCGACCGCTCGTCGCCGACGAGACCGGCGAGCCGCTGCGCGGCGATCTCCTCGGCCTCGTCGCCGCCCGCTTCCTCGATGCCGACGTCGTCGCCACGCCGGTCACCTCGAATTCGGGCATCGACCGCTGCATGGGCCTGCCCGTCACGCGCACGCGCGTCGGCTCGCCCTATGTCATCGCCGCGATGACGGAGGCGGTCCGCGCCGGCCACCGGCGGGTGATCGGTTTCGAGGCGAATGGCGGCCTGCTGACGGCCTCCGACCTCGAGGTGAACGGCGCGGTGATCCGGGCGCTGCCGACACGCGACAGCGTCCTGCCGGCGCTCGCGGTCCTGTCGCTGCGCGCCCTCGTCGGCGAGCCGCTGTCGCGCATCGTCGGCACCTATCGCCTGCCCGTGGCGCTGAGCGACCGGCTGGAGAATTTCCCCGTCGAGACCAGCAGCGCCCTGATGCGCGCGCTGTCGCGCGGGCCCGAGGCGGTCGCGGGCTTCCTGGAAGGCATCGGCGTTCCCGCCGGCGTCGATACGCTGGACGGGCTGCGCATCCGGCTCGAGGACGGGCGCATCGTGCATTTCCGCCCCTCGGGCAATGCGCCGGAGATGCGCTGCTATGTCGAGGCCGGCACGCCGGAGGAGGCCGCCGACCTGCTCGCCTCAGCCTTCGCGCGCATCCGAGCCTGGGAAGCGGCGAGCCTGACCGCGACGACGGAAACTGGTTTTAAATCAGCTGTTTGACACAAGGCATCCCAAAAATCGCCGGCCCGATGTGACATTTCTTCAAAATCCTTGTTGACACCTTCCCGCAGGCCTTCTACATGCCTGTCCGCGCCCAGATGGCGGAATTGGTAGACGCGCAGGTTTCAGGTACCTGTGCCGAGAGGCGTGGAGGTTCGAGTCCTCTTCTGGGCACCATTTCCATTTTTAAGGTCTATTTGACCCGTTAAAGCCTTAAACGGCATGGCAATTTTCGGTGTTCTAGGACCGCTTTTCCGGCAGTATTCGATGCGGTCTGCGAAGGCCAGTTTGAGCACCGTACGCCTCAGTGCAATATTGCCGGTTTTCCAGAGTTTCCAAGGGTTTGTGAGGAATGTCAGGGCCGGTTCTAGCTGGTCCTCGAATTTCCCTTTCGGCTTGGCCTGATGGCCAAGCTTTTCGGCAAGCACGATCTTGCTGCGCTCCAATTCCGAGATTTTGTGTTGGTTTGCACGCGGAACTGAGCCGGTTTTTCCACCGAGCATTGAGCCACCTCTAAGTATGGTTTTCTGGTCAGGCTTTGGTCAGTGGGCTGGGCTTTTCTCCTCTTTTCTGTGCCGCTGCGGCCGAGCTGGCCTTGAAACGGAAGCTGTCGTTACCGGTTTTCAGGATATGGCAACGGTGGGTCAAGCGGTCGAGGAGAGCTGTCGTCATCTTGGCGTCGCCGAAGACCGTGGCCCATTCGCTAAAGCTGAGGTTAGTGGTGATAACGACGCTGGTGCGCTCGTAAAGCTTGCTGAGCAGGTGGAAGAGCAGCGCTCCGCCTGAGGCGCTGAACGGAAGGTATCCAAGCTCATCGAGAATTAGCAGATCGAGACGGACCAGCGTCTCGGCAATCTGGCCTGCCTTGCCTTTTGCCTT
>NZ_JBHFEI010000015.1:0-78631 GCF_041928815.1 Ensifer soli | reverse complement strand
CCGCCTTCACGCCAAAGGAATGCCGACACTATTTCGAGGCCGCAGGATATGACCCGGAATAAGTCGAATCTGCTCTAGCAGGTCAGCGCAAGACGGAAGAAAGGTCGGGCATGCCCGGCCTTTTTCCGTATCCGGGCACCTACTCGCCCGCAAGGCGCGTGACGAGGATCTTGTCGATGCGGCGCCCGTCCATGTCGACCACCTCGAACCGGTGGCCATGGGCCTCCGTCGTGTCGCCCTCCTCCGGCGTCTTGCGCAGCTGCTGCACGAGGAATCCGGCGATCGTCTCGTAATTGCCGTCCGATTCGATCTCGTCGAGACCGATCGACAGGTGGATCTCATCGATCGGCGTGCGGCCATCGACGAGATAGGAACCGTCCTCGCGCATGCGCACCAGCGCGTGTTCGATATCGTCGTAGTTCGACGGCAGCACGCCGACGATCGCCTCGAGAATGTCGGCGATGGTGAGGATTCCCTCGGTGCTGCCGTACTCATCGACGATCAGCGACATGTTGATGCGCGACGACTTGAAGGCTTCGAGCGCCTTCAGGCAGGACGCCGTTTCGGGCAGGGTGTGGATGTCGCGGATGAAGTCGCGGATATCGAACGCCGATTCCGACGGCGGATTGAGCACTTCCTTGACCAGAACGGCGCCGAGCACCTCGCCGCTTTCCGGATCGAGCACCGGATAGCGGGAATGGCCCGACTGCTGCACCTTCTCGCGGATCGTCTCGATCGTGTCGTCGAGCTCGATGAAGCTGACCTCGGTGCGGTGCGTCATGATCGACTTCACGTTGCGGTCGCCGAGGCGGATGATCCGGCGCAGCATCTCGTGCTCGGATTTCTCGATGGCGCCGCTTTCGACGCCTTCCGCCATGATGGCCTGCACTTCTTCTTCGGTGACCTGGTCCTGCGGTGCGGCGCGAAAACCGAGGAGCCGGAGCAGGAGCCGCGCCGACAGTTCGAAGAGGAGCACGACAGGCGCGGCGATCTTCGACAGGAACGACATCGGCCCGGCGACGAACATCGCCACCGTCTCGGAATTGCGTAGCGCGAGTTGCTTCGGGATCAGTTCGCCGACGATGACCGACAGGTAGGTGATCATCGTCACGACCAGCGCGACGGCGACCGTGCTGCCATAGGGATTGATCCAGCTGACGTCGTTCAGCCAGGGCGCGATGTTGTCGGCGATCGTGGCGCCGCCATAGGCGCCCGCCAGCGTGCCGACCAGGGTGATGCCGACCTGGACCGTCGAGAGGAACCGGCCCGGCTCCTCGGCGAGCTTCAGCGCGGTCTCGGCGCGGCGGTTGCCCTGCTTGGCCATCTGCCGCAGGAGCGGCCGGCTTGCCGATACGATTGCCATTTCCGACATTGCAAAGAATGCATTGATCAGGAGCAGTAGGAAAATGACAAGCAGTTCGGACATGACCCTCGATCACCGTTGATGGACGCGGCGCCTGAAGGTGCCGATGCTGACATAAGCATATCGGCGCAAGGGAACAAGGCGCCCGGTGGAAATTCGCATCGCCGCCGTCACGGCGCCTCGACCGGTCGGGTCGCCGTGTCGACAATCGCGCCGCGCACCCGGTCGCGGCCGAGACGGATGACATTCTCCATCGCCTCGCGGGCGCCGGCCTCGTCGCGCAGGCGGATCGCCTCGACGATGCGGATGTGGTTGCGGGCGACCTCGTCGATCTTGGCGCGGTCGGCGGCGGGCGACGAGAGCTTGAAGACGCCGGCGAGACCGGCCTCGATCAGGCTGCCGATCGTGCGCATGAAGGGGTTGCCGCAGGCCTCGATCACGGCGATGTGGAATTTCAGGTCGGCGATCGCCAGCGTCTCTGCCGTGTGGGCGGGGTCGCCCATCGCGACCGCGAGCCGCATCATGCCGGCGATCTCGCCTTCGGAGGCATGGCGCGCCGCAAGTGCCGCCGCATGAGGCTCGAAGGCAAGGCGCACATCGCTCAGATGGTAAAGAAACCGTTCGTCGACGCCGCAATCGAAATACCAGGTCAGCACATCGGCATCGAAGAGGTTCCAGTCGTCGCGCCGGCGCACCCGCGTGCCGATTCGCGCCCGCGCCACGATCATGCCCTTGGCGGCCAGCGTCTTCATCGCCTCGCGCAGCACCGTGCGCGACACGCGAAACCGGGCCGCCAGTTCGCCGTCGCCCGGCAGCAGCCCGCCTTCCGGATAGTCGCCGCCGACGATGGAGCGCCCGAGTTCGTTCACCACCTGAGAATGGCTGGTCCGCGACCGAACGCCTCCGATAACCGTTTCCAGCAATCCCTGGCGCACGCTGCAAAACCCCTCCGCGATCCGTCGCGTGCCAGAAGGCACCGTTCTTCTCTACACGACGCGGTGCCTTGCTCCAACGGATTGTGCGAGAACGACGACAGAATGCACGCTTCGACGGTGTCGGGCGTCTCAGTAGGATTCGGCGTAGAGCCTGTCGATGCTGGAAATCGTCTCGGACGCCGTGTCCGACGCCTCGTAGCTGATGTTGACGCTGTCCCAGCCGAAACCGGTCGCCGCCGGGCCCGCCTCTTCCGCGGGACGGCCGACGAAGCTCTTTTCCGCGTCAAGGAACACGCTGATGCGGCTCGGCAGGTCGCCGACTTCCTCGGGGCCGTTCTCGTATTCGATCGAGCGCAGGCCTGCGACGGCTGCCTCGCGCGTGCCGAAATAACGCAGGCTGTTCTGGTCCTCGCTTCTCAGGCTGTCGTAATACTCTATGAAGGCGCGGTAGTAGCCCTTGTAATTGCCGCTCTCGATGTATTTTCCGAAGGCCTGATATTCGCGCGCGAGAAGCTGGCTGGAGGGACGGTTGCTCCATTCGTCCTGGGTCAGGGCCGGGAAGCGTTCGGGCGTCCGCTTGGCGCGCCCGAGGTAGAGGAGCGCATCGGCCGAGAGCGAGACGCGCGAGGAGGAGTCGAGATAGCCGGCGGCGGAGGCGATCGCGGCCGCATCCTCGCGGGCCGACGACCCGACCTGCGACGCCTGACGCCCGGCGAGGTTGCCCATCGTGTCGCCTGCCGGCGCGGATACCCTGTCTGCGATCTGCATCGTCCACCTCCGCCGCAAGGCGTCTGTCAGCGGGATCCTGCGAAGGCGAGAGAAGGCGCCCCGACTGGACTTCCCGATCCGTACGCAATCGGGTTATTCCGCGAAGCTTGCGCGAGGCTGACCAGAATTAACGCCTCGTTAACCATTCCATTCATGCAATGAAATCAGCGGTCTGGGATTCCATCGGGTGATGCGGGCTCCGGCGTTCGCGCCCTTGTCCGGCAGGTCCGGAATCAGAAAGGACCGGCGGGCGCGCTCTCCGCGCCCGCCGGTCCTTGTCTCAAATGGCGTTGAGCGGCGTCGATCAGACGAAACGGCTCTGTTCGACCGCCGCCTCGATGAAGCTTGCAAACAGCGGGTGCGGATCGAGCGGGCGCGACTTCAGCTCGGGATGGTACTGCACGCCGATGAACCAGGGATGGTCCGGATATTCGACCGTCTCCGGCAGCACGCCGTCCGGCGACATGCCGGAGAAATCAAGCCCGCAGGCCTCGAGCCGCGCCTTGTAATCGACGTTCACCTCGTAGCGGTGACGGTGGCGCTCGGAAATATCGGTCGATCCGTAGATGTCGGCGATCTTGCTGCCCTTCTTCAGGCTTGCCTTGTAGGCGCCGAGCCGCATCGTGCCGCCGAGATCGCCGGCCGCCTGGCGTTTTTCCAGCATGTTGCCCTTGACCCATTCGGTCATCAGGCCGACGACCGGCTCCGCTGTCGGGCCGAATTCGGTCGATGACGCCTTTTCGATGCCCGCCAGATTGCGCGCCGCCTCGACCACCGCCATCTGCATGCCGAAACAGATGCCGAAATAGGGCACCTTGCGCTCCCGCGCGAAGCGGGCGGCGGAGATCTTGCCCTCCGAACCGCGCTCGCCGAAGCCGCCGGGAACGAGGATGCCGTGCACCTTCTCAAGCCAGGGGGCGGGATCCTCCTTCTCGAAGATCTCCGATTCGATCCATTCGAGCTTGACCTTGACCCGGTTGGCGAGGCCTCCGTGATAGAGCGCCTCGATCAGCGACTTGTAGGCGTCCTTCAGCCCGGTATACTTACCGACGATAGCGATGGTCACCTCGCCTTCCGGCGTGCGGATGCGCTCGGCGACGTCGACCCAGTCCTCGATGCGCGGCTTCGGCGCTGGCTCGATGCCGAAGGCGGCGAGCACTTCCGAATCGAGGCCTTCCTTGTGGTAGGCGATCGGCACGTCGTAGATGCTCGCGACATCGAGCGCCTGGATTACGGCGGAGGGGCGGACGTTGCAGAAGAGCGAAAGCTTGCGGCGCTCGGCTTCCGGGATCTCGCGGTCGGCCCGCACCAGCAGGATATCGGGGGCGATGCCGAGCGCCTGCAGTTCCTTGACCGAATGCTGGGTCGGCTTCGTCTTCAGTTCGCCGGCAGCCGGGATGTAAGGCATCAGCGTCAGGTGGACATAGACGGCGGTGTTGCGCGGCAAATCGTTGCCGAGCTGGCGGATCGCCTCCAGGAACGGCATCGCCTCGATGTCGCCGACCGTTCCACCGATCTCGCAGATGACGAAATCATAGTCCTCGTTGCCTTCGGTGACGAAGTTCTTGATCTCGTTGGTGACATGCGGGATCACCTGGACGGTGGCGCCGAGATAGTCGCCGCGCCGCTCCTTGTCGATGATGTTCTTGTAGATGCGGCCGGTGGTGATGTTGTCGGTCTTTGTCGCCGAGCGTCCTGTAAAACGCTCGTAATGGCCGAGGTCGAGGTCGGTCTCCGCCCCGTCGTCGGTGACGAACACCTCGCCGTGCTGGGTCGGGCTCATCGTCCCCGGATCGACATTGAGGTAAGGGTCGAGCTTTCTCAGCCGGACCCTGTAGCCACGGGCCTGAAGCAGTGCTCCGAGAGCGGCGGCAGCAATCCCTTTTCCAAGGGAGGATACCACGCCGCCAGTGATGAAAACATATCGCGCCATGGGCTTCACCGGATACCGTTTCGAAATTGATTCCGCCACCGGAAAGTTGCCGTCCGGCGCATTTCCCGCGCCGCCGGTGGCAGAAGACCGACAAAAGAAAACCGGCGGGCTTGCGGCCCGCCGGTCGGATGAGAACGCCGCGGCTTACTGGCCGCTCGGGACACCGGAGGCAGGTTCGCCGGCTCCGGTTGCCGGAGTGGTGGTCGCGGGAGCGGTGGCCGCCGGCGCGCCGGTCGCTGGCGTCGTCGCAGCGCCGCCGGCCGGCGCCTCGGCGCCACCCGTTGCCGGAGCCGCCCCGGTCGATGCGCCGCCGGCAGGCGGGGTCCCCGCATCGCTCGGAACGGCGCTGCCGCCCGAAGGCTGGCCGCCGAGCGAATCGAGAACGCCGTTTCCGGCGCCGCTCGTGCCGGGGATGCGATCGAGAATGTCGGTCGCCTGCGGCTCGTAGCGCGACAGGATGCCCATGCCGAGCGCCAGCACGAAGAACAGCGTCGCGAGGATCGCCGTGGTGCGCGTCAGCGCATTGGCTGTGCCGCGCGCCGACATGAAGCCCGAACCGCCGCCGATGCCGAGGCCGCCGCCTTCCGAGCGCTGGATCAGCACGACGCCGATCAGCACGAGGACGACCATGAGGTAGATGACGAGCAATACGGTCTGCATATCTTCACGTTCCCGCCGAACCGGCCAAAAGAGGTTTCGCGCGTCCCTTATACCAAGGACGCGCGCATTCCAAGCCCGCAGCCCGCCGGCAAGGCGTTGGTCAGGCCGTCAATCCTTCGTATGCGCCATAGATGGCGAGGAAATCGGCGGCTTTCAAGCTGGCGCCGCCGATCAGCGCGCCGTCGACATTGGCGACCGACATCAGTTCCGCGGCGTTTGCGGGCTTCACCGAGCCGCCATAGAGGATGCGCATTTTCGCGCCCTCGCCGCCGAAGCGCGACACCAGCTCGCTGCGCAGGAAGGCATGCGCCTCGGCGACGTCGGCAGCCGTCGGCGTCAGGCCCGTTCCGATCGCCCAGACCGGCTCGTAGGCGATCACCGTGTTGTCCGCCGTCGCGGCATCCGGCACGGAGCCGGAAAGCTGGCGCTTCAGAACCGGGAGGGTTTCCCCCGCCTTGCGCTCGTCCCCCGTCTCGCCGATGCAGACGACGGCGGTGAGGTCGGCCGCGAGCGCGGCCTCGGCCTTGGCGCGCACCAGCGCGTCGCTTTCGCCGTGGTCGGTGCGGCGCTCGGAATGGCCGACGAGGACATAGGTGCCGAAGCAGTCGGCAATCATCGGCGCGGAAATGTCGCCGGTATGGGCGCCGCTCTCCTTCGGATGGCAATCCTGCGCGCCGATCGCAAGCGGGCTGTCGGTCGCAAGCGCGGTCGCGACATAGAGCAGCGTCGCCGGCGGGCAGATCAGCGTGTCGACCTTTTCCGACAGCGGACCCTGAACGCCCTCGATGATCGCCTTCAGCTCGTCGAGCGAGGCCCGCAAGCCGTTCATCTTCCAGTTTCCGGCAACAAGCGGACGTATTTCAGGCGTCATGACACTCTCCTCCAGCCACAGCACAGGTCGCGGACGGCCTAGCAAATAAGAGGCGGGTTGGAAAGGCGAGCCGGGGAAATCGCGGAGCCGACGCGCGAATTGACTTCCCCTCCCCGTCAAACTACTGTTTTGCCTATATCATCCAAGGCGTGTTCGATCGATTTTCAGGAGGTCGCGATGGTCGGCCGCATCGGCTTGATCCTGCTGGCGGCTCTCTCCGCACCGGCGGCCGCGATGGCGGGCGAGCCCGTCATCCTTTCCTCCGCCTCTCCGGAGGAGATCCGCGACCGCCTGCTGCCCGGGCACGCCGACGACGGCGCGCTGACGCGCGGGCTTCTCGTGCAGCCAGTCGGCGCATCCATCCAGGCGCCGGACGGCGCAAAGACCGTCAACGCCTATGGCGACACGCTTGCGGCAACCGTCAACCTCGCGGTCACCTTCCGGCTGAATTCGGCGGAACTGACGCCCGAGGCCCGCGCGCTGCTCGACAGCCTCGGTGCGGCACTGGAAAGCCCGGATCTTGCCCCCCACCGCTTCGTCGTCGGCGGCCACACCGACGCGACGGGCGCGGCGGACGCCAATCTCGCGCTCAGCGAAAGGCGGGCGGCGGCGGCGATCCGCTATCTCGAGGAACGCTTCGGCATCGCCGCCGACCGCCTCACGCTGCGCGCCTTCGGCGAAACCGCCCTGCTCTTCCCCGACCAGCCGACCGACGGCCGAAACCGTCGGGTCGAGATCTCGACGCTTCGATAGGAGAGCGTGATGATGCCAGGCCCTTTCTCCCTGACGCCGCGCCGCCTGATCGCCGCCCTCATGCTCGCCTGCGCGCTTCTCGCAGGCCCCCTTCGCGCCGAGGCCGCCGCGCGCGTCGCCCTCGTCTTCGGTCTTGCCGATTATCGCACCGTGACGCCGCTGAAAAACACGGCGAACGACGCGCGCGCCATCGCCGCGACGCTGACCGCGCTCGGCTTCGACACGACCGTCGCGCTCGATGCGACGCTCGACGCGATGGTGACGGCGGTCAATACGTTCTCCGAGCAGGCGGAAACCGCCGATGTGGCCCTCGTCTATTATGCGGGACACGGCGTCGAGCTCGACGGCGAGAACTACCTGCTGCCGGTCGATCTTGCGATTGACGCGCCCTCCGAGATCGGCGCCCGGGCGCTGAGCCTCAAACGGCTGCTCGCGGCGGTCGACCGGGCGCGACGGCTGCGCATCGTCATCCTCGATTCCTGCCGCAACAATCCCTTCGCGGACGGGCCTGTGGACGCCGCGCCGGCGGCCCTTCCCGCAGGCGCGATCGACCGCCTGCGTGGCGGCGGGCTTGCGGCGCCCTCGCCCGATCGCGGCATGATGGTCGTCTACGCCGCCGAGGACGGCAAGGTGGCGCTCGACGGCAAGGGGAGCCACAGCCCCTTCGCGCAGGCCCTGCTAGACCTGATGCCGAAGAAAGATGTCGAGATCGGCCTCCTCTTCCGGCAGGTACGCGACGCCGTCATGCGCGAGACGGAAAACCGGCAGCAGCCGCATTTCTACGGCTCGCTCTCCGGCGTTCCCTTCTTCCTCGCCGGCGGCGACCAGCCGCTTCCCGACGGCAAGGACAAGGCGGTCGCCTGGCAGAAGCTCGCGCCCGACCAGTCGGTCCAGCTCGCGGCCCTTGCCGGCGACGGCGACACCCGCGCGATGATCGGCCTCGGCTACATGGCGCTGAGCCCCGACACCGCCCGCTACGCGCCGGCGGAGGCGTTCCGCCATTTCAGCACAGCGGCGGAGCGCGGCGACGCGGAGGCCATGTTCGAACTGGCGAAGCTCTACGAGACCGGCGTCGGCACGACGCAGGACGTCGCCGAGGCGCTGCGCCTCTTCCGGGCCTCCGCCGATCTCGGCTTTCCGGACGCGATCAACGATCTCGGCGTCCTCACCTACCAGGGCATGGCGGGACTGCCGAGCGATCCGCAGGCGGCGATCGCGCTGTTCCTGAAGGCCGCGGACCTTCGCCATCCGCAGGCGATGTTCAACGTCGCGGCCCTGATCGACGACGGCATGATCCCCGGCAAGGGGCCCGGGGACGCGGCGGGCTATCTCTATCTGGCGCTGCGCTCCGGGGTCGAGGCGGTGCTGAACCTGCTCGAAACGCGGCCCACCATGTTCTCCGCCGCGACGCGCAAGGCGTTGCAGGCGATCCTGGCGGAAAAGAAATTCTATGCGGGCGCGATCGACGGCGCCTTCGGGCCGGGCACCCAGCGCAGCCTGCAGGTCGCCTTCGGGCGCGCACCATCGTGAGAGGGGATATTTCATGACGACGACACCGATGCGGAGGGTTCCGGCAGCGCTGGTCTTCCATCTGCTGCTTGCCGCCAGCCTGGCGCTGGCCCCCGGCGATGCCGTGCGCGCCCAGTCGACGGATGGCGGCAGTTCCGGTCAGTCGCAGAGCCGGCCGGGCCATGGCGGCGGATCGGTCGCGGCATCGCCGCTGAGCCAGACTGCGACCAACGGCATCATCCTCAACATCCGCGCGGTCGTCAGCGAGTGCCGGCGCTACGATCCGGTCTACCGCACGGATTGCCTGGCGCAGGGGTTGCGCGACGTGGCGCGGCGGGTGCCGCGCGGCCCCGATTACGACGAGATGCGCGCGGCGATCGCGTCCGCGTCCGGCAAGCTGGGAGCGATCGCGCGCCGCGACGCCGATCCGCAGGCACCGGCGCTCCGGTCGCGTCCCGGCGCCAACACGCGCTTCCGTGCCAGCCGGCGCTACACGGCGACGAAACCGGCCCGGTTGCGCAAGACGCTGAGCGACGCCGCCCATGTGGTCGACGCGTTGCAGACGCAATTGCTGCGCTCGGGCGGCAACAGCGCCAAGCGCGCCGTCCACTTCCAGCAGGTTGCGGCGGCGGCCGGATCGACGAAGGTGCTGCTCAGGTCCTGACGCGAAAAAGGGCCGCGCCTTCTTGCGCGGCCCTTTCGCTCTGACTTCGCCCGTCGGGAATCAGGCCTCGGAACGGTCCATCTGGCTGCCGATGAAGTCCTTGACGATGCTGACGATGCCCTTGCCGAGCAGGTCGTCGAGCGCGTCGGCGAACTGGTCGACATGCCGTCGCTCGCAGATCAGCGGCGGCTCCAGCCGGATGACGTTGCGGTTGTATTCGGTGAAGGCGACGAGGACGTCGTAGTCGCGCAGCAGCGCGGCGCCGATGAAGCCGGAGAGCGATCCCTTCAGCTTATCGTCGAGCATCGCCACCATCGGCCTCAGCACCATCGGCAGCGTCTGGCTAAAATCCTGGAATTCGAGGCCGACCATCAGGCCACGGCCGCGCACGTCCTTGATGATCTTCGGGTATTTCGCCTTCAGCGCATTGAGGCGCTCCAGCAGGTAGGCGCCCTGCACGGCAGCGTTCTCGATCAGGTCCTCGTCATACATGACGTTCAGCGCCTCGATCGCGGTGACGCAGGCCTCGCCCATACCGCCGAAGGTCGCCATCGCGTGGATCATCGCCGTCTTCGGCGCGCCATAGGCCTTCATGTAGATGTCGCGCCGCGCGATCATCGCGCCGACGGCCGCCTTGCCGCCGCCGAGCGACTTGGCGAGCGCGGTGATGTCCGGCACGACGCTCTCGTGCTCGAAGGCGAAGAATCGGCCGGACCGGCCATAGCCGCACTGCACCTCGTCGGCGACCCAGACGACGCCGTAGCGGTCGCAGAGCGCCCGCAATTCCTTCCAGAAGCCTTCCGGCGCCTGGATGATGCCGCCGCCGCCCTGGATGGTTTCGAGAACGATCGCGCCGATTTCCGGATCCGAGCGGAAGGCCGCCTCGATGGCGCGGATGTCGCCGAAGGGCACGCGGACCGTGTTGCCGGACACCTTGAACTCGGCGCGGTAGAGCTGGCCGTCGGTGATGTTCAGCACGCCCTTGGTCTTGCCGTGGAACGAATTCTCGGCATAGACGACCTTCGGCCGCTTCGGACCGGCGGCGCGCTCGGCGAGCTTGACGGCGGCTTCCATGACCTCCGAACCGGACGAGCCGAGGAAGACCATGTCGAGGTCGCCCGGCGAGACGGTCGCGAGGTTCTTGGCAAACGCTGCCGCATATTGCGACATGAAGGCGATGGCGATCTCGTGGCGCTTCTCGTCCTGGAACTGCTTGCGGGCGGCGATGAGGCGCGGATGGTTGTGGCCGAAGGCGAGCGAGCCGAAGCCGCCGAAGAAATCGAGGATCTTCCGGCCGTTCTGGTCGGTGTAGTACATGCCCTCGGCGCTCTCGACCTTCACCTTGTGGAAGCCGAGCAGCTTCATGAAGTGGAGCTGGCCGGGATTGACGTGATCCTTGAATAGGGTCGTCATCTCCGGAACGGTCATCGCCTTGGCCTGTTCGACCGTGATCAGCTTCGGCTTGGGCGATGCGCCATCCAGCGCGGGGGCATCGACGGCGATGCGGGCGGGCTTGTCGAGCATGGTCTTCTGGTCCCCTGACTTATTCGGCCGGAACGGCGGCGGCGTTGGCATAGGCGGCGCCGGACTTCTTCGCCCGGTATTCGTTGTAGGCGGCGATCAGCATGTCGCCGTCATTGTATTCGGCCTTCCAGCCGAGATCGCGCTTCAGCGCGCCGGTCTCGCGGATGCACATCTCGTCGGCGATCAGGTACTGCTCCGGGTCCATGATCGGCATGTTCATGTAGTCGAAGGTCGCGAGCGTCGCCTTGACGGCGAAGGCCGGCGTCGGCAGCAGGAACGACTTCGAACCGGCATGCTTGATCAGATTGCCGAGAAGCTTGCGCACCGAGGGCGGGTTGTCGGAACCGAGATTATACTCCTTGTTCGGCACGCCGCCCTTCCAGGCGAGCCGCGCGGCCTCGGCGCAGTCGAACACCGAAATGAACTGGTACGGGTTCTTGCCCGAGCCGATCATCGGCACCGGCAGGTTGGCGTCGATCAGCTTGAACAGCTTTTCCAGGATGCCGAGGCGGCCGGGGCCGATGATCAGGCGCGGACGGAAGATCGAGATGTTCATGCCGCGGCGGCGCCATTCCTTGGCGAGCTCTTCCGTGGCGAGCTTCGACTTGCCGTATTCGCCGAGCGGCTTGGCCGGATGGTCCTCCGTCTGCGGCGACTGCACCGTGTGGCCGTAGATCATGTCGGTGGTGAACTGGACCAGCCGGTTCGCCCCGGCATGGGCCGTCGCCTTCATGATGTTCTCGGCGCCGTAATAGTTGACCGGCCAGAAGAATTCCCAGCGCTTGGCGCGCACCTGCAGCGGCGACAGCATTTTTGCCGCCATGTTGTAGACCATGTCGTCCGGACCGATCTCGACGGCCATGACCTGATCGAGCTTGGTGACGTCGCAATGGACGAAGCGGGCGCGGGCGTAGTGCGGCAGGTCGGACTTGACGATGTCGGCGATCAGGACCTCTTCGCCGTCCTTGACGAGGCGGCTGGCCAGGTGGCGGCCGACAAAGCCGTCTCCACCGAAGATGATGTGTTTCATGAGTGGCTCCCGAGGTTGACGTGCGTGTTCTTGCTGGCGGAGGACAGGTCCGGCTCGGACGGATGCGTCGAGGTGCCGGACTGGGCGATGAGGACGGTGCCGATGCAGATGAAGGCGATGCCGGCGATACGCCAGGCATTCTGGTCCTCCTTGAACAGAACATAGGCGAAGACGGCCACCGCCACATAGGCGAGGCTGAGGAAGGGATAGGCGAAGGACAGTTCGACCTTCGACAGCACGTAGAGGTGCGAGGCCATCGAAATGACGAACATCGTCAGGCCGGCGAACACCCAGGGGCTGAAGACGATCTGGAAGATGCGCACGATCGCCGTATCCGCCGTCATGGAGATCGGACCGAGCGACATCATTCCCTGCTTCAGCATCAGTTGTGCCGCCGCGTTCGTCAGCACGGTAAAGAGAATGAATGGGATATACTTCATGTCTGTACTCCTGTTCCCGGCGGCTTTGTTACCGGAAAAAGCCTGATATTCCGTGCATCGCCCCGTCGCGATTTGATTAAAATGGAAGACATGTTCATTTCTGGAGCTTCATCGCCGTGCGCGCCCAGAAATTGGACATCATGTCGGGATCGCGAAGCGCCTCGAGCGCGCGCCAGTCCGGGAAGGAGGCGGCGAAGGTTTCCGGGCTCATGCGCGCGTCCTTGTAGGGGTTGATCGCCCCGCCCGCCGCCGTGACGATGTGATCGAGGCGGTCGAGAAGCGCCGTCGTCGCCGGTCCCTGGTTGGCGAAGTCGAGCGTCAGGGTGAAACCGCCGCGCGGGAAGGAGAAAAGACCCGGCGACGGCTCGGATCCGAACCGTTTCAGCACAGTGAGAAACGACGCATGGCCGGCCTGCCGCGCCGTCTCCATCAGCCGGGCGGTGATCTCCGGCGCGTTTTCCGCCGGATAGACGCTCTGGTGCTGGTAGAGGCCGCGCGGGCCGTAGAGCCGGTTCCAGCCGCCGATCGCGTCGAGCGGATAGAAATAGCCCGGCCATTTCACCGTCTTCACCGTCTCGCCCGGCTTTTCCTTGCGATAGTAAAGTTCGTTGAAGGCGCGCAGCGTCACCCTGTTCAGCATGTTGAAGGGCGGCGAGACGGGCACGGAAAGGCGCCGTTTGCCGGGGAGGTCGGGAAATTCGCAGGAGCCGTCGGCATGGTCGCCGGCGAGCAGCACGCCGCGGCCCATGGCCCGGCCCGTCGCGAGCTGGTCGATCCAGGCGACGGAATATTCGTGTTCCTGATCCATCCGGTCGACGATGGAAAAATAGTCGTCGAGGCTGTCAAAGCGCACGGCATGCTGCTGGATATGCGGCGACGGCACCTTCATCAGCTGGATGTCGGCGGTCAGGATCAGGCCGGTCAGGCCCATGCCACCGATCGTCGCGCGAAAGAAATCGACGTTCTCGCCCGGCGAACAGACCATCTGCGTGCCGTCCGAGCGGCGCAGCACCAGCCGCGTCACATGACGGCCGAAGGTGCCGCGCGCATGGTGGTTCTTGCCGTGAACGTCGTTGGCGATCGCGCCGCCGATCGTCACATCGGCGGTGCCCGGCGTCACAGGCAGGAAGAAGCGCCGTGCGATGGCGCGTTCCAGCACCGCGCGCAGCGTGACGCCTGCCTCGCAGCGGATCAGGCCGGTGCCGGGATCGAAGGAGAGGATCCGGTCGCGGCGCACGTTCTCGATCAGGATGCCGGCATCGCTGTGGCAGCTGTCGCCATAGGATCGGCCGTTGCCGAAGGGCAAATACTGGCCGCGGCGCGGCGGATCGTCGGGATCGAGATAGGTTTCGGCCGGGATGCCGGCGCGCGCGCGCCGGTCGAGCCTGCCCCAGCTGTCATGATCGGCGTCGACCATCAGTATTGTCCGATCGTGCCGCTCAGCACCAGGAGCGCGCCGACGACCATGGTGACCTGGCTGCGCCAGTCGCGCATGATGAAAACGACGGGATCCTCATGCAGCATGTGGCGGCGGGCGAGCATCCAGATGCGCAGCAGCATGTAGAGCACCAGCGGGCAGAGCGGCCACAGCGCCCAGGGCACGGAATACATCGCCTGCATTTCCTTGCTGTGGATGTAGAGCGCGAGCACGAGGGCCGAGGTGAAGGCCGAGGCGACGCCCGCCTGCCCGACCATCTCGAAATCGACGGGCAGGTAGCCGCGTCCCGGAACGGGATCGCCGGACTTGCCGTCATATTCGTCGAGCTCGACATAGCGCTTGACCAGCGCGAGGCTCAGGAAAAAGAAGATCGAGAAGGACAGGAGCCAGAAGGACAGTTCGGTGTTGGTCGCGGCCGCCCCGGCGACGATGCGCACCGTGTAGAGGCCGGCGAGCGTGAAGACGTCGACGAGGAGCTTGCGCTTCAGCACGAAGGTGTAGGCCGTGGTCGCGAGCGCGTAGAAGGCAAGCACGAAGGCGAAGGCGACCGGCAGCAGCGTCGTCAGCGAGACCGCGGCGATGACTAGGCAGAGGGCCGTGATCAGGCCGATCGGCACCGACATCTGCCCGCTCGCCAGCGGGCGGCGGCACTTCTTCGGGTGGCGCCGGTCGTTCGTCAGGTCGGAGAGATCGTTGATGATGTAGACCGCCGAGGCGGTGAAGCTGAAGGCGAAGAAGGCGAGGATGACGTTGAAGAGCGCATCGAGCTGCAGCACCTCGTGGTTCAGCACCATCGGCACGGCGATCAGCACGTTCTTCGCCCACTGGTGGATGCGGATCGACTTCAGCGCGACGATCGGGCTGACGCGGCCAGTGTCGAGCCGCTCGGCATCGTGGCTGCGCCGCCAGGCCTCCGCCGCCCGGTCGGGTGCCACGACGATCGCCTTGCGGGCGACGTCGAAGACGGCGACGTCGTCGCGGCTGTTGCCCATATAGTCGAACCCACCCTCACCGAAGCGCTCGATCAGCGTGTCGCGCTTGCGGTGGCTGGTGAGGTTGACCGCCTCGGAGGAATGGATGACGGCCGAGAACAGTCCGGTATGCTCGGCGACGCCGCGCGCGACCTTTTCCGCAGCGCCGGTGACGAGCAACACGGGGCGGCCGGTGGCCCGCTCCTCCTCCAGCCTCGCGATCACCTCGCGCCGGTAGGGCCAGTCGCCTCCTTCCCGTCCGGAACGGAGCGCCACCTGGTATTTCAGCCAGGCCTTGCCGCGCAGCGCCCAGAAGACCATGGCGAAGGCCATGAAGGGATTGCGCAGCAGGATGATGGCAACCCCCTCCCAGAGCGTGTCGGCGGCGAGCAGCGTGCCGTCCAGATCCACGCAGAGCGGGATGTGCCGCGTATCGGTGCGAGCGTCCATGCGAAATTACCCCAACCTCGATAATGCCGGCACGGTCCCATGCCGGGCTTGAGGAAGTGCAAACGCAGGTGCGGGAAGCGGCGGAAACGCAATCCGTGGTTAACGGCCGGACGATGCTTTCGGTAAAAATTTCATGACATTCGGCCGACGGCCGGGCTTCAGCGCAGGATCCAGTTCAGCGCGTCGCGCCAGTCGGTCATGCGCACCGGCGTCCCGTGCGATCCGCTTTCGAAGAGCACGAAGCGGACGGGGTAGCCCTGCCGGTGCAGCCCGGCATAGAGATCGGCCTGGCTGTCGGCGGCATAGACGCTGTCGCGGCTGCCATGGCTGAGATAGAGGGGCAGCCTTCGCTTTCCGGCCGCCGTCCTGGCGAAGGTCGCGTCGCTCGCGCCGCCCATGACGATCATGCCGGCGAGCAGCGCCGTCGCCTCGGGGTCGCGCGCGATCCCCCAGCAGACGAAGCTGCCCATCGAGGCGCAGGCGAGCACGACCGGCCGCCCGGGCGAGCGGCGCGCCGCCTCGCCGATCAACGCTGCGACCGCCGTGACGCCGGCCGCATCGAAGGAGGGCACGCTCGGCGCGTAATAAGCGCCGCCATTGCCGGCGGCGAGGTTCTTCAGCCGGTTGAAATTGCCGCCGAAGGAATAGTCGTTGGCGCCGAGCCGGCGGTCGCCGCCGCGGCCATGGATGAAGATCACGGTGAAGGCCGCACCCTCGGCGCGCCCGACGCGGGTGACCGGCAGTCCGCGTCCGCCGATCTCGATCACCTCGTCGGCCTGCACCTTCTTGACGCCGAGGTCGACATAGGCGCGCTTGACGCGGCGCTCCGGGATCTGGTCGCGACCGTTGATGTCGCGCATCTCGTCGTAGTCGACACGCTGGAAGTCGCCGCCATCGGCGCTTTCGATCACCCTGTAGGCGAAGAGGTCGTCCTTGAACGGCTTCAGCCCGTCGGCCCGGGCCGGGGGCGCCCAGACGGCGGCAGCGAGCAGGATGGCAACAGCCATCGACAAATGACTTGTGGACACAGGCATGGCGTGGCCTCCCCTTCGCCGCCTGCCTTGCCATCGGCGCTTCCGAAAGGCAATGCTTGGCGCTAAAACGAGAACAAAGAGCGGACGGCCGAGCCCGACCCGATTCGGCCGGCTCCGCGACCTGTGTTGAACCCCAAGCTGAACCCCAAGCGCCGAGATCCCCGCCACCGATGAGCGACAAACCCGACCTTTTCGCCGCCCTGCCCGCGACGCCCGCCGCCAAGTCTCCGGCGCGCGCGGCCGCGGCCAAGCCGGCCGCCGTCGCGTCGCCCGCCCCCCAGCGCAGCGCACCGGCGACGCCGGCCAACGACAGCGGCACATACGACGCCTCGTCGATCGAGGTTCTCGAAGGCCTCGAACCGGTGCGGCGCCGGCCGGGCATGTATATCGGCGGCACCGACGAGAAGGCGCTGCACCACCTCTTTGCCGAGGTCATCGACAATTCGATGGACGAGGCAGTGGCCGGCCATGCCAATTTCATCGAGGTCAGCCTCGATGCGGACGGCTTTCTCTCCGTCACCGACAATGGCCGTGGCATCCCGGTCGAAAACCATCCGAAATTCCCCGGCAAGTCGACGCTCGAAGTAATCATGACGGTGCTCCATGCCGGCGGAAAGTTCGACAGCAAGGTCTACGAGACATCGGGCGGCCTGCACGGCGTCGGCGTCTCGGTGGTCAACGCGCTGTCTGACCTCCTGGAGGTCGAGGTCGCGCGCAATCGGAAACTCTACCGGCAGCGTTTTTCGCGCGGCATCCCGCAAGGGGGTCTCGAGGAACTCGGCGACGTGCAGAACCGGCGCGGCACCCGCGTGCGCTTCCACCCCGATCCGCAGATCTTCGGCACCAATGCGAAATTCGATCCGGCGCGGCTGTTCCGCATGGCACGCTCGAAGGCCTATCTCTTCGGCGGCGTCGAGATCCGCTGGGCCTGCGATCCGTCGCTGCTGACGCCGGGCGGGGAAACACCGGAGAAGGCCGTCTTCCACTTTCCCGGCGGGCTTCGCGACTATCTCCAGGCGACGCTCGGCAACGACTTCACTGTCACCCGCGAGATCTTTGCCGGCAAGACGGAGCGTCCGGGGGGGCACGGTTCGCTCGAATGGGCCGTCACCTGGTATGGCGGCGACGCGCTGGTGCATTCCTACTGCAACACCATCCCGACGCCGGAGGGCGGCACGCATGAGGCGGGCCTGCGCATCGCGCTGACCAAGGGCCTGAAGGCCTATGCGGAACTCACGCAGAACAAGCGCGCGGCGATCGTCACCACCGACGACGTGATGATTTCGGCCGTCGGCATGCTCTCCGTCTTCATCCGCGAGCCGGAATTCGTCGGCCAGACCAAGGACAAGCTCGCGACCGTCGAGGCGCAGCGCATCGTCGAGAACGCGCTGCGCGACCCGTTCGACCACTATCTCGCCGACAATCCGCAGGAAGCGGCCAAGCTGCTCGACTGGGTGATCGAGCGCGCCGACGAGCGCGTGCGCCGGCGCAAGGAAAAGGAAGTCAACCGCAAGACGGCGGTGCGCAAGCTGCGCCTGCCCGGCAAGCTCGCCGACTGCGCCCAGAACACGGCCGAGGGCGCCGAACTCTTCATCGTCGAGGGCGATTCGGCCGGCGGCTCCGCCAAGCAGGCGCGCAACCGCCAGAACCAGGCGATCCTGCCGCTGCGCGGCAAGATCCTCAACGTCGCCAGCGCCGGGCGGGAAAAGCTCGGCGCCAACCAGCAGATCGGCGACCTCGTCCAGGCGCTCGGCTGCGGCACGCGCACCAAGTATCGCGAGGAAGACCTGCGCTACGAACGCGTCATCATCATGACCGATGCCGATGTCGACGGCGCCCATATCGCCTCGCTGCTGATCACCTTCTTCTACCAGGAAATGCCGGAGCTCATCCGCGGCGGCCATCTCTTTCTCGCCGTGCCGCCGCTCTATCGCATCAGCCAGGGCGGCAAGACACTTTACGCGCGCGACGACGCCCATCGGGCGGAACTGGTCGAGACGGAGTTCAAGGGGCGTGGCAAGATCGAGATCGGCCGCTTCAAGGGTCTCGGCGAAATGATGCCGTCCCAGCTCAAGGAGACGACGATGGACCCGGCCAAGCGCACCCTGCTGAAGGTGGCGATCGACGAGGTCGATTTCGAAGGCACGCGCGAGACGGTCGACAATCTGATGGGCACGCGGCCCGACGCGCGCTTCCGCTTCATCCAGGAGCGCTCCGTCTTCGCCGAGAACCTCGACATCTGATCAGCCGAGCGGCTTTTCCATGAAGAGGCTCAACGGGTCCGGCCGGTAATCGCCGAAGGGTTCGATTTCGGCAAAGCCGGCGCCCCGGTAAAGCGCGATCGCCTCGGGCTGGTAGATGCCGGTCTCCAGCCGGATCGCGTGAATGGCGAGCGCCCGCCCCTCCTCCTCGATCCGCTCCAGCAGGCGGCGGCCGATCTTCAGGCCCCGCGCCGCCGGATCGACGAACATGCGCTTGATCTCGGCCGTGCCGTCGCCGGCCGCGACCAGCGCGCAGCAGCCGACGACCGCGCCGTCGCGCCGCGCGACGAAGACGGAGACCGCCGGCGTCTCCAGCGCGTCGAGATCAACGAGGTGATTGCTTTCCGGCGGATAGAGCGACTGCGCATAGGCATCCGACTGCGCCAGCAGCGCTATGACGCCGGGCTGGCGCGGCGGTTCCCTGTCGATGGTGACGGTCATGGCGGTTCCTGTCGTGTTCCTGCCCGGTCGGCGCCGGAAATTCAGCACAATCGCCGCTATAACCGGAGTTGAAGCCAAGCGCGAGAGACAGACCACCATGAAAGCCGCACTCATCGTCATGACCATCCTCGGCTGCGACGACAGCGTCAGCCAGTGCCACTATATCGCGACCGCGGACGGTCAGTGGCAGACCGTCGCCGCCTGCGACGCCCAGTCCGAAAAGAAGCTGCCCGCCTATACCAAAAGCAGCTATCCGGTCATCGTCGCGGTCTGCGAAACGGCAGGCGGAGCGGATCCGGGCGGAGCGGTCGCAACCGCGCCGGAGCCCGAAACGACGCCGGTGCCACCGGCGACGGCTCCCGCCGCGCACGCATCGGCAGACGAGCGGCCGGGCTCTCTTCCGCAGCGCGCGCTGGCGCTGGTCAGCGGCGCGCTGCCGGACATGGAGCGGCTGCGCCACGGCATCCATGCCCGCGTCGACCGGATCGAGGCCGGCTACACCTGGGTCGTCCGCAAGCTGACGCCATGAGCGGCCGCTCGTTCAGGCGGCTTCCACCGTATCGTCGGCGATCATCAGGCGGTTGCGGGCGGCCAGGGCCGCATAGTCCCGCGTCGCCTGCCGGCGCTCGGCGATCACCAGCTTTTCCACGAGATCGGTCACGGCGGTCGCTGCCGCCGAATGCTGCCCCGCATGCCGCAGTTTCTGGAGCAGGGGCGCGGAGATCGACGTCGTCAGTTCGCCCGTTGCGGAATGGCTCTCCCTGCGCCAGAGCAGGATCGCCTCGGCGAAGAGCGCGCTGATGTCGCGGGCAAGGCCCGCCGCCTCGAACAGCGACCGGATCGCCTGCACGCGGCCGTCGTTCAGGATGGAACGGACACGCCGCTCGGCGATGCCGGAGAGGTTGACGATCGTCGCGGCGAAGAAATCCACCTTGCCGGTGCACAGCGCATGCAGGAGGAAGGCGGGCGTCAGCCGGCCGGAGGCCCGCAGGTGCTCGACAAGGCCCGCCATGTCGCCATGGGCGGCCGCGCCGGCAAGATTGACCGCCGCGACGTCGCAGGCCTCGCGCAGCACCCTTTCGACCCGCCGTTGGCCGATCGTCGCCACGACGAGGCCGGAGCCGGCGAGTGCGGCGCCGACCGCCTCCACGAGGTGCTGGCGCGCCTCGCAGGGCAGGTCGTCGCGGCCAAGCAGCAGGCTGCGCACTTCGGCGAGATGGCCGAGCCGCTCGCCGATGCGCTTCAGCGTGCCGCGCGACAGGGAGGCGAGGCTGTTGTCGAGGAGAACAAGGATTTCCCTCTCGCCGCCGATCTCGGCGATCGCCGCCGCCACCGCCCGCGACAGGGGACGCCGGGCCGCGATCAGGGCGCGCGTCTCGTCGCTGCCGCGCGCGGCGAGGTCGACGAGGTCGTCGTCGGCGAGAACCGGCGATGCGGCGACGACGGGACCCGCGATCTCGTGCTGGTCCTCGGCCAGAGGCAGGATGATCGAACGCGGTGCATGCGGACAGGCGGCCAGCGCCTCGGCGAGCGCGCGGCGCACCTTCGGCGAGGGATCGTCGAGCAGGAAGGTCATCGCCATCTCGGCCGCCCCCCGGTCGAGCATGACCATGTCCTCGGTCGCGTAGGCGCCCGCGAGCGCCATCGCCGCGCGCGCGCGGTCGGAAACCTTGGCGCTCTCCACCCACCGAAGAAATGCTTGTATGATCACGGATGCCTCACTAAGGGTCAGAGGGAAGGCCATGGCGTCGCGCCGCTGCCGGGGGCGGAAGGATCGGCATCGTCTCCGGCGCTTCCGCCCCCTCCGGCATGGCAAGGCTTACCCTAGCGGCGAAAAGTTTAGGATTGGTTCACCATGTCGCTTAACCGTCCGGAAAGGCAGCGTGGCGGACCGCCGGCGGCACGGGCCACCGCCATGCTTTCGCCCGGCGCGCGGCTGTTCCTCGCCGGAACGCGGCTTCCTGGGAAGGTTCTGGCCGGGAAGGTTATGGCCGAGAATGTTCTGGCCGGGAACCCTCTGGCCGACGACCCTGCGTTGCGCGACAGCGACTGGCTCGTCGTCAACCCTTTCGCGCTGCCGCTTGAAGACGCGCATGCCTGCGCCGGCGTGCTTGCGGCCCTTTCCGCCACCGATGTCGACGACACGCGGCTGGAGGAGTGGCTCGGCATCGGATGCGACGGCATCTATCTGAAAGGAACGGCAGAACGCGCCGACATCCAGCGCCTCGACGTCGCCCTGTCGGTCGCAGAAGCGCTCTCCGACCGCGCGGCGGGCGCGGCCGTCATCGTCGCCGAGATCGCGACGACGGCGCAGGGCCTGTTGTCGACGGCCTCTCTTGCCGGGTCCTCGGAGCGCCTTGCAGCGCTTGTCTTCGATGAAACGGAAGTGATGCGCAACCTCGGCATTGAGGCCGGTGCTCCAGCCGTGGCCTTCGCCCGCGTCCACGCCGTGCTGAAGGCGCGCCAGGCCGGCCTCCCCGTCCTGGAGGTCCTACCGCTCGCGGCCCCGAACCGCGACGCCGCCCTCGCCCGCAGCCGCAGCGAGGGTTTCGACGCGATCGCCTGGCGGCTTGCCTGATGCGTCAGCCGGCCGGCCGGCGCATCGCGAACACGTCGCCCGCGTCGGCATAGTCGAAATAGCCGAGCCGGCCGATCGGGCGGACATGGCCGACGTCGAAACGCCCGTCGCGAATCGCATCCTCGCGGATGTGGATGCCGACGACCTCCCCGAGCACGACATAATTGTCGGACACGGTGCCATCGATCCCCTTCGGCTGGAAGAGATCCGTCGCGCGGCATTCGAGCGCGGCATAGGCCTCGCCGACATAAGGGGCGTCCACCATGCGTCCGGGCATGGCCGCAAGTCCCGCCAGCGCGAATTCGCTCTCCCCCCGAGGGACCGGCGCCGAGGTGGCGTTCATCTGGTCCTTGAGATCGAGGCTGACGAAACTCGTCGTGAAGACCCCGGTCTCGCGGATGTTGATGATGCTGTCCTTCAGCCCGTTCGACGAGAACATCACCAGCTTCGGCTTGTCGGACAGCGCGTTGAAGAAGGAATAGGGCGCGAGGTTGAGGCTTCCATCGGCGGCCTTGGTGCCGATCCAGCCGATCGGGCGCGGCGAGACGATCGCCTTGAACGGATCGTGCGGCAGGCCGTGGGCATTGTCCCTGGCGTCGTAGAACATCAGGCCTCCTCGCCCGCCCAGCGGACGACGTCGCTGAGAAGCGGACGCGGACGCTCGGTCGGCGGCACGGTCGGCGTGCCGATATGGATGAAGCCGGCGGGGCGCTCGCCGGGGCGGATGCCGAGAATGGGGTAGGCCTCCGGCTCGAAGGCGTACCACTCCGTCAGCCAGTTCGACGCATAGCCGAGCGCGTTCGCCGCCATCAGCAGATTGAGGCAGACCGCGCCGGCGGACATCACCTGTTCCCATTCCGGGATCTTCGCATGCGGGGCCGCGACGCTGAGGACGGCGATGACGACGGGCGCCCGCGTCAGCCGCGTGTTCTCGACCCGGATCATCTCCTCCGACAGCTGCGGATTGCGCGCCAGCGCCATTTTCGCCAGCGCGGCGCTAATCCGCGCGCGCTCCTCGCCGCGATAGACGATGAAGCGCCAGGGCGCGAGCTTGCCATGGTCGGGCACGCGCGTCGCCAGCGTCAGGATCTCGTCGATCTCGGCCCGTCCCGGCCCGGGCTCGCCCATCTGGAAGGCGGGGATGGACCGGCGCGTCTCAAGATAGTCGAGGAGCGTGATGTCGGATTTCATGGCAGCGGACTTCCCCTTGCGTGTCGCAGCGTGTAGCGTGGCCCCGCATTTCCCGTCACGAAAATGCCATGACCGCGCGTTTCAAGTGCCGATCCCTGCCAAGGAAGTCAACCATCCGAATGCACGCTTCGCGCCGCTTTTTCATAGGCTTCGTCTCGGTCCTCGCCCTTGCTCCCGGCCCGGTGTCGCCGGCCGGCGCCCAGGACGGAACGGAAGCCTTCCAGGCTTTCCCGTCGCTGGCCACCCCCCGGAAGATGCCGAAGGTCACCGGTTTTACCGCCGACGGGACCACGACGGCGAACGGCGTGCTGAAAGATGTGGCGCTCGAGGCGAAGCTGACGGCGAATGGCGGGCCGGTCGAGCAGGGCCTGAGCTGGCGCGTCTTCAGCCCGATCCCCGGCGAGGACGGCAAGCTGCCGCTGCTCGCCACCTCCGAGGGCGGCTCGGCCGCCTTCACGCTCGTCCCCGGCGAATATTTCGTCAATGTCGCCTTCGGCCGCGCCGGCGCGACGCGCAAGATCCATGTTCCCGAATCGGGCGCGATGGAGCGCCAGGTGCTGGTGCTCGATGCCGGCGGCATCATGCTCAACGCCGTCTCCGGCAGCGATGTGCGCATACCGCCCTCGGAACTGCGCTTCTCCGTCTATTCCTCGGAGGTGAAGGAGGACGGCGAAAGACCGCTGATCGTGGCGGACGTCGCGCCGGAAAGCGTGGTGCGCCTCAATGCAGGCACCTACCACGTCGTCTCCGACTACGGCTCCGTCAACGCGGTGATCCGCGCCGACATCCAGGTCGAGGCCGGCAAGCTGACCCAGGCGACGCTGCAGCATCGCGCGGCGAAACTGACGCTGAAACTCGTGTCGGAGGCCGGCGGCGAGGCGATCGCCGATACCGCTTGGTCGATCCTCACCTCCTCCGGCGACACGGTCAGCGAGAGCGTCGGCGCCTTCCCGACCCTCGTGCTCGCCGAAGGCAGCTACATCGTCGTCGCCCGCAACAAGGACAAGATCTACCAGCGCGACTTCACCGTCGAGGCCGGCGTCAACACCGACATCGAGGTCAAGCTCTCCGACCAGGCGCCGCCGGCGGGCGCGCAGGCCGCCGCCGACAGCGGCAGCGGCGATGCGGACTGACACGGGGAGGCACCTGTCAGGCGGCTTTCGGCAGGCTGCTGCGGTCCTTCTCCTCGCGCATCGCGAAGACCGCCTCGTGGATCCGCGACAGCAGCGCCTTGCGCTCCGCAATCAGGCTCAGCTCGTCCCATGGGAGCACCGCGCCGATGCGCACCCCGATCGTCGTGCCTGAAAGTCGGCGGAACTCGCCGATCAGCAGCGAGATGCGCAACGTCATCGAAATCCTGCTGGCGAGGTGGAAGAGGCGGCCGTTCTGCCCCTCGAAATAGACGGGCACGACGCTCGCGCGCGCCGACTGGATGAGCTTCGCCGGAAACATCTTCCAGGGCAGGTCCTCGGCCCGGCCGAAACCGCGCCGCGCCGTCGCCACGCCGCCGGCCGGGAAGACCACGACGGTGACGCCGTCCTTCAGCAGCCGGACAGCCTCGTGCCGCGTCGCCATGTTGAGCGCCAGCGCCTCCTTCGTCTCGTCGAAGGAGATCGGCAGCGAATAGGGCGCCATTTCGGGCACCTTCAGCAGTTCGTTGTTGATGAGCACGCGGAAGGGCCGCCCGAGTTTTTCGGCAAGCGCCAGCACGGCGATGCCGTCGCCGATGCCGAAGGGATGGTTGGCAACGAGGACCAGCGGCGTGTCGGGCAGGTCTGGCGGCGGCCAATCCCCCTTCACCGTCATCTTCACGTCGATCAGGTCGAGCATGTCGGCAAAGACCGAGGCACTGCGGCCGACGACGTCGCTGCGCCAGCGCGCGTAGAGCCGCGTGTAGCGGTTGCGCCCGGAAAGCGTCTCGATGGAGCGGATGAGCCAGCGCTTCAGCCGGCGGTCGTTTTCATTGGCATAGGACAGTTCTTTGAACTGCACGGAGATCCCCGATGGCTCGATGGTGTCGGACGGCCGAAAGAAAAGGCGGCGGGCCGAAGCGCCGCCGCCTTGAGTCTCCGGTCGTCTCTCCGTCGCATTCGAATGTGACGGATTTCTAACAAAATCGCCAATGCCTCAGAATTTCGGCAGGGACCGCCCTTTCCGCACCAGATCCGGCGGGGTCGCCTCGGCGATCAGCGCGCCCATCGCCTCCTGCAGCGCCATCGGCACCTGCGCCTGCGACCCGAGGCGGCGCATGTTGACGGAACGCTCCTCCGCCTCGCGCTTGCCGATGACGAGGATCACCGGCACCTTGGTCACCGAATGCTCGCGGACCTTGTAGTTGATCTTCTCGTTGCGGAAGTCGGTCTCGACCACCAGCCCTTCCGCCCGCAGCAGTTCCGCCACCTCGCGGCCGTAGTCGTCCGCCTCCGAGGTGATGGTGGCGACGACGACCTGCACCGGCGCGATCCAGAGCGGCATGTGGCCGGCGAAGTTCTCGATCAGGATGCCGAGGAAGCGCTCCATCGAGCCGCAGATGGCGCGGTGGATCATTACCGGCTGCTGCTTCTCCGACGCCTGATTGATGTAGAAGGCGCCGAACCGCTCCGGCAGGTTGAAATCCACCTGCGTCGTGCCGCACTGCCATTCGCGGCCGATCGCGTCCTTCAGCGTGTATTCGAATTTCGGCCCGTAGAAGGCGCCCTCGCCCGGCAGGATCCCGGTCCTGATCCGCCCGCCGGACTGTTCCTCGATCGTCTTCAGCACTTCCGTCATCACGCTTTCGGCGCGATCCCAGAGCGCGTCGGAACCGACGCGCTTTTCCGGCCGGGTGGACAGCTTGACGACGATCTCGTCGAAGCCGAAATCCTTGTAGACCGAGAGGATCAGGTCGTTGATGCGCAGGCATTCCGCCGCCATCTGCTCGTCGGTGCAGAAGACATGCGCATCGTCCTGGGTGAAGCCGCGCACACGCATCAGCCCGTGCAGCGCACCGGACGGCTCGTAGCGATGGACGTTACCGAATTCCGCAAGCCTTATCGGCAGTTCGCGGTAGGACTTCAGGCCATGCTTGAAGATCTGCACATGGCCCGGGCAGTTCATCGGCTTGAGCGCGAAGACGCGGTCGTCGTCATTGTCGTCGCCGGCGACCGTGACCTTGAACATGTTGTCGCGGTACCAGCCCCAGTGGCCGGAGGTCTCCCAGAGCGACTTGTCCAGCACCTGCGGCGCATTGACCTCCTGGTAAGTGCCGGCGAGCCGGCGGCGCATATAGGCGACCAGCGTCTGGAACACGCGCCAGCCCTTGCCGTGCCAGAAGACGACGCCGGGGCCCTCCTCCTGGAAATGGAAGAGGTCCATCTCGCGTCCGAGCCGGCGATGGTCGCGCTTCTCGGCTTCCGCCAGTATATGCAGGTAGCGGTCGAGATCCTCCTGCGTCGCCCAGGCCGTGCCGTAGATGCGGGTCAGCATCGGATTGTTGCTGTCGCCGCGCCAGTAGGCGCCGGCGACCTTCATCAGCTTGAAGGCGGTGCCGATCTGGCCGGTCGCGGCCATGTGCGGCCCACGGCAAAGGTCGAACCAGTCGCCCTGGAAATAGATCTTCAGATCCTGCCCTTCGGGGATCGCGTCGGCAAGCTCCACCTTGTAGCTCTCGCCCTTGGCGGCAAAGGTCTCCTTCACCTTCTCGCGCGACCAGATCTCCTTGGTGAAAGGCCTGTTGCGGGCGATGATCTCCTTCATCCGCTTCTCGATCTTCGGCAGGTCGTCGGGCGTGAACGGCTCGTTCCTGGCGAAATCGTAATAGAAGCCGTTCTCGATGACCGGGCCGATCGTCACCTGCGTGCCGGGCCACAGTTCCTGCACGGCTTCGGCCATCACATGGGCGGTGTCGTGGCGGATGAGCTCCAGCGCGCGCGGATCGTCGCGCGTGACGATCTCGATGCGGCCGTTCTCGACGGGATCCGAGAGGTCGCGCAGCGTTCCGTCGAGCGCGATGGCGACAGCCTTCTTCGCCAGCGACTTGGAAATCGATTCCGCGACGTCACGCCCCGTCGCGCCGCTCGGGAAGGAACGCTCGGAACCATCGGGAAATGTGAGGGAAACGGTGTCGGACATCTGAAAGTCTCCTGTCCAGTCCCGCCAACGAATGCGGGTGGTGTGATCGGGAAGCGCTTTTTGCGCGCCGCCCTTTTAGTCGAGGCCGGTTTGGCGGTAAAGCCCGGCGCGCGCCCTCAGCGGCGATAGCGCCAGGGCAGGTACCAGCGATGCCGGTCATCGAGCGCGGGCGGCACGGGATCGAAGCCCCAGCCACCGAAGGGACCGCAACGGCCGACACGAAACAGCGTCATCCAGCCGCCCGCCCAGAGCCCGTGCCGGGCGATCGCCTCGTAACCATATTCGGAACAGGTGGGCAGGTGGCGGCAACTGCGGCCGACGAGGCTCGACAGCGTCAGCTGGTAGGCGCGCACGAGCGCCATTCCGACGATCCGCCCGGGTGTACGGCGGAAGGGGCCGGACCAGTTGCGGCCGGAGGACCTCTCGTCCTTGCCGCAGGCGGCACACATCCGCGCCGCCTAGAGCGCCGAGACGGCGGCCGGGCGAGCGGCGCGGTCCTCGATCTGGCCGATGGCATCGACCACGGCGTCGAAGGTCAGCATGGTGGAGGCGTGCCGCGCCTTGTAGTCGCGCACGGGAAGCAACGCGCGCATGTCCTCGAAGCGGCCGGAAGGCCCCTCGCCGCCCTCCTTCAGCATCGAAAGCATCGCCGACCGCGCGGCGCGCACGTCCTCCGCCCGCGCGCCGACGATGTGGCGCGCCAGGATCGAGGACGAGGCCTGGCCGAGCGCGCAGGCCTTGACCTCGTGGGAGAAGCCGGTGACGACGCCGTCGCGCATCTTCAGCCAGACGCGCACCCGGGAGCCGCAGAGCCGCGAATGGGCAGACGCCTCGGCATCGGCATCCTCGAGCCGGCCGATCGCGGGGATGTTTCCGGCGAAGTCGAGGATGCGGGCGTTGTAGATGTCGTCGATCATGGTTCTGCCGGCCTTTCTGGAATGCCATGCTCCGGGTGGGCCGGATCGGCGACGTCGCTTTCAAAAAAGAACGATGTGTAAACCGACCGGCCCTTTCGTGAAGGCACAGCGATAATATATGGTAGATCGTGGCGCGGTTGAAGGTATGGACGACCTGACCGCGCCACTTGTTTGGGAAATCGTTCGGTCGATGATCCGCGCTGGCGGTCAGAGCGTATATCCCGGTCAAACGCGCCCACCGCCGATCTTGCCGACGGCGCGCGTTGCGGAGACACGAGCATGGATGCCATTGTCAAGACTTTTCCCAACATGAACAACCCGACCGACCGGCCGAGCCAGAAGGAAGCCGAGGACGCCGTCCGCGTCCTGCTGCGCTGGGCGGGAGACGACCCCGAACGCGAAGGCCTCATTGACACGCCTGCCCGCGTCGCAAAGTCGTACAAGGAGCTTTTCTCGGGCTACGACCTCGCCGCCGAGGACGTGCTCGGCCGCACCTTCGAGGAGGTGGCGGGCTATGACGACATGGTCCTCGTCAAGGACATTCCCTTCTTTTCCCATTGCGAGCACCACATGGTGCCGATCATCGGCAAGGCGCATGTCGCCTATCTGCCGAACGGACGGGTGCTGGGCCTGTCGAAGATCGCGCGGGTCGTCGATATTTTCGGCCGCCGGCTGCAGACGCAGGAGGCGATGACCTCGCAGGTCGCCCGCGCCATCGACGATACGCTGCGCCCGCGCGGCGTGGCGGTGATGATCGAGGCGGAGCATATGTGCATGGCGATGCGCGGCATCCAGAAACAGGGCTCGACCACGCTCACCACCACCTTCACTGGCGCCTACAAGACGCAGCCGGCCGAGCAGGCCCGCTTCATGATGATGGTGCGCGGCGCCTGAACGCCGCGACCGGAGACGCGCCGCGCCCGAGGCCTCGCTCCGGATCGAAGGCGGCATCGGGCGCTCTGAACATGAGAATGCGCCGATGACCCTATCCTTCCCCGTCCCGCCCGGAGACAAGCACGCGCTCGAAGCCGCCAGCGTCTTCTCGCCGCGCTTCGACGACCGCGGCCTGATCACCGCGATCGTGACCGATGCGCGGGACGGAGAATTGCTGATGGTTGCATTCATGAACGCGGAAGCGCTGTCGTTGACGCTCGAAACCGGCATCGCCCATTATTTCAGCCGGTCTCGCGGCCGGATCTGGAAGAAGGGTGAAACCTCCGGCAACCTCCAGTCCGTCATCGAGCTGCGCGCCGATTGCGACCAGGATGCCCTGTGGCTCAAGGTGTCCGTCGCCGGCCACGACGCGACATGCCACACGGGTCGGCGCTCCTGCTTCTACCGGACGGTGACGCTTGCGGAGGGCGTGGCCACCTTGACCGTGGTCGACGACGCGATACATTTCAATCCTGAACAAGTGTATCACAAATAGCGGGCAATTGCCGTTTTTTGGGTCAGTTCCGGTCCGCATTCACCAAACTGCAACCCGTTCCGGCCTAGCATGGACGCAATGGGACCGCTCGGCCCAGACGGTTCGAAGGCGCGCTGGCGGCTTCCAGATGGCCTTCCCGATCGTGCTGACCCGATCCTGCCGGCATCGGCAGGCGCAACGAGGGTGCGGAATGCTGAACTGGACGTTTCATCGCTCTCCCCTGTCCGCCGGCCCGCTTTCGACGGCCCCTCACCTCTCGCCTGCATCCACCGCAATCGTCGAAAAGCCGCCGGCTCCGGCCCGCGCGAAGATCGCGCTCGCGCTCGGCGGCGGCGCGGCGCGCGGCTGGGCCCATATCGGCGTTCTGCGCGCCCTCGACGAGGAGGGCATCGCCGTCGGCATGATCGCCGGCACCTCGATCGGCGCGCTCGTCGGCGGCTGCTATCTCGCGGGAAAGCTCGATGCGCTCGAGGAATTCGCCCGATCGCTGACGATGCGGCGCATTGCCGGTCTCCTCGATTTCGCCATCGGCGGGGGCGGCCTGCTCGGCGGCATGCGGCTGACCCGGCGGATGCAGGAACATATCGACGACAGAAGCATCGAAAGCCTAGACCGTCCCTTCGTCGCCGTCGCCACCGACGTCAACAGCGGCCACGAGGTCTGGATCAACGAAGGCTCGCTGATCACGGCGCTGCGCGCATCCTACGCCTTGCCGGGCATTTTCGAACCGATCCGCTGCAACGGCCGCATGCTCGTCGACGGCGCGCTGGTCAATCCGGTTCCGGTCTCCGTCTGCCGCGCCTACGAACAGCCGCTCGTCGTCGCGATCAATCTGCATTACGATCTTTACGGGCGTTCCGCCGTGATCAAGCATCGCGCCTCGCCCCCCGGCACGGAGACCGCTCCGGCGCCCTCGACGCCGACGACGCGCATGGGCCTGACCGGCGTGATGGTGCAGGCCTTCAACATCATCCAGGATCGCATTTCGCGGGCCCGCCTTGCCGGCGATCCGCCGGACCTGTCGCTGCACCCGAAATTGAGCGACATCGGTCTTTCCGAGTTCCATCGCGCCGGAGAGGCGATCGACCGGGGCTACCAGGAAGCCAAGATGAAGATCGGCGAGCTGCGCCGGCTGCAGGAGACGGTCCTCCGATAGAGGCGTCTCTCTTGAAGTGCAACCGGCGGAGGGCCCGTCAGCCGGCGATATAGGCCTTGATCTCTTCCGCCTCGCGCTCGATCGCGCGGATGTGGTTCTTGACCACGTCGCCGATCGAGACGATGCCGGCGAGCGTGTTGTCGCCGACGACCGGCAGATGCCGGGCGCGCCGCGAGATCATCATCTCCATCAGCGTGTTGACGGTCATCTCCTCCGTGCAGACATGGACGTTGCGCCACATCACCTCGGACACGGGCATTGCGAGGCTGGCGGCGCCGTGATGGGCGACGGCGGCGACGATGTCGCGCTCCGTCAGGATGCCGACGACCTTGCGGTTGACGCCCAGAATGACGACGGCGCCGATCCGGTTCTCGTGAAGGATGCGGGCCGCCGCCTCCACGGTCAGGTCCGGCGCCACGGTGACGACCGACCGGCCTTTTTCATCGAGAATGGTCTTCACGGTTACCGACATGCTCGCTCCTCCTGTTCGATGTCACGGCCTGTCCCGCGATGCGGACGGAACAGGTGTTTGCCGGCCCGGACATGTCCCGCCACGCCTGAGCGCGCGCACGCCGCTTTTCTCCATCCCCCGATCCGCCTCTTCCCGGGAGGCGGCAGACGCATGGTGCGGCAAGGGAGGCATGAAATCAACCGTCTTTCGCGAAGCCCTGAAATGCAAATCGATTTAGCGACTTAGAGAATTTTCGGCGGACGGGCCTCCCTCCGCCGTCATCGGTCCCGTCGCAGTCCGGCACGGACCCTGCCCTCAGCGCCGCGGATCGAACAGCGCAAACAGGAGGAAGCCGAAAAGGAAGCCGCCGATATGGGCCTCCCAGGCGACAGGCGCCGTTCCCGCGACCGAGAACAGTCCGAGGCCGATGAAGATGTTGGTGGCGAACCACAGGCCGGAAAAGACGAGCACGGAGCGATTCGCGAGGCATTCGGACAGCGACAGCCTCCGATTGAGATGGGCGAGGCGCCGGTCGACGCCGCCATGGGGCGCGAAGACGAAGCGCGCCGCCGCCCCCATCAGCCCCGCGACCGCGCCGGAGGCGCCGACGACGATGCCGAAATCGGCCCAGTGGAAGAGCGTGTGAAAGCCGACGGCGGCCGCCGAGGACAGGCACCAGAACGCCGCGAAACGCCCCGGCCCGATACGCCGGACGACGGGCGCGCCGAAGGCCGCCATCCAGAAGGCGTTGAAGATCAGATGCTCGAAGCCGCCATGCAGGAAGGAATAGGTGACCGGCGTCCAGAGCCAGGCAAGCGACTGTTCGGCAAGCGGGAAGGCGTAGCGCGCCGGCGTGAAGGCGAATTCGAACAGCACGTAGCCGTCCTGGTCCGGCGTCAGGAGGTAGGCCCGCACCAGATGGATCGCGACGAGGACACCGAGCAGTCCGGTCAGCGCCGTGGGAAGGTTGAAGGCGGGCTCATGGCGACGGGGCCTCAGGTCGGGCTCGGGTCGGCCGCCCTCCTCGGGCGGGGCATCATGGGACATCGGGCGCTCTTTTCGGGACAGCGGGGCAGGCACGGGATCGCGGCCACGTTAGCGGACAAAAACCGCCACCGCCATCGCCTGGCGCAGATCCGCGCCGCCTTGCCGACAAAAAGAAAGCCGCCGGAAAGGACCCGGACGGCTGACCGGCCCGGAAAACCGGGCGTTCGAGGAGGTGCCGAAGGCTGACCTTCATCGACACGTCTCTTCGCACGGCCCCCGGTGCGCTTCAATCGAAACGCTTTGTTAACCTTAACGGTCCCGCCGGACGGGAGGCTGGCGCGCTGGCACGGATTTCGCTGCGTGGATGCCAGAAACGCGGTCGCCCCTTTCATCCGTGCCAGATCGGAACAGGCCGGCCGCCCCATTGGAATTTGGAATCATGCGCAGCAAGTCGGCCATCGAGATCTTCACCTACTGGAACGACCTTCGCGGAACCCGCAAGGCGCCCTACCGGCAGGAAGTCGAGCCCGCCGGTATCCGTGGAATCCTGCCGGACCTCTTCATCCTCGAAATGCGCCCGGAGGCGGATCTGCGGTTCCGCCTGGCCGGCACCCATGTCTGCGCCCTCTTCGGCCGGGAGCTGCGCGGGACGACCTTCGACAGCCTCTGGCGGGCCGACGAGACGAAGCGCGTCAACCGCGTGGCAGCCGAGGTGATGACGGAGGCGACGCCGATCGTGCTCTCCGCGACCGCGCTGTCGATGACGCGCGAGCCGTTGCAGACGGAACTCGTGCTGCTTCCCCTCGCCTCGCCGGACGGCGAGATCGACCGCATCATCGGCGCGATCGCGCCGCTGTCCCGCCCGGGCTGGCTGCACGCGACGGCGATCGCCTATCTCGATCTCGCCGGGCTGAGGGCGATCGACATCGACAAGACGGAGCCCTTCCTGCAGAACCGGCCGGAAATCGTGCTGCCGCCTCCGGCTCCGGCGCGGCCCGCGCCGGAGCCGCTTTTCGGCGGAACGATCCGCCGCGTGCTGCATCTGCGCGTCTTCGAGGGTGGCCGCCAGGACTGAAAGGTTACCTCTGCCCGGCCGGTTTCAACCCTTTGTTAAGCCGGATTTGCTAGGACGAAGGGTGTCGTCAGTCTGTCTGGTTAGGATGAAGATGTATTCGTTTCAACAGGCACAGCCGTCCGGCCGCAAGGAATACGACGAGCGGGCGTTCCAGCGCGTCGCCGTCAACCTCAACGGCCGCCTCATGCTTGACAATCATGATGAATATGATTGCAAGGCCATAGACATGTCTCCGGGCGACGTGATGCTCGCCTCGGACGCCAAGCCGCGCGCGGGCGAGCGCATCATCGCCTATGTGGAACATGTCGGGCGCCTCGAAGGCACCGTGACGCGCATCGCCGAGCGCAATTTCGTCATCCGCATCAATGCGACCGACCGCAAGCGTGAAAAACTCGCGGCGCAACTGACGTGGATCGCCAACAAGCACGAACTCGGCCTGCCCGAGGATCGCCGCCACGACCGTCTGACGCCGCGCAGGACGCGCACCGAACTGACCTTCGACGACGGCACGAAATACCATTGCCGCATCATCGATCTGTCGCTGTCCGGCGCCGCCGTCGACATCGAGGTGCGCCCGCCGCTCGGCATGGCGGTGATGATGGGCAGCATGCGCGCCCGCGTCGTCCGGCATTTCGAGGAGGGCGTCGCCCTTGAATTCACCGGTGTGCAGTCGCGCGAGGCGCTGACCGAATTCCTGTAAGCCATCGTCCCGCGAATGCGGGAGGGCGCGCGAACGCGCTCACTCGCCGGGCGGACAGGGGGCGACCGCGATATCGACCCAGAACCGGGTAAAGCCCTCGGCGAAACGGCGATAGCCGGTTACCGAGGAGGGCTTCAGCGCATAGGCATTGGCGCCGTTCTCGTAGGAACGGTAGATGTCGATCTGGCTCATCGACGACGTGAACATGATGACTGGCAGCACCGCCGTCCTCTTGTTGTCGCGAATGCGCCGCAACAGGTCGACCCCACTGATGCCCGGCATGTTGATGTCGAGCAGGACATAGTCGAAATCCTGGGAATCCAGCATCAGCGTCGCCGCGTCGGCGTCGTCGGCATGGGTGATCGCGACCTCATGGGTCACTTCCGAAAACGCTCTCACGACGAAGCGCACATCGACGCCGTCATCGTCGACGATCAGCAGCTTCCGTTTCAGTCTGGCACTCATGGCCCCTCTCTTCCGGCGGCCGATGCCTTCGGAAACGTCACGACGAACCGGGCCCCACCGGTGAATCGACGATCCAATTCTATGAAACCATTGTGGCTTTCGGCAATACGTTTTGCGAGCGCCAGGCCTATTCCGGTGCCTGGATAGACGCTTTCGTCGCGGTGAAGCCGCTGGAACACATCGAAGATCTTCGTCGCGAAGCGCGGATCGATACCGATGCCGTTGTCCTCCACCGTCAGGCGGACGCTCTCTTCGCTGTCCTCGGTGCGGATCTGCACCACCGGCGCAATGCCGGGCCGGCGATATTTGACGGCGTTGCCGATCAGGTTCTGCAACAGGCGCTTCAGCAGTTCGGGATCGCCGGTGATGGCGACCAGATCGCCGAGGCGGATCTCGGCCTGCGCCTCGCGGATGAAACTTTCGAGATCGAGCACCACCGTGTCGATGACCTCCTTCAGGTCGACGGTCCGCCACTGGCCGATCTGGTAGGCGATCTGGGAGTAGTCGAGCAGACTGTCGATCAGCCGGTCCATGCGGCGGGCGCTGTCGCGCAGATGGCCGGCATAGACGGGCAGTTCGTCGAATGTCTCGGAGCGGATGTCGTCGACGATCATCTCGGAAAACATCGAGATGTGCCGCAGCGGCGCCTTGAGATCATGCGACACGGTGGCGGTGAACTGGTTCAGCGCCTCGTTCTTGCGGTGCAGTTCGTCGCTCTGCCTCGCGATCCGTGCCTGCTGCTGTTTCAGCCGCGTGATGTCGCGGCCGACGGTGACATATTCGACCAGAATGTCGTTCTCGAAGACCGCCATGTTCGACCACATGATCCAGAGGATGCGGCCGTCGGCCATGACGCGCTTCTGCTCGGTGGTGATCAGCGGCATCTTCGGTCCGAGACTGTCGAGCACGCCCTCGACACGCCTCCAGTCGTCGGCCGGGACAAGATCACGCAGCGGGCGGCCGACGAACTCCTCTGCCGGCAGGCCGACGAAGCGGGCATAGGGGTCGTTGGCGAAAAGGACCGTCTTGTCGGCGGCGATCCGGGTCACGAAATCCGGGATGTTCTGCACCAGGGTATAATATTCGAGACGTTGCCGCTCGAGCGCCACCTGCGCCTGCTTCAGTTCCGTGATGTCGATGCGCATGACGGCGGTGTTGCCGTCGGCGGTGCGCCGGCTTTCGACCTGCACCCAGCGCCCGTCGCTGTAGGGAAAGGCGGCGGGCCGCCCGTCCGGCGTGCGGAAATCCCGCAGGCGTCTCGCGATCCATTCCTCGACATTGGCCGCCCCCGGCAGGGCCTCGGGGAAGATCGCATCCTCCTGGAGGAGGCGCACGATCTCCTCGGCGGTCATGCCTGCGCGGATCATCGGCGCCAGGTGGCCGAAGGCGCCGCGATAGGCCTCGTTGAAGGCGATCAGACGCTCCATCGGATCGAAGATTGCGAAACCGCCCGGCATGGCGTGGAGCGCGGAGTCAAGCACGGAAAGCGCCTTCTGGCGATCGACCTCCAGCGCGAGATAATCGGAAATGTCCTGCACGACGGCAATCATGCCGCATTCGTCACCGGCATCGTCGAAGACGCGCGTGGTGCGCAGCCGCGCGGAAAAGACCGAGCCGTCCTTGCGGCGATAGCGGTAAACCGAGGATGTTTCGGGCGGTGTCGCGATGCCGAAGCCGCGCACCGACATGCAGTTCGCATAATCCTCGTCGTCGGCATAGAGCATGCGCGCCGGCGCGCCGACGAATTCGCCCACCTCGTAGCCGAAGTGCTGCAGGGCCGCGCTGTTGGCGGCCAGAAGGATCTTCTCGTTGCTGACCGCCACCACGGGATCGGGGAAGCTCTCATAGAGCGCCCTGACGAAATGTTCCTGCTTGAACGGCATGACGACGGGCCCGGTTCTGGCGCTTCCCCCAACCGCCGCAGGACCGGCGGGACTTCACTTTCGACGGATCCCGCCCGAAGACCGCCGGCCGGCTCGCCCGCGCCTCAGGCGGATCAGCCCGCGCGCACCACCGCATCGCCGCGGGCGGCGAGCGCCGCAAGATCGGCGGGCTTCAGTTCGACCGATTCGCCGCAACCGCAGGCGGATGTCTGGTTCGGATTGGTGAAGGTGAAGCCCGAGCGCAGGCGCGTCGCCTCGAAGTCCATCCGCGTGCCGAGCAGGTAGAGCACGGCCTCCGGCGCCACCCAGACCTTCGCGCCCGCATGCTCGACCAGGTCGTCCCTGGCGTTCACATTGGCATCGGTGACGAGGTCGACGGCATATTCCATGCCGGCGCAGCCGCCCTTCTTGATCGAGACGCGGATGCCCCGCGCCGCCTCTCCCGCATTCTCGACGATGGCCTTGACCCGGCCGGCGGCCGCGTCGGTCAGCGACATCACTGCAAAACCCATATCCGCTTCTCCTGGATGCTGCCGGGTTCAAGGCCCGGCGCCCACACTCCGAATGTAGTGCTTTGCGCGCAGGCGATCAACTGCCGCAAGGCCCCGAGATCTCGCGGTTCAGTACCAGCCGACGGCGACCTTCGCCTCCTCCGACATGCGATCCGGCGTCCATGGCGGATCGAAGGTCATCGACACCTCGACGCCGGAGACGCCCTCGACAGCGCCGACGGCATTTTCCACCCAGCCGGGCATCTCGCCCGCGACCGGGCAGCCGGGCGCCGTCAGCGTCATGGCGATCTTCACCATGCGGTCGTCCTCGACGTCGATCTTGTAGATCAGCCCGAGTTCGAAGATGTCGGCCGGGATCTCCGGATCGTAGACCGTCTTCAGCGCGGCGATGATGTCGTCGCTGAGCCGTGCCAGTTCGTCGGCGGGAATGGCGGAATGGATGATGCCCTCGCGGACATCCACCTCTTCGGCGGCATCGGTGGACATGAGGCGTCTCCTCTCAGGAAAAGAAGGCGCGCGCCTGGTTCAGCGCGTCGGCAAGGATATCGATTTCGGCGCGGGTGTTGTAGAGGCCGAAGGAGGCGCGGCAGGTGGAGGTGACGCCGAAGCGCTTCAGCAGCGGCTGGGCGCAATGCGTGCCGGCACGCACGGCGACGCCGGCGCGGTCGATGACCATCGAGACGTCATGGGCGTGGATGCCTTCGAGCTCGAACGAGACGATCGCTCCCTTGCCCGGCGCGTTGCCGATGATACGCAACGCATTGATCGCCCGCAGTTTCTCCGTGGCATAGGCGGCAAGGTCGGCCTCGTGCGCGGCGATCGCGGCACGCCCGATCCCTTCGATATAGTCGAGAGCATGGCCGAGCCCGATCGCCTGGACGATCGGCGGCGTGCCGGCCTCGAAGCGGTGCGGCGGATCGTTATAGGTGACGGCGTCCTCCGACACGTCGACGATCATCTCGCCGCCGCCCATGAAGGGCCGCATCTCCTTCAGCCGCTCTGCCTTGCCGTAGAGAACGCCGATGCCGGACGGGCCGTAGAGCTTGTGCCCGGTCATCACATACCAGTCGCAATCGATGTCGCGGACGTCGACCGGCAGGTGAACGGCGCCCTGGCTGCCGTCGATCAGAACCGGGATGCCGCGTTCATGGGCGATGCGGCAGATCTCCTTGACGTTAACGATGGTGCCGAGCGCGTTCGACATGTGGGTGATGGCGACGAGCTTGGTCCGGTCGGTCAGCCTCGCGGCAAAATCCTCGACATGGAGCGCGCCCTCGTCGTCGACGGGGACCCAGACGAGCCTCGCCCCCTGCCGCTCCCGGATGAAATGCCAGGGCACGATGTTGGAGTGGTGCTCCATGATCGAGAGGACGATCTCGTCGCCGGCGCCGATCGCCGGCATGCCATAACCATAGGCGACCGTGTTGATCGCCTCGGTCGAGGACTTGGTGAAGACGATCTCGTCGACGGAGGACGCGTTGAGGAAGCGCCGGACCTTTTCCCGCGCCGCCTCGTAGGCATCCGTCGCCGCATTGGAGAGGAAGTGCAGGCCGCGATGGACATTGGCATATTCGTTCGAATAGGCCGACGAGATCGCGTTGATCACCGATTGCGGCTTCTGCGCCGAGGCACCGTTGTCGAGATAGACGAGCGGCTTGCCGTAGACGCTGCGCGACAGGATCGGGAAATCCCTGCGGATCGCCTCGACATCGTAGGCGGGGGTCGGCGCGGTGCTATCCATCCTGGTCCTGCCTCATGCATGCGCCTCCAGCCAGTCGGCGATGATGCCTTCCAGCACCTCGACCAGCGCCTCATGCTCCAGTTCCTCGACGATCTCGTCGACGAAGGCGTTGACGAGCATGGCGCGCGCCCGGCCTTCCGGAATGCCGCGGGCGCGCAGATAGTAGAGATGCGTGGGGTTGATGTCGATCACGGTCGCGCCGTGGCCGCACTGGACGTCGTCGGCGAAGATCTCCAGTTCCGGCTTCGCGGAGAAATCCGCGTCGTCTGACAGGAGCAGCGTGTTGCACGCCATCTTCGCATCGGTCTTCTGCGCATCCTTGGCGACGCGGATCTGGCCCTGGAAGACGCCCTTTGCCCGGTCGAAGACGACGTTGCGGATGATCTCCGACGAGGTCGTGTTCGGCACGTCATGGCCGAGCGTGAAAGTGACGTCGGTATGCGTGTCGCCGCCGAGAAGATTGATGCCGCGCAGGTCGAGATGGGCGCCCTCGCCGCTCGTCACGCCATGCACCTCCTGGCGCACCAGCCTGCCGCCGGCATTGACGACGTAGAGCTTCAGCCGCGCATTTTCCGCAAGATCGAAGTTGATCTGGCCAAGATGGGTGTCGGCGGCCCCCTGCTGCTGCAGGATGATCCAGGTGACGTCGGCGTCCTCGTCGAGGATCAGGTCGCTGACGCAGGTGACGAAGCTCGCATCCGCCGAGGTCGAGACGTGGCGCTCGACCACCGTCGCCTTCGCGCCCGCTCCGAAGGTCACCGGCAGGCGGACATGGCTCTGGCCGCTGCTCTGCACGACCTGGAGTTCCAGAACCGCGTCGATGTCGGCCTTGTCGGCGATCTCGATCTCGTAGCCGTCGCGGACGAAGGCACCGTTGATCCGGCCGATCGCATCGTCGCCGCCGCGCTCGATCAGATCGGCGGCGGCCGTGCCGTCGGTCAGGCTTTCCCGATAGGCCTTGACGGCGATCGTCTCCGGCAGATCGACGGAAGAGGAGACACCGTTGCGCAGCGTCATCACCAACGCCCCGTCGACGAGCGGCTCGATCCTGCCGACGAAGGCGGCCGGATCGAAGGCCGGAACGGCGCGCAGCAGCGTGCGCAGGTCGGTATAGTGCCAGGCCTCGACGCGGCGCGTCGGCAGGCCGGCGGTCTTCAGGTCGTCGAGGAGCGTGTCGCGGGCGGTCACGACCGCGCCGTCGCCCGGCAGGTCGCCGGCCTGGGCGACATAGGCGTCGACCAGCGCCGTTTCGGCGGCCGTCATCCGGATGCCCGTTTCGATAGTCATGCCGTGCCTCCTCAGGCCGCCGCGCCGACGATGTCGGCGTAGCCGTTGGCCTCGAGTTCATGCGCCAGCGTCTTGTCGCCGGACTTGATCACCTGGCCCTTGTAGAGGACATGCACCGTGTCCGGCACGATATAATCGAGCAGGCGCTGGTAGTGGGTGATGACGATGACGGCGCGCTCCGGCGAGCGCAGCGCGTTGACGCCGTCGGCGACGATCTTCAGCGCATCGATGTCGAGACCCGAATCGGTCTCGTCGAGGATGCACAGCTTCGGCTCCAGGAGCGCCATCTGCAGGATCTCGGCGCGTTTCTTTTCGCCGCCGGAGAAGCCGACGTTCAACGGTCGCTTCAGCATGTCGGGATTGATCTGGAGTTTCGCGGAGGCTTCCTTGACGCGGCGGATAAAGTCCGGCGTCGAAAGCTCCGGTTCGCCGCGGTATTTCCGCTGCTCGTTCAGCGCGACCTTCAGGAACTGCATCGTCGCGACGCCGGGGATTTCGACCGGATACTGGAAGGCGAGGAAGATGCCCTTGGCGGCGCGTTCGGACGGGTCGAGTTCGAGGATGCTCTCGCCATTGTAGAGGATGTCGCCCTCGGTGACCTCGTAGTCCTCGCGGCCCGAAAGGATGTAGGAGAGCGTCGACTTGCCGGAGCCGTTGGGGCCCATGATCGCCGCGACCTCGCCGGCCTTCACCGTCAGGTTCAGGCCGCGGATGATCTCGGTGCCGTCTTCGGCGATACGGGCGTGAAGGTTCTTGATTTCAAGCATCTTGTTCTCTCAAGCTTCCGATTGTGACATAGCGATACGTCAGCATTCTCATAATCTCGATTTCGAGTTTCGAAGCAGTTTCAAAACCGAGCTTTCCTCGACTTTCCAGCTCCATAGGACTAGGCCACCACGTCAAATCGAACACATTAGGTCCGTAGCATACGATATCGAGACTGCTGCCGCTTTCGCTTTTCAGTTCAACTATATTTTCGGTGAGGGAGACCTCAATTTTTTGATCGTTATCTTCCACTAATTCTCGAACTTGATTCGATAGAATCTGCGCTCTCATACGGCATTCAACGATATCAAAATTCTCCCTATAGTCGTCCGGCACAGGCACGTCGCGATCGAACTGCCAGACGGTTACAACTAAAGGATAATTTTCGTCCATCAGCCGACGGAACCCTCCAGCGAAATTCCGATCAGCTTCTGCGCCTCGACGGCGAACTCCATCGGCAGTTCCTGGATGACCTCCTTGACGAAGCCGTTGACGATCAGCGCGATCGCGGCCTCCTCTGGAATGCCACGCTGCAGGCAGTAGAAGAGCTGGTCTTCGGAGATCTTCGAGGTGGTCGCCTCGTGCTCGAACTGGGCGGTGGCGTTCTTCGCCTCGATATAGGGGACCGTGTGCGCGCCGCAGGTGTCGCCGATCAGAAGCGAATCGCACTGGGTGAAGTTGCGCGCATTCGCCGCCTTGCGGTGGGCCGAGACCTGGCCGCGATAGGTGTTCGACGAGAAGCCGGCGGAAATGCCCTTGGAGATGATGCGGCTCGATGTGTTCTTGCCGAGATGGATCATCTTCGTGCCCGAATCGATCTGCTGGTAGCCGTTCGACACCGCGATCGAGTAGAATTCTCCGCGCGAGCCGTCGCCGCGCAGGATGCAGGACGGGTATTTCCAGGTGATCGCCGATCCGGTCTCGACCTGCGTCCACGAAATCTTCGAGTTCCGTCCGCGGCAATCGCCGCGCTTGGTGACGAAGTTGTAGATGCCGCCCTTGCCCTGCTTGTCGCCGGGATACCAGTTCTGCACCGTCGAATACTTGATCTCGGCCTCGTCCAGCGCGACGAGCTCGACGACGGCGGCGTGAAGCTGGTTCTCGTCGCGCTGCGGCGCCGTGCACCCCTCGAGATAGGAGACGTAGGCGCCCTCGTCGGCTACGATCAGCGTGCGCTCGAACTGGCCGGTGTTCTTCTCGTTGATGCGGAAATAGGTCGAAAGCTCCATCGGGCAGCGCACGCCCTTCGGCACGTAGACGAAGGAGCCGTCGGTGAAGACCGCAGAATTCAGCGTGGCATAGTAATTGTCGGTCGTCGGCACCACGGAGCCGAGATATTTGCGCACCAGTTCGGGATGCTCGCGGATCGCCTCAGAGATCGACATGAAGATCACGCCGGCCTTCTTCAGCTCCTCCTTGAAGGTGGTGACGACCGACACCGAATCGAAGACGGCATCGACGGCGACGCGCGGCCTCTCGACGCCGGCGAGGATTTCCTGCTCGCGCAGCGGAATGCCGAGCTTCTCATAAACCTTCAGCAGTTCCGGATCGACCTCGTCGATCGACTTCGGCCCGCTCTGGTTCTTCGGCGCCGCGTAATAATGGAGGTCGTTGAAGTCGATCTTCGGATAGTCGACGCGTGCCCATTGGGGCTCGTCCATGGTCAGCCAGCGGCGATAGGCGTCCAGGCGCCATTCGAGCATCCAGTCGGGTTCGCTCTTCTTCGCCGAGATGAAGCGGATGATCTCCTCGGACAGGCCTTTCGGCGCCTTGTCCATCTCGATGACGGTCTCGAAACCGTATTTGTACTGGTCCACATCGATCAGGGCGACCTGATCGATTGTTTCCTGCACGGCAGCCATGTCGTTCTCCAATCTCGCCGGTTCAAGGCCGGCAGCTTGTCGGCGCGATGGATAGCATCGTCGCACCGCCTATGTAGTGGCTGGAAGGCCATTTTCACACGCCTTGCAAGCGAAAACGCCGTCCTCTCCCCATTCTTTCCGCCTTACGCCGCGATTTCCGCCGCCCGACGCCGCGCCGCGACCCGGGAAAAGGCCAAAAGCGCCCCGTCGATGTCCTCCGCGCGCGTCGCGGGCCCGAGCGAGATCCGCAACGCCCCGAGGCGCGGGTCGCAGCCCATCGCCGTCAGTACATGGCTGCGCCCGACCTTGCCGGACGCGCAGGCGGAACCGGCCGAGAGCGCGATCCCCTCGAGATCGAAGGCGATCTGCCCCGTCTCTGCCTTCAGTCCCGGCAGGCTGAAGAAGCAGGTGTTGCCGATGCGCTCGGCGCCCTCACCATGGAAGACCACATCGGAAGCGATCGCACGCATTCCCGCCTCGAGCCGGTCGCGAAGCGCCCGCACCGCCTCGGGCACTCCCTGGTCCAGCATCTCGCGGCAGGCACGCGCCGCAGCCGCGAACCCCGCGATCGCCGGACCGTTCTCCGTGCCGGAGCGGTGGCCCCGCTCCTGCCCGCCGCCGCGAATCACAGGCGCGGGCATCAGGGCGGAACCGCGGGCGATCAGCGCACCGGCACCCTTCGGGCCGCCGATCTTGTGGGACGAGACGATCAGGAAATCGGCACCGAGATCGCCGACCGACAGCGCCATCCGTCCGGCCGCCTGCACCGCGTCGACGACGAGGAGGCCGCCCCGCGTCTTGACCCGCGCCGCGACCTCGGCGACGGGCTGGACGATCCCGGTCTCGTTGTTGGCCAGCATCACCGCCACCATCGGCAGGCCGAGCGCGGCATCATGGGCATCGAGCATGGCCGAAAGCGCGTCGAGATCGACGATGCCGGCCGGCGTCACCGGAATTTCGCTGACGCGACCGGCGGAAAAGCGCCCGCCTTCGCGCACCGCCGGATGCTCGATCGCGGAGACGTAGAGATGGCCGATGGCGAGCGGCGTGCGCCCCATGCGATAGTCGGGCGTCAGAGCGAGGCTCGTCGCCTCGGTCGCCCCGCTGGTGAAGACGACGTCGCCCGCCTCAGCGCCGGCCAGAAGCGCGACGTCGCGCCTGGCATTCTCGATCAGCGCGCGGGCCGCCCGTCCCTCCCTGTGCACGGAGGACGGGTTGCCGCCCTGGTCGAGCGCGGCAAGGACAGCCTCCCGCGCCGCCGGCAGAAGCGGCGCCGTGGCATTCCAGTCCAGGTAGATGCGCCGATTGGCCATTCCCGTGTCCCGCATGGTCCTTCGCGCGCGACGGTCGCGCAGCCGTGCATTTTCCTTGAAAGTTCCGCGCCGCTTGCCGTAAAGACGGGGCACATCGCGGAATGACCGTGTCCAGTTTTTGAACGGTTCTAAACTGACTTCTAGAAAAGCTGACCCGTTTCGTCAAGACAGGCCGGCGGCCGAATGCGGTTTTGAACCCAGAATCACACCCGGAGATCGAATGCCCGAAATCATTTTCAACGGACCTGCCGGCCGCATCGAAGGCCGCTACCAGCCGTCGAAGCAGAAGAGCGCGCCGATCGCGATCATCCTCCATCCCCATCCGCAATTCGGCGGAACGATGAACAACCAGATCGTCTACCAGTTGTTCTACATGTTCCAGAAGCGCGGCTTCACCACGCTGCGCTTCAATTTCCGCGGCATCGGCCGCAGCCAGGGCGAATTCGACCACGGCGCCGGCGAGCTTTCCGATGCGGCCTCCGCCCTCGACTGGGTGCAGAGCCTGCATCCCGATTCGAAGAGCTGCTGGGTGGCCGGCTACTCCTTCGGCGCCTGGATCGGCATGCAGCTCCTGATGCGCCGGCCGGAGATCGAAGGCTTCATCTCGATCGCCCCGCAGCCGAACATCTACGATTTCTCCTTCCTCGCCCCCTGCCCCTCGTCCGGCCTGATCATCAACGGCGATGCCGACAAGGTGGCGCCGGAGAAGGACGTCAACGGGCTGGTCGAGAAGCTGAAGGCGCAGAAGGGCATCCTCATCACCCATCGCACGGTGCCCGGCGCCAACCATTTCTTCAACGCCCAGGTCGAGCCGCTGATGGCGGAATGCGAGGACTATCTCGACCGGCGGCTTGCCGGCGAACTGACGCCGGAGCCGGCGGCCAAGCGCATCCGCTGAAACCGACCCATGCGCATGTCGGGCCGCCGGATTGCCGGCGGCTTTTTTCATGTTCAGGTGCCGGGCCTTGCGAGCACCCCGCCGCTGACTGGCATGCGTACTCCTGTCGTCCCTGGAAATGTCAGCGGCAGGCCCTTCAGCGAACGCACGGCGAGATAGGCCCAGGCCTCCGCCTCCATCGCGTCGCCGTCGAGCCCTGCCTCTTCCGCCGTCATGACCGACGCGCCGATTTTTCCCGCCAGATCCGCCAGATCGTCCATGATGATGCGGTTCAGGCGTCCGCCGCCGGAGACGATGAAGGTGCGCGGCGGTTCCGGCAGATGGCCGGCCGAGCGCAAAATGGCGGCGGCGGAGACGTAGGCGAGCGTGCGGGCGCCATCCGCAAGGCTCGCCTCGGTGCCGGACGGCGGCAGGAAATCGTTGCGGTCAAGGGAGCGCCGCTTTTCCGCCGCGAAGAAGGGATGATCGAGGTATCGCGCCGCGAGCGCGGCGACGACGCCGCCCTCGCTGGCGATCATGCCGCCCTGGTCGAAGGGAATGCCGGCATGGGCCTCGACCCACTGGTCGATCAGCGCGTTGCCCGGGCCGCTGTCGAAGGCGACGGGTCCGTCCGATCCGACGAAGGTGAGGTTGGAGATCCCGCCGATATTGACGAAGGTTACCGGCGCCACGATGTCCGGCCGTCCGGCGAGCGTCGCGGCAAGCGCTGCATGGTAGGCCGGGATCAGCGGCGCGCCCTGCCCGCCATGGACCATGTCGTTGGCGCGCATGTCATAGACGACGGGGATCGCGATCTCGCGGGCGAGCCGTCCGCCATCGCCGAGCTGCACCGTCAGCCGCTCGTCCGGGCGGTGCAGCACGGTCTGACCGTGGAAGCCGACCACGTCGATGTCGGCGGCACGGAGGTCGTGGGCCGCGAGAAAGCGCCGGACCGCGTCCGCATGCCTGAGCGTCAGCTCGCGCTCCGCCTCGGCCAGGATACCCGGCCGCGCGTCGCGGGCGCGGATGGTCCTGGCATCGTCGAGGCATCGCTTCAGCCGGTCGCGAAACGCCGTCTCGTAGGAAATGCCGAGGAAGGGACCGCGCTCGACGCGGCCTTCTCCGTCGGTGCGCAGCAGCGCGACATCGATGCCGTCCATGCTGGTGCCGCTCATCAGGCCGATCGCCGTTTTCATGCCGTCCGCCATCCTTGTCGCGCCTTTGTTGCCTCGGGGATCAGATCGCCCGCGGAGACAGGTGCAACGCGGGCGAAACAGTGCTAAAGGCCGCGCCGATGTCTGCCAAGCCTCGGCCGTCCGGGTGCGGCCGCGATCCCTCCGTCCTGAAGAGATGTCCGATGTCCGAGTTCAAGTCCGATTTCCTCCGCACGCTCGCCGAGCGCGGCTACATCCACCAGACCTCCGACAATGAGGGGCTGGACAAGCTGTTTTCGACGGAGACCGTGACGGCCTATATCGGCTTCGACCCGACCGCGCCGAGCCTGCATGCCGGCGGGCTGATCCAGATCATGATGCTGCACTGGATGCAGGCGACCGGCCATCGGCCGATCTCGCTGATGGGCGGCGGCACGGGCATGGTCGGCGATCCCTCGTTCAAGGACGAGGCGCGCCAGCTGATGACGCCCGAGACGATCGAGGCCAACATCGCCTCGATCAAGACCGTGTTCTCGAACTACCTCACCTATGGCGAGGGCCCGAAGGACGCACTGATGATCAACAATGCCGACTGGCTGCTCGGCATCAACTATCTCGAATTCCTGCGCGACGTCGGACGACATTTTTCCGTGAACCGCATGCTCTCCTTCGACAGCGTCAAGACGCGGCTCGACCGGGAGCAGTCGCTGTCCTTCCTCGAATTCAACTACATGATCCTGCAGGCCTACGACTTCGTCGAGCTTTACAAGCGCACCGGCTGCCGCCTGCAGATGGGCGGCTCCGACCAGTGGGGCAACATCGTCAACGGCATCGACCTCGGCCACCGCATGGGCACGCCGCAGCTCTACGCGCTGACCTCGCCGCTGCTGACCACCGCGTCCGGCGCGAAGATGGGCAAGTCGGTCAACGGCGCGGTCTGGCTCAACCCGGACATGCTGTCGGCCTATGATTTCTGGCAGTACTGGCGCAACACCGAGGACGCCGACGTCTCGCGCTTCCTGAAGCTCTACACGACCCTGCCGATGGACGAGATCGCCCGCCTCTCCGCGCTCGGCGGCGCCGAGATCAACGAGGTGAAGAAGATCCTCGCCACCGAGATCACCGCCATGTTGCACGGCCGCGCCGCGGCGGAGGCGGCGGCCGAGACGGCGCGCAAAACCTTCGAGGAGGGCGCGCTCGCCGACGACCTGCCGTCGATCGACATCCCGGCCGGCGAACTGGAGGCCGGCATCGGCGTGCTGGCGCTCTTCGTCCGCGCCGGCCTTGCCGAATCGAACGGCGAGGCGCGCCGGCATGTGAAGGGCGGAGGTCTCAGGCTGAACGGCGCCGTCGTCACCGACGAGCGCCAGCTCGTCGGCACGGCGGAGGTCACCGCCGACGGCGTGATCAAGCTGTCGCTCGGAAAGAAGAAACATCTCCTCGTTCGCCCGGCGTAACACGCGTCGAGGCCGGGCCGCCAGCGCTGCGCCCGGCCTGGCCCCACACCGGCGTCAGAATTCGAAGATCGAGCGGAAGACGCCGGGCGCGATGATCGACAGCGGATTGATCGTCAGTTGCGGCCGGGCGATCGGCCCCGTCAGCTTGAACGTGATGCCGAGCAGGCCGCGGTCGCGGCCATTGCCGAGGATCGTGCCGATCAGCGGCAGTTCTGCAAAAAGGCGGTTCAGGCCATAGGCCGGCATGAAGGTGCCGGTCATGTCCATCCTGCCGGAGGCGTCGCGCAGCGTCCCCTGGAAGGTCGCGCCGATTTCCGTTCCCCGCAGCACGCCGCGATCGAGTCGGACCGTTCCCTTGTCGAGCATCAGTTGCGCCGCGCCGCGATCGAAGGAGGCGGTACTGACGTCGATGTCGCGGCGGACGGCGTCGTTCAGGCTGCGGCCGCTGCTGTCTGCGGGGGTCGAGACGATCGACTGCAGGCGCGCTTCGTTCACCAGCGAGAATTTCCGCACCTCGATGCCGCCGCGCCAGGAGCCGGCGCCGCGATCGCGCAGGCGCAGGTTCAGCAGCCCGCCGCGCATGTTCTCGTAAAGACCGGAGAACCGCGCCAGCGCGCCGGCATTGCCGGCGGCAAGTTCGACCACGGGATCGCCGCCCTCTTTGACGAGCTTGGCCACCAGCGCCTGTCCGCCCTCGAGCACGGCCGAGAGATCGAGCGTGTCGATCAGCGGCCCGCGGGTCGCATAGGAGAGCGCGACGTTGCCGACCGCCTCGCCGTTGAAACCGATCACCCGGTCGAGGTCGGCGCGCACGGTCGTGGAGGTCCCGCCGCCCGCGCGCGCGTCATCGCCGTCCTTCAGCTTGGCCAGCACGGGGCGCAGATCGGCCTGCGCACCCTTGACCGAAACGGAGAAGCCGCGCCCGCCGCGCTCGAGGCTGACCGAGAAATCATCGCCGGGGGCGAGGCGCACGGATTGCAGCCGGGCATCGGCGAGACCGTTGCCGTCAAGGCGGAGATCCCCGGAAGCGCCGAAACCGTCGCCGCTGAGGCTGAAATCGCTGATGCGGGTCGCCTCCCCCGTCTTCTGCACGACGAAGCGCACCGTTGCGGCGATGCCGCTTCCCTTGGTCCAGCCGACCCAGGGCAGGTTCACCTCGGCCTTGCCGAGGCCGGCCTCGACCGATTGCCGGCCGTCCGCGCCGAACTCCACCGCCACGTCGACCGGCCCGTCGACGATACCGTTGAGGCCGGGGGCGAACCTTGCGAGCGCGGCCGCGCCGAGCGTCCCCCTGGCGCTGCGGCGGCGCACCGCAGTGCTGTCCTCGCCGACCGGCTCGACGAGCGTCACGTCGAGCGGCGCACCGTCGACCGTGGCCTTCGCTTCAAGTTCGGCCTTGTCAGTATCGACGCGCAGGCGGCCGTCGAGATCCGTTATGCTTCGGCCTTCCAGCGGGCGCGTGAGCGCGACGCCGTTCAGCATCAGTTCGGCCTGCCATTGCGGCTTCGGCGGCTTTTGCGCCGAGATCAGGCCGAAATAGGCCCCGATCGCCGCCGTCATCGGCCCGGAAAAATCCTCGGGCCTGAACGGCGTGCGCTGAAGGGCGGCGATCGGACGATAGCTCGCGAGTTCCGCCAGCGCGTCCGCCTCGCCCGCGACATGCAGCTTCATCTCCGCCATCAGCGGCTTGGCGTGGATGTCGGGAATGGCGAAATCGCCGTCGTCCAGCCGCACCGTCCGGCCGGAGGGAAAAAATGCCGTGCCCTTCCGGATCGCCACGTCCATGCGTTCGCCCGTAAGCAGGAAACTGCCGCCCGCGTCCCTCAAGGGTGGGATATCGCCTGCCAGATTGACGCGGGTGTCGTCGATGTCGAAACTGATCTTCAGCTCCTCGTCGGTCAGTTCGACCGGCCCGGCGGTATTGGCAAGGCGCCCCTTGTCGATGACAACCTCGATGCGACCGTTGCGCACCGTGCCGCCGAAGATGTTGGCGACGACCCAGCGCCGGGCATTCCTGCCGACCCACCAGGGCCAGAGCTGCTTGACGGCCGAGGACTCCATCGTGTCGATCAGCCCGACGAAGCTGATGCGCGGCGACGTGTCTGCGAAGGCGATCGCCAGCGAACCGGCCATGGCACCGCGCGGGCTCGATATGCGCAACTGGTCGAAGACGAGGCGATGGTCGGCGACGAGGAAGCTGCCGGTCGCCTTGGCGTCGAAGGCAAGCGGCGGGTCCGAAACGTCGACCGGGGCGACGCGCGCGCCGCTGACGAGCAGATCGATGGTCACGCCCGGCGCACCGTCGACCGCCGCCCTGTCGACCAGCGACCCCGTGACCGGGAATGTCGAGCGGCCGACATTGACGACGGAGGGAAGAATCTCGATCGCGCCCCGGTCGAAATCATAGCCGAGACGCAGTTCCGACGGGTTGAGCGCGGAGGATAGGCCGCCGGCGTCAAAGACCCCGCTCGAGGTCTTCAGGGTGACGGCGAGGGCCGGCGCGTGCTCGGCCGATCCCCTTTCGGCCGAAAGCGTCACCGCCGCCGTCGCGTCGATGCCGAAGGCGGCCTCGGTCGCCGTTCCGGCGCGGTGGGTGAAGGGCGAGAGCGGCACGCCCTCGACGCTGCCGGCGAGCCGCGCGATGCGGGCGCCTTCGCCGGCGGCCGTCAGATCCAGCCGTGCCTCGGCGCCGTCGACGGTCACCGCGCCGGTGATGTGCATCGCACCCTGATCGGAGCGCTGAAAGGCCAGCCTGTCGATGACCAGCGCCACGGTCGTTCCACGCGGCCCCGCAAGCGACAGCGACGTGTCGCTGATCTCGACCGCGGCGGTCTGGCTCGAGGCGACGATACGCGCGATCCTGTCGATCTCCGCAAAGACGGAATCGAGCGCCTCCGGCACCGCGTCGACCTTGAGGGCGGTGAGATCGATCGCCCTGCCCTTCGGCATCAGCGCGGGATCGAGCGTGGCGCCCGACGCTTCGAGGCGCGACACCGCGACGTGACCGGTGAGGAGCGCGAAGGGATCGAGCACGATCGAGATCGATTGCGCGGTGACGAGGCTTGCGCCCGATCGCCGGTCGGCGAGCGAAACGTCGCGCGCCTCGAGCGCGAGGTCGGCGCGCGACGTCACCCTCAGCACCGTGCTTCCGACGGTTGCGGCATAGTCCTCGCCGAGCGCGGCGTTCAGCGCCCGCGACGCCCGCTGGTTCAGCGCCGCATCGACCATGCCCGTCTCGATCGCGACGATCGCCGTGCCGAGCACCAGGACGACGAGGCAGGCGGCGGCGATCGCCGCGCGAATGCAAAAGGAGAGAGGCCCCCGTCCCTCGGGGGCATGAACGATGATCGGCTCGTGCGCCTTGGCCGAGGGCAGGTCGTGCAGGGCGACGATGTCGTCCCTGCCGAAGCTTACCTTCTCGCCGCGTATGTCAGCCATTCACCGCCCTTCACAAAAGGCATCCCGCGCGCCTCCCTGCCGATGCCCTTTCGACGGCCGGGCATCCGTGAATCGCGTTGCGGGCGCGTCATTAAACCACGAAACGGTCATCCGGGACATCGAACTTTCCGTATCGGCCCCGTCGGCGCACGAACCTGCTGGATCTTCCGGCGGGCACGTTTTATCTGCGGTGCCGGCACCTGTTCGAAAAAACCGGCCAAAGAAAGGTCTCATCATGGCGGAATTGAGCGTCGGCATGAAAGCTCCCGATTTCTCGCTGTCCCGCGACGGCGGCGGAACGGTCTCGCTTGCCGATTTCGCCGGCAAGGCGGTGGTTCTCTATTTCTATCCGAAGGACGACACGAGCGGCTGCACGGCGGAGGCGATCGCCTTCAGCGGGCTGCTGCCGGATTTCGAGGCGGCCGGCGCGGTGATCATCGGCATGTCGCCGGATCCGGTGAAAAGCCACGACCGCTTCGTCAAGAAGCACGGCCTGTCGCTCATCCTTGCCTCGGATCCGGAGACGGGCGTGCTCGACGCTTACGGCGTCTGGAAGGAAAAGAGCATGTACGGCCGGACCTATATGGGCGTCGAGCGGACGACCGTGCTGATCGGCCCCGACGGGACGATCCGGAAGATATGGCCGAAGGTCAAGGTTGCCGGCCACGCCGAGGAGGTGCTCGAGGCCGTCAGGGCATCGTAAGGGCGGGTGCGGGACTCTGGACGCGGGAGACACATGGACGCTGTAAACATGGACGCGGCAGCGGGGCTGACGATCGAAAGCCTGCGCGGCGGCGCGATCGCGGCGATCCGGGCCGACGATCTCGACCGGAAGACGCTCGTCGCACAGGAGACGGCGCGGCGGTGGCAGGCCCGCGTCCTGTCGCTGCGCTCGCCGCGCGATGCGCCGCTGCCCGACCGCCCCGGCCGGCCGGCGAGGCCCGAGCTCGTTCCGCCGACGCGTGTGGAGCACCGCTCGCTTGTCTCGACGAAGGGGCGCATCGCCCTCCTGCACGCGATCGCCCATATCGAGCTCAACGCCGTCGACCTGGCGCTCGACATCGTCGCCCGCTTCGCCGGCATGTCCGTGCCGCATTCCTTCTTCGACGGCTGGATGCAGGTCGCCTTCGAGGAGGCGAAGCATTTCCGCCTGGTGCGCGGACGCCTGCGCGCGCTCGGCGCCGACTATGGCGACCTGCCCGCCCATGACGGGCTCTGGCAGGCCGCCCACGACACCCGCAACGACCTGACCGCGCGGCTCGCGGTCGTGCCGCTCATTCTCGAGGCGCGCGGCCTTGACGTGACGCCGGCGCTGCAGGCGAAGATGCGCGCGGCCGGCGATATCGACAGCGCCGCGATCCTCGACATCATCTACGAGGACGAGAAGGGCCATGTCGCGGTCGGGGCGAAATGGTTCCGCTTTCTCTGCGCGCGCGAACGGAAGAACCCGGCGGCCACCTTCCAGGGCCTCGTCCGCGCGAATTTTCGCGGACCGCTCAAGGCGCCCTTCAACGATGTCGCGCGCGCGGAAGCGGGCCTGACGCCGAGCTTCTACCGCTCGATGACGTCGTCGCTCGGCCGGTAGCACCTTTCGCGGCGCAAGCGAGACATGGATGACGCGCCTCGCCGCACAGGATTGCGGTCGCCCCTCCGAACCTTCCGTGAAGCAATTGTTAACCTTAACGGTGTGTAATCGCGCCAGAGCCGGGCGACATCACCGGGTCCTGACGTGCGGAGGTGTTCGTGTCTCATCGATCGGAAAGCCGGATCTTCGGCAAGCGTTCTGAAAAGCACGTCATCATCGTCGCCAAGGGAGATCAGGTCCGGCACATGACCGTGCAGCCATGGATGGCGGCCGGCGCCGTCGGCCTCGCCTGCGCCTTCAGCATCGCCTATCTCGCCGCCACCTCCTACCTCGTGCTCAGGGACGACCTGATCGGCGGCACGATGGCGCGCCAGGCCCGCATGCAGCACGACTACGAGGACCGGATCGCCGCCCTCCGCGCGCAGGTCGACCGGGTGACCAGCCGCCAGTTGCTCGACCAGCAGGTGGTCGAGGAAAAGGTCGAGAAACTGCTGCGCCAGCAGTCCGCCCTGTCGAGCCGCAACGGCAAGCTCGGCTCGCTGCTCGAACGGGCCGAGGATTCGGGGCTCTCGACCGGCGCGATCGCCCCGCCCGATGCCGGCGCGACAGAGGATCGCCGTGCCGATGCGGCCGCCGGGATCGGCGCGATCGAGCGGCTGATGGGCCTTGCGTCCGGCGACCAGGCGCCCCGCGTCGCGGCGCTTGCCTATGCCGCGCCGGGCGAGCCGCAAAAGGGCGAATCAATCTCGGAACGGGCGGACAGGCTGTTCTCGCGCATCACCCTGTCGCTGAAGGGCATCGAGCGCCAGCAGCTCGACCAGATCCGCACCCTGACCGCCAATGCCGAGGAGACGTCCGACAAGATCGAGAGCATCGTCCGGCGCACGGGCGTCGACATGGACGAAGCGCTCGACAGCGCCGCCCTCATCCCGGCCGCCGATCCGCAGGCCGACATCGGCGGACCGTTCGTCGCGCCGGAGTCGTCCGACATCTTCGACGGATCCCTGGTAGCGCTTGACACGGCGCTGGAGCGGCTCGAGCGGACGCGCGACGCAACACGCAAGCTGCCTTTTGCCAATCCAGCGCCGGCAAGCGACATCACCAGCCGTTTCGGCAACCGGGTCGATCCGTTCCTCGGCCGTCTCGCCCTGCATGCCGGCATCGATTTCCGCGCGGCGCCGGGGACCGGCGTTGCCGCGACCGGTGCCGGAACCGTCACCGTCGCCGGCCGCAACGGCGGCTACGGCAACATGGTCGAGATCGACCACGGCAACGGCATTTCCACGCGTTTTGCCCATCTGTCGGCGATCCTGGTCAATGTCGGCGACACGGTCGCGGAAGGCGAGACGATCGGAAAATCCGGAAACACCGGACGTTCCACCGGCCCGCATCTGCATTACGAGGTCAGGATCAACGGCGAGGCGGTGGACCCGATGCGCTTCCTGAACGCCGGCCTGAAACTGTCGCATTTCATGAATTGAGCCGTTTTTCTCGCCAGCCAAGACGAAAACGACGCAATCACGCGCTTTTCAATCGCAATTTACAGTATCAAGCCGCTGGTTTTCTTGACTTTGCAGGGGAATGCGATTATCAGCGCCTTGCCGGCGACGATCCGGCCTTCCCCAGTCACCTGTGTTCTCCCGAAGAACCGGAACGGAAATCGATTTCCCTTTGACACGTTTTGCCGAGCTTGGCCTGAGCCAGAAAGTCACGTCCGCCGTTGAAGATGCGGGCTATACGATCCCCACACCGATCCAGGCGGGTGCCATTCCGCCGGCGCTGCAGCGGCGGGATATTCTGGGGATCGCGCAGACCGGCACGGGAAAGACCGCCTCCTTCGTCCTGCCGATGCTGACGCTGCTCGAAAAGGGCCGCGCCCGGGCGCGCATGCCGCGCACCCTGATTCTGGAGCCGACGCGCGAGCTTGCCGCGCAGGTCGCCGAGAATTTCGAGAAATACGGCAAGAATCACAAGCTGACCGTCGCGCTTCTGATCGGCGGCGTCTCCTTCGAGGACCAGAATCGCAAGCTGGAACGCGGCGCCGACGTGCTGATCTGCACGCCAGGCCGGCTGCTCGACCATTGCGAGCGCGGCAAGCTCCTGATGACCGGCGTCGAGATCCTCGTCATCGACGAGGCCGACCGGATGCTCGACATGGGTTTCATCCCGGACATCGAGCGGATCGCCAAGATGATCCCCTTCACCCGGCAGACGCTGTTCTTCTCGGCGACCATGCCGCCGGAAATCCAGAAGCTCGCCGACCGTTTCCTGCAGAATCCGGAGCGCGTCGAGGTCTCGGCACGCTCCTCGACGGCAACGACCGTGACGCAACGCCTCGTCGCCGCCCATGGCAAGGATTACGAGAAGCGCGCGGTTCTGCGCGACCTGATCCGCGCCCAGGACGACCTGAAGAACGCGATCATCTTCTGCAACCGCAAGAAGGATGTCGCCGACCTGTTCCGCTCACTGGAGCGTCACGGCTTCTCGGTCGGCGCGCTGCACGGCGACATGGACCAGCGCTCCCGCATGACGATGCTGGCGAATTTCAAGGATGGCGGCATCAAGCTGCTGGTGGCGTCCGACGTCGCCGCCCGCGGCCTCGACATCCCCGATGTCAGCCATGTGTTCAATTTCGACGTTCCGATCCATGCCGAGGATTATGTCCACCGCATCGGCCGCACGGGCCGGGCCGGGCGGTCCGGCGCCGCCTTCACCCTGGTGACCAAGAAGGACACCAAGTTTTCCGACGCGATCGAAAAGCTGATCAACCAGAAGATCGAATGGCTGAGCGGCGATCTTTCCGCGCTCCCCGAACCGATGGAAAGCCATGAACCCGCCCCGCGCGGTCGTGGCGGCAAGAAGGAGCGCGGCGAGCGCGACCGCGGCGGCCGCTCCCGCGATCGTGACCGGTCCGCGCCGCGCGCCAGCGAGAACAGTCACACGGCTGACATCGCCGGCGACGATCATGTCCAGGAAAAGCAGACAGCGAAGGTCGAGACCGTGAAAACAGAACGCAAGGCCGAACACAAGCACGACACGTCCGGCCGCGGCGCCCGCTCCGGCCCGTACGCCGCCAACGACGATCATCGCGACCGCCGCAACCGCTATCGCCGCGACCAGGACGACGGCCCGACGCCGGTCGGCTTCGGCGACGACATTCCGGCCTTCATGCTGATCGCCGCCAAGGCCTGATCAGGGTCCGGCCGCAGAACGGCGGGCGTCGCACGCTCCGGTTATTTTGCCCGCAGCGACGCTTCCTTCGCCAGGCGGATCCACTGCGCCATGTCGTCGGGATCGTCGAGAGCGCTGTCGGGGATCGACCAGTAGGGCATGCGCACCGGCTTGCCCTTTCCATCATAGGTCCATTGCCGGCTTCCGGCCGCCTCGAAGACCGGCGCCGTTTCCGCGTCCGCCTTGAGAAGAACCTCACCGTAAATCTCAAGCGCAAGGATCCGGCCGTCGCTGTAGATCCCCTTGCCGCCGAACATGCGCCGGATCGTCACCGGCCCGAGCGACTGGAACATGTCCTCGATATCGGCATTGTCCATTCTCGCTATCCTCTCAGGCTGCCGCCGGCGGCGATGACGGCCTCGGCCGTGTCGAGGTCGAGCCGTGCGGCGTCGCCGATGTCGATGTCGACGACCGGCAGGCCCGATGTCTCTATGACGGGACGGGCGCCGACATCGCCGGAAAGCCTCCGGATCGCGTCGAAGGTCGATCGCGGCAGGATCACCGGATTGCCGCGCTTTTCGCCCGCGCTCGCCCTGACGATCGCCTGCCCGCCTTTCGCGCGGAATGCCTCGATGAGCGCCGTCAGGTGACCGTCGGTGATTGCCGGCATGTCGGCAAGAAGCACGAGGATGCCCTGTATCTCCTTCCCGACGGCATCGAGCCCGGCGATCAGCGAGGAGGCCATCCCGCTCGCATGGTCGGGATTGTGGACAATCCTCACCCCAAGTCCCGAAAGCGCGTCGCGAATATCGCCCTCCCTGTGGCCGGTCACCACCGTCACATCGGCGCCGGGCACGGCAAGCGCGGTCTCGACGCTGCGCCGGACCAGCGGAACGCCGCCGAATTCGGCGAGCAGCTTGTGGTGGCCACCGGCGCCCATGCGGCTGGCGCGCCCGGCCGCCAGCACGATGGTGGCGACCGGTATGGCGGCGGGATCATGCGCATCCTCCGCGTCCTGCGCGTCGCGCGGCTGCGGCCGGGTCGAAATCTCCATCAGCAGACCTCCGACACCGAGGCCGGTAATCTCGTCAGGCCCCGGGTCCTCGCCGGCGAGAATACGCTGCAGGATCCAGTCAAAGCCGTTCTCCTTCGGGCTGCGGGCGCAACCGGGCGCGCCGATCACCGGGACGGCGCCGATGCGGCCGAGCACCAGAAGATTGCCCGGATCGACGGGCATGCCGACATGGATAACCCTGCCGCCGGCCATGCGGATCGCACCGGGAATCACATCCGCAGGGTCGGTCACGGCGGAGGCGCCGAACACGATCACCAGATCGGCCGCGTTTGCGTGCCCGGCGAGCACGCGGGCGAGCGCCGCCTCGTCATGGGCGACGCGGATTTCGGTGACGGGCGGCGATCCCAGGCGGCGCAGGCGCGCCTCCAGCGTCCGTCGCGTCTTGTCCATGACCGACGGCTTCAGGCCGGGCAGTTCCGTCGCGACGAGGAGGGTGCGATGCGGGCGGAACGGCTTGACCGTCATCGCGGATGCGGCGGAGAGCGCCGCCACCGCCGCATCGACGCAGCCTCCGGCGACGGCGAGCGGAATGATCTTGACGGTCGCCACCATGTCGCCGGTCCGCACCGGCGCGCGGTCGGGCAGGCAGGCGAGCGTGATCGCCGGATCGATCCGGTTGACACGGTCGATCGTCCGGCGATCCGCGACGAAGAGCCCGTCATGCCGGGCGAAGACGTTGACGCGCCCGGTGCTTGCGGGCGAAAGGCTGGTGCCGGCGCTTACAAGCGGTGATGCGATCCGCGCCGCTGCCGCGTCCTCCAGCACGTCGCCGGGCTCGAGCCGTGCGACGATCAGCGAACCGATACCCCTTTGGCCGATGGCGGCGATATCGCCGTCCGTCAGGACATGCCCCTTGGAACGGGAAAAGCCGTCGAGTCGCAGGGCATGGGCGAGGATCGCGCCTGCGGCATCGGCGGTGGCGACGGGTCCGAAGATCACGCGGGCGCCTTCCGGAGCGCCGCGATGACCTGGGCAAGGATGGCGACGGCGATCTCCGCCGGCGTCGCCGCGCCGATATCGAGGCCGATCGGTGCGGCGATCCGGGCGATCTCATCCGGCGAGGCACCGGCTTCGGCAAGACGCTCCACCCTTTTCGCATGGGTCTTGCGGCTGCCAAGCGCGCCGACATAGAAGCAGCCGGCACGAAGGGCAGCGACCAGCGGTTGGTCGTCGATCTTCGGATCATGCGTCACCGCGACGAGCGCGGTATAGGCGTCGAGCGGCTCGCCCGCCAGCACCTCGTCCGGCCAGTCGGCGAGAAGGCGGACATCGGGAAAGCGCTCACGCGTGGCGAAGGCCGTGCGCGGGTCGATGATCGTCACGTCGAAGCCGGCGATCGCCGCGATCCTCGCAAGCGCCTGGGAAATATGCACCGCGCCGATGACGACGATGCGGGCGGCCGGGACGTGCACGTTCAGGAAGACATCGCGCCCGTCGATCGTCACGAGACCGGACCTGCCGGAGCGGAACGCCGCCTCGACCGCCTGCGCCAGCGGGTTCGCTTCAGACTTCAGACCGTCGCGGAAGACCACACGGCCGGAACCCGACGCGTCGAGGTCCGCCACGTAGACGGCCGCGCGGCGCGACATGCGCGCTTGATTGAGCGCTTCGAGATCGGCGATCTTCATGGGGATCACCCGAGCCTTTCGACATAGACGCGGATGCGCCCGCCACAGGAGAGACCGACGCGCCAGGCCGTTTCGTCCGCGACGCCGAAGTCGAGCATCCGCGCATCGCCCGAGGCGATCACCTCGGCGGCTTCGGCGATCACCGCGCCCTCGACGCACCCGCCCGAGACCGAGCCGTGGAAATGTCCGTCACCGTCGACGACGAGATGGCTGCCGGCGGCGCGCGGGGCGGACCCCCACGTCTCCACGACGGTCGCGAGTGCGACCTTGCGCCCGTCCTGTCGCCAGCGTTGTGCGACGCTCAGCGGATCGGTCTCATCGCCTGCCATCGTTCCTCTCCCTGTCAACCGGATGCCATCTGACCGCGCGCCTCATCGCCGCTCGAGAAAGCGGCGCGGATCGGAGGCGCCGCCCCCCTGCCCGGAGAGGGCGGAGACCAGATCCTCCAGCGCCTGAAGATTGTGTACGGCGCGCAATTCGTCAACATGCGGCAGCATCGCGCGGACGCCGCGCGCGCGCGGCGAAAACCCCTCGAAGCGCAGCAGCGGATTGAGCCAGATCAGCCGGCGGCAGGAGCGGTGCAGCCGGTCGATCTCGCTTTCAAGCTCCTGCGTGTCGTCGCGCTCCAGGCCGTCCGTGATCAGCAGCAAGACCGCCCCCTGCCCGAGCACGCGGCGCGACCAGCGGCGATTGAAGAGCTTCAGCGTTTCTCCGATCCGCGTCCCACCGGACCAGTCGTTGACGAGGGCGGAGAGTTCGGCAAAGGCCTCGTCGGGATCGCGATGGCGCATCTGGCGCGTGACGTTGGTGAGCCGCGTGCCGAAGACGAAGGTGTGCACGCGCCGCCGCCGCTCGGTCAGCGCATGCAGGAAATGCAGGAAGATGCGGGTATACTGGCTCATCGAGCCTGAAATGTCGGCGATGACGACGAGCGGCGGGTGGACGACGCGCCGCTTGCGAAATTTCGGCAGGATGATGCCGCCCCCGATCCGCATCGCGTCGCGCATCGTCGCCCGCGGATCGATCCGGCCGGGGCGCAGGGCCGGACGGAAACGCCGCGTCGGCACGCGATCGTCGGGAAGGACGAGGCCGGCCATCGCCCGTTTCGCGGCGGCGATTTCCGCCGCCGTCATCTGGGCGAAGTCGGTGTGGCGCAGCACGTCCCGTTCCGACGCCGTCAGCCGGGCGTCGATCTCGATCCGCTCCTCTTCCTTCTCGACCGCGCGCCGCTCGCGCCCGGCGAGAAGCGCATCGCTCACCCGTGTCTCGCCCGCCTTACGCCTTTCCTCCGTCGCGGCCTTCTGCCGCGACGGCGACATCAGCGCGATCAGCTTGCCGACGACGTCGCGCGAGCGCCAGTAGCTCGCAAAGGCCTCGTCGAAGACGGGCTGGTCCTCCCGGCGCTTGACGAAAACGGCGCCGAGCGTGGCATGGAAGACCTCCCGCGAACCGACCCCGGCAACCCGCGCCGCCTCGATCGCGTCGATCACGGCGGCCGGCCCGACCTTCATGCCCGCCCGCCGCAGAAGGCGCGCGAAATGCACGATATTGTCGGCGAAACGGCCGTCTTCGGCCCCGCCCATCTCAGCCGGCCGCGCGCAGGTCGGCCCGCACCTCCTCCAGGAGGCGCGCGCCCTCGCCGCCGCCGATGCGGGCGATGTCGTCCTGGTATTTCAAGAGCGTGCCGAGCGTGTCCGAGATCGTTTCCGGATCGAGCGCCACCCGGTCGAGCTCGGTCAGCGCCACCGCCCAGTCGATTGTCTCGGCGACGCCCGGATTCTTGAAGAGGTCGAGGCCGCGCAGCTTCTGGACATAGGCAACGATCTCGCGCGACAGCGCCGCATTGCAGCCGGGAACCCGGCGCTCGACGATCGCCAGTTCCTGCGCTGCGGCCGGATAGTCGACCCAGTGGTAGAGGCAGCGCCGCTTCAGCGCGTCGTGCACCTCGCGGGTGCGGTTGGTGGTGATGATCACGATCGGCGGCTCGCTGGCGCGCACCGTGCCGAGTTCGGGAATGGTGACCTGGAAATCCGACAGGACTTCGAGCAGGAAGGCCTCGAAGGCCTCGTCCGTCCGGTCGAGCTCGTCGATCAGGAACACCGGCGCCTGCCCTGCCGGCGCGGAAATCGCCTGCAGCACCGGACGGCGGATCAGGAAGCGTTCGGAAAAGAGGTCACCCTCGATGCGGGCGCGGTCCGTGGCCCCCGTCGCTTCGGCAAGGCGGATCTCCAGCATCTGCGCCGGATAGTTCCACTCGTAGACGGCCGAGGAGACGTCGAGCCCTTCGTAGCATTGCAGGCGGATCAGCGGCCGGCCGAGCGCCTTGGCCAGCACCTTGGCGATTTCCGTCTTGCCGACGCCCGCCTCGCCCTCGAGGAACAGCGGCCGTCCCATCCGCAGCGACAGGAACACCACCGTCGCCAGCGCCGTGCCGGCGAGATAGCCATGGCGTTCGAGGAGATCCGCCGTTTCCGTGATCGATGCCGGGAGCGCCGTCATGCCGTGTTCCTCAGGTTCCCGTCAGCGCATAATAGCTGCGGTTGAAATAGGTGAGCGCCTGTTTTTCCACCCCGAGCAGGATCGAGGCGACCTCGCCGATGAGAATGCGGTGGCTGGCGACGGTGCGGGCCTCGACGAGCCGGCAGTCGAAGGCGACGACGGCGTGGGCGAGGATCGGCGCGCCGGTGACGAGCGTCGTCCAGTCTGCCCGGGCGAAACGGTCGTCGTGGTCGAGGCCGCCGCGCCCGGCAAAGGCGTCGGCGAGCGCTTCGTCTCCCGGACCGAGCAGGTTCAGGGCAAAGGCGCCGCTCTGTTCGAAGAGACCGTTGCGCGGATTGGCGGCATTGATGCAGACGAGCAGCGTCGGCGGCGTGTCGGAGACGGAACAGGCCGCCGTCACCGTCAGGCCGCGCCTCTCGGATCCCGTCGACGCCGTCAGGATCTGCACATGCGCCGCCAGCCGGCTCATCGCCTCTCGGTAGGCCAGCCTCTCCTGATCGATCGATTCCAGCATCGCCTCCCTGCGCGCATCTGCTTCATACATAGCCGCTCACGAAAAATTTGAAAGCAGCGTGGCGGAAATTCACCAAACGGCCCGAAAGGCATGGCGAAGTATCGGTAACCTCTGATCTTTTCCTTTGACGCAGGTCCGCTCTCCAGTAAAACAGGGCCGGTCGGGCGAACGGATCCGGCCACAGCGGCACGCGCCAGGGCCGGGCGCGAACGAAATGCTGTATCTCATGATCGAAACGGCACGGTTTCCCTTGATCGTCAGCGATTGCGGAGAGCGTGGCGTGCGGCACGGACGACGGGACGAGGGCGTGGACGGAGTGACGCGACAGGGAGTGTTTCAGGCGGCCGCCGGCCTTGCCCTGATCCTTGTTTTCGCCGCCGGCTCCGCCAGCGCGGCCGGTCTGAAGATCGCCGTGGTGGCGCCGACCTCCGGCCCTTACGCGGCGCTCGGGGCGCAGGTGCTGGCCGGCGCCGGCTTCCAGGCGGGCGAGCGCGGCAGCGAGATCGTTTCCATCGCCGAGACATGCGAGCCATCGGACGGTGCCGCACTGGCAAAGGCCGTCATCGACAGCGGCGCGGAGGCCGCGATCGGATTTCTCTGTACGGAAAGCCTTGAAGCGGTGCTTCCGGCGCTTGCCGGCAAGCCCGTTCCGGTCGTCACGCTCGGCGTCCGCTCGGGCATCCTGATGGAGGACGCCCGCAAGAAGGGCTGGCCGTTCTTCCGCCTCGCGCCCGACAGCACGGCGGAAGCGCGGAAAGCCGCCGAGATCATCCTCAACCGCTGGAGCGGCGAGCCGGTCGCCTTCGTCGAGGACGGCACCATCTACGGCCGCGAACTCGTCGACAGCGTCCGCACGTCGCTCGCGGAAAGCGGATTGACGCCGATCTTCTCCGATACCTACCGGCCCGCGCAGGAACAGCAGGTCGCCCTCGTGCGGCGGCTGCAGAAGAGCGGGGCGACCCATGTCTTCATCGGCGGCGACCGGCAGGATGCCGCCATCATCGCCCGCGACGCGGCCTCCGAGGGCATCGGCCTCACCCTTCTCGGCGGTGAGGCGCTGCTGGCGGCCGACCAGCCGGTTCGCCTGCGCGACGGCGTGCAGGCGATCGCGCTGCCCGAGGCGGCGACGCTGCCGGCAGCGCGCGACACCGCCGCCGCGATGACGCAGGCAGGCCTCGTGCCGGACGGCTATGTGCTTCCCGCCTTCGCGGCCGTGACGCTCCTCGAACAGGCGAAGGACCGGGCTGAGGCAGCGGAGATCGCGCTCGACGCCGCGCTCGTCGATCATCCCTATCCGACGGCGATCGGGGAGATCCGCTTCACCGCCGGCCATGAGCTTGCCGACAATCCCTATCGCCTGCTCGAATGGCGCAACGGCCGTTTCGTCCCGCCGGAGGCCGGCGAGACAGAATAAGTCCCGGCCGCATCGTCGCGGCCGTCTCCCCCCGCATCCCGGAGCCACAGACCATGAACCGTCCCGTACGCATCGCCCCGTCCATCCTCGCCGCCGATTACGCCCGGCTCGGGGAAGAAGTCCGCGACGTGGTCGCCGCGGGTGCCGACTGGGTGCATCTCGACGTGATGGACGGACATTTCGTGCCGAACATCTCCTTCGGCGCCGACGTGATCCGGGCGTTGCGGCCGCACACGACGGCGCATTTCGACTGCCACCTGATGATTGCGCCGGCCGACCCCTACCTCGAAGCCTTCGCCAGGGCGGGCTGCGATTCGCTGACGGTCCATGCCGAGGCCGGACCGCATCTTCACCGTTCGCTGCAGACGGTGCGCAGCCTCGGCAAGAAGGCCGGCGTGTCGCTCAATCCGGGGACGCCGCTCGGCGTGCTGGAAGAGGTGCTCGACACGGTCGACCTTATTTTGGTGATGACCGTCAATCCGGGCTTCGGCGGACAGAGCTTCATCCCGGCGATGGAGGACAAGATCCGCCGCGTCCGGGCGCTGGTCGGCGACCGGCCGATCGACATCGAGGTCGACGGCGGCATCGGCGTCGACACGGCGGCGACGGTCGCGAAGGCGGGCGCCAACGTTCTGGTCGCCGGTTCCGCGATCTTCAGGGGCGGTTCCGTCGAGGCCTATCGCGCCGCCATCGAGGCGATCCGCAGGCCGGCGGAAGCGGCCCGCGGATGACGCGGCCCATGAGGACGCTGGCGCTGCTGATCGCGCTCGCCGCCGCGCCGTCTGTGGCGCATGCCGGCGATATCGCCAGCCTGCAACCGATCGGGTTTTCCTCAGACGGCAAGGTCTTCGCCTTCGAGGAATACGGCATCCAGGACGGATCCGGCTTCGGCTATTCCAACATCTATGTCCTCGACACGGTCGAGGACCGCTTCATGCCCGGCGCGCCGGTGCGCATCGTGATCCAGGAGGAAGGCGAGCGCGGGCTGAACCGCGCGCGGCGCGAGGCGCGCCGCGCCGCCGCGCCGATCATCGACGCCTATCGCCTGCCGGACCATCCCGGCCGGCTGCTTGCCTTCAATCCCGAAACGGAGGTCGACAGCGCACCGCATGCGCTCGCCTATGACATGTTCCCGAGCGAGGGCCCGTCCGGCCGCAGCACGCGGCTGGCGCTCGAGGAAAAGACGTTTCCGGCCGACGGCCCGTGCAAGGACGTCGTCGAAAGCGTGCGCGGCTTCCGGCTCGTGATGACCGAGCGCGAGGGCAAGGCCGCCGGCCTCGTCATCGCCGACGACACGCGGGTGCCGGCCAGCCGCCAGTGCCCGACCGGCTACCGGATCGGCGGCGTCATGGCCTTCGACGACGACACCGGCATGACGACGCAGGTCGTCTTCGTCCTCGTGAAATCGGTCGGCTTCGAGGGATCGAACGGGCGCTGGATCGCCCTGCCCGTGCCGGCAACGCCGCGATGACCTCCGGCGGGGCGGCAACGGGCAAAGGGCTCCGCCCGCGGCTTCGCGCGAGCCTGCCGCCCGCCCGCCTTCTTCTCGCCGGAGCGCCGCTCTGGGGCATGGCCATGGCGCTTTCGGCCTCCGCGTCGATCACGCTGCGCATCGGCGCCACGGGCCGCCTGCCGGAGGTGATGCAGCTCTATTTCATCGGCGGAACGCTTGCCTGGCCCTTCGCGCTGGTCGCCGCCCGCTTTCTCGCCGCGGCGCGCCCGCGCACCGCCCGCTTCTGTGCATTCCTCCTCGCGCTGGTCGCCGCCACTCTCGCCATGACCGCCTTCCTCTTCGCCATGGACTACCGGCTCTTCTATGCGCAGTGGCACCAGCCTTTCGGCACGCGGATCTGGGCCTACCAGTTCGTCTTCACCTCCGCCGCCGCCGTCTACCAGTTCGTCGTCATCGGCGTCAGGCTCTATCTGCCGATCGGCGCCGCCGTCCTCGTCGCCACAAGCCTCTGGCTTTCCGCGCGCGACCCCGTGGAAACGGCCCGCCCGGTCGCCCCTGATTGAGCTTGCCGTCCATCTTTGCTAGGAGGCACGCCTGATCCTACCGTTATCGAAAGCACGCCGATGATCCCCCGCTATTCCCGCCCGGACATGGTCGCCATCTGGTCGCCCGAGACCCGTTTCCGCATCTGGTTCGAGATCGAGGCGCATGCCTGCGACGCGCTCGCCGAGCTCGGCGTCATCCCGAGGGAGGCCGCCGCGACCATCTGGGAAAAGGGCGGCAAGGCGACGTTCGATGTTGCCCGCATCGACGAGATCGAGGCCGTCACCAGGCATGACGTCATCGCCTTCCTCACCCATCTCGCGGAAATCGTCGGCCCCGACGCCCGCTTCGTCCATCAGGGCATGACCTCCTCCGACGTGCTCGACACCTGCTTCAACGTCCAGCTCGTGCGCGCCTCCGACATTCTCCTCGCCGATCTCGACCGGCTGCTCGAGGCGCTGAAGCGGCGCGCCTTCGAGCACAAGGACACGGTGACCATCGGCCGGTCGCATGCCATCCATGCCGAGCCGACGACCTTCGGCGTCAAGCTGGCGCTTGCCTATGCCGAATTCGAACGCTGCCGCCGCCGGCTCGTCGCCGCGCGCGAGGAGGTGGCGACCTGCGCGATTTCCGGCGCGGTCGGCACCTTCGCCAACATCGATCCGCGCGTCGAGGAGCATGTCGCGAAAGCCATGGGGCTTGCCCCCGAGCCGGTCTCGACCCAGGTCATCCCGCGCGACCGGCACGCGATGTTCTTCGCGACGCTCGGGGTCATCGCCTCCTCGATCGAACGGCTGGCGACGGAAATCCGCCATTTGCAGCGCACCGAGGTGCTGGAGGCGGAGGAATATTTCTCGCCCGGCCAGAAGGGCTCCTCGGCGATGCCGCACAAGCGCAACCCTGTCCTCACCGAGAACCTGACCGGCCTTGCCCGGATGGTGCGCTCCTTCGCCATGCCGGCGATGGAGAACGTCGCCCTCTGGCACGAGCGCGACATTTCGCACTCCTCCGTCGAGCGCATGATCGGCCCGGATGCGACGGTGACGCTCGATTTCGCGCTGTCGCGGCTGACCGGCGTCATCGACAAGCTGCTCGTCTATCCCGACAACATGCTCGCCAACCTGAACAAGTTTCGCGGCCTCGTCCACTCGCAGCGCGTGCTGCTTGCCCTGACGCAGGCCGGAGCCTCACGCGAGGATTCCTATCGCCTCGTCCAGAGAAACGCGATGAAGGTCTGGGAAGAAGGCAAGGATTTCCTTGAGGAACTGCTCGCCGACGCCGAGGTTCGCGCCCTGCTCCCCGAAGTGGAGATCCGGGAGAAGTTCGACCTCGGCTACCACACCAAGCATGTGGACACGATCTTCCGCCGCGTGTTCGGCTGAGGCGAGCGCCGCGACGCGCGCGCGGACGCGGCCCGTTTTCGCACGGATGCGTCAAATGCGAGCAGGATCCTTAGTCCCGTTTTGAGAAAGCGGCGCTATCGTTCCTCCCGATCCGGCATTGCTGGCAGGAGGGGACATGGACGCGCATCTCTCGCAATCGAAACACATCCGGCGAAGCGCGCCGCGCGCCCGCGCGCGCTTCACCGCGATCGTCACCGGCCGTGTCGGCGTCAGCAGCGGCGTCGTCAAGGATCTGTCGCCGGGCGGCATCTGCTTCGAACTCAAATTCGACATCAATGCCCGCTCCGGCGAGGCTGTGAGCATCAAGAGCGAGGAATTCGGCCTGCTGACCGGCCGCGTGCAATGGACGCGCGGCTGCCGGATCGGCATCAAGCTCGACCGGTCGTCGCGCACCGACGCCCAGATCGCCTCTTACTTCCGCTTCTTCCGCTGACGACGCCGTCGCGTTCGGCTGAGGAATGCCGGCACGGACGGCTTGACGAAGCCCGTGCCGCACCGCACATAACGGCCATGAAAGTCGCCGACGCCGATATCCTCATCATCCCCGGCTATACCAATGCCGGACCGGACCACTGGCAGACACGCTGGCAGCAGCGTCTGTCGACCGCACGCCGGGTCGAACAGGCCGAATGGACGAAGCCCGTGCGCGACGACTGGGTGATGCGCGTGCGCGCCGAGATCGAAACGGCGACGCGGCCCGTCGTGCTCGTCGCCCATTCGCTCGGCGTCGCGGCGGCGGTGCATGCCTGCCGGGATCTGACAGGCAGGGTGGCGGGCGGCTTCTTCGTCGCCCCGCCCGACGTCGCCAATCCGGCGATCCGCCCGCAGCACCTGTCGACCTTCGGCCCCTACCCCCGAGATCCCCTGCCGTTTCCCTCGGTGGTGGTCGCGAGCCGGAACGATCCCTTCGGCGCCTACGAACAGGCGGCGGACACCGCCAATGCCTGGGGATCGCTGCTCGTCGACGCCGGCGAGTCCGGCCATATCAACGCCGAGTCCGGCCACGGGCCCTGGCCGGAAGGCGGAATGGTCTTCGCCCGCTTCCTCAGCCGGCTCGACCCGGCGTCGGCGAAAACCCGGGCCTAGCGATCTTTCGCGGGCAAAGTTAATGCCAATTTCACCGTCAGGCTGTATAGTCCGGCTTTACCTGCGACGGCTGGAACCATGGCACAGCACAGTGAGGCGGACAAAGGGCATGGCCCGGACGCAGCGGACGAGCGCCGCTGCCTCGCGATGATGGCCGATCGCCTTCCCCTTCCCTCCCTGATTGCCGATGCCGACGGCCACGTTCTCCATGTCAACGCGGCGCTCGCCCGCCTCGCCGGTCTTGACGCCGCGACCGCACTTGGTGGCGCATGGGACGGACTCCTCCTCGATGCCGCCGATCTCGATCTTGCGGACCTGACCCTTGAGGCGCGCGACATGCAGCTTCGGACACAGGCATCCTCCGGGATCTGGGTCCGGGCAACCGCGACGTTCGTTTCCGGCCTTCATCTCATCCAGTTCCAGCCGATCGACGACCTCAAGCAGGCGCTTGCCGATGTCGGCAACGAGCGCAAGCGCTGGAAATATGCGCTGGAAAGTTCGATCCAGGGCGTCTGGGACCACGATTTCGGCCACGGCGAGCTTTATTACTCGCCGACCTGGAAGCGCCTGCGCGGTCTGCCGGCCGACAGCGAGGTGGACGGCGCCCTGGAAAGCTGGATCAAGAACGTCCATCCGGACGATCGCGCCCGGGTTCTCGCCAGCATCGAACTGCAGGAAAGCGGCCGGGCCGCCTTCAACATCTTCGAATATCGCGAGCGCCATGCGGACGGGCATTGGGTGTGGATCGAGAGCCGTGGCGCGAGCGTGGAGTGGGGCGAGGACGGCAAGCCGCTGCGCGTCATAGGCACCGACACGGACATCACCGCCCGCAAGCGCGACGAGGCGCGGCTCGAAGCGCTGTCGCGCCGGCTCCAGCTCGCCCTCGACGTGTCGCAGATCGGCGTCTTCGACTATGACATGGAAACGGATACCGTGCTCTGGGACCAGAGGATGTTCGAGATTTACGGGGTGGTCGCCCGCGACGCCAATCCCGGCAAGGGCACATGGGAGAGCCTGCTGCATCCGGACGATGCCGCAGCCGCGATCGCGCGGAACGAGCGCGGCATGGCCGAAAGTACATCCTTCACCAATGCCTTCCGCATCATCCGTGCCGACGGCAGCCTGCGCCACATCCGCGCCAATACGGCGCCTTATGTCGATGCCGACGGCCACCGCCGCCTTGTCGGCGCCAACTGGGACGTGACCGGCGACGTGCGCCTGCAGGAGGAGCTGACGCGGGCGAAGACACTCGCCGAGGCCCGCAGCGCCGACCTCGAGGCCGCCAAGATCCGCATCGAGTACAACGCGCTCCATGATCACCTGACGGGCCTGCCGAACCGGCGCTATCTCGACCAGCGGCTGGCCGATCCCGATGCCCGCCATTCCGGCGTGCTCCACATCGACCTCGACCGCTTCAAGCAGATCAACGACACGCTCGGCCACAAGGCCGGCGATGTGATGCTGGTTCACACGGCGACATTGCTGCGCTCCTTCGCCACGGCCGGCGACTTCGTGGCCCGCATCGGCGGCGACGAGTTCGTCTTTCTCTGTGGTGCCGAACGCAGCGAGGAGGATATGGCCCGCGTCTCCGGCGACCTTGTCGAGGCGCTGCGCCAGCCGGTCGCCTACAAGTCCCATATGTGCCGGTTCGGCGCGAGCATCGGCATCGCCTCCGCCGCCACGTCGGGGACGGACGCCAAGCAGATGCTCGTCAATGCCGACATCGCGCTCTACCGGGCAAAGAGCCTCGGGCGCAACCGCTACGCCTTCTTCTCGAGGGAGATCCAGGCACAGATCCTGCACTCGAAGCGCATGGCGGACGACATCCTCGACGGGCTGGACGCCGGCGAGTTCATTCCCTTCTACCAGCCCCAGTTCGACGCCCGCACACTCGCGATCAGCGGCGTCGAGACCCTGGTGCGCTGGCGCCATCCGGTGAAGGGATTGCTGACGCCCGACCGTTTCCTGAACGTCGCCGAGGAGATCGGCGCGCTCGCCACGATCGACCGCAAGATCGTCGAGCAGGCCCATCGCGACTTCCGCTCCTGGCAGGCGCGCGGCCTGCGCATCCCGCGCTTCTCCGTCAACGTCTCGTCACGGCGCCTGCGTGAGGCGGACATCGCCGAAACCATGGGTTCGCTCGGCATCGAGCCGGGCACGCTGTCGTTCGAACTGCTGGAATCGATCTTCCTCGACGATCTCGAGGACACGGCGATCGAAACGGTCGCGGCGCTGAAACAGCTCGGCATCGACATCGAGATCGATGACTTCGGTACCGGCCACGCGTCGATCGTCAGCCTGCTGCGGCTCAGCCCGTCGCGTCTGAAGATTGATCGCGCCCTGGTCAATCCGATCGTCATCGGTCCGGACCAGCGCCAGCTCGTCTCATCCATCATCGAGATCGGCCACTCGCTCGGCATCGAGGTCGTGGCGGAGGGCGTCGAAACGCTCGAACATGCGCAGATCCTGCGCGGCATGCATTGCGACGCGCTGCAGGGCTATGCGCTCGGCAGGCCGATGTCGAAGGCCGACCTCGAACGCTTCGCCCATGCCCACCGTCCCCTGGATCTCGATGCGCCGCTGACGCCGAGGGGACTCGGACGCATCGCCTGACGGGACGGTGTCGACGACATGCGCGGACGATCCCGGCGGGCGGCCCAGCCGGGATCTCTTGCCGTCAGCCTCAGGAGGCGTTCTGGATCTGCGCCACGGCGTCGCCGAGCAACTCCACCATCTTCAGCCGGATCTGGTCCTCGCTGATCGACACGCCGGCCGCATCGAAATCGGCCTTGACCTTGCGCACCACGTCCTCATGGCCGACCTCCTCGAAATCGGCGGCGACCACCTCGCGCGCATAGGCGTCGGCATCGGCCTTGCCGAGCAGGCCGGCGGCCCAGAGCCCGAGCAGCTTGTTGCGCCGGGCCTCCGCCTTGAACCTCAGTTCCTCGTCCAGCGCGAACTTAGACTCGAAGGCCTTCTCGCGATCGCTCATGTTCGTCATGTGATGTCTCCTCGTCCTGCCCGAACCCTGCTGGGCACGTGAAAGCAGCCCCATAAACCAAAAGCCGGCGGCAAGCGCAATGCATCCCCGCGCAGGCCCGCCATTTCGCCGCAATGCGGATGCAGGGTCGCGCCTGCGCGGGCGCGTCCCGTATTTCCGGGGACGGGTCCGTCAGGCCGATTGTGAATTCCTTTCATTTCGGATATGGACCCGGTTGGACAAACCATCAGGCGTTGCCCAAGAACGCCTGCAACAAAGAGACACAACAGATGAACCGTCGCCGCCGTATCTATGAGGGCAAGGCAAAGATCCTTTACGAGGGTCCTGAACCGGGAACTCTGATCCAGTTCTTCAAGGACGACGCCACGGCCTTCAATGCGAAGAAGCACGAGGTCATCGACGGCAAGGGCGTTCTCAACAACCGCATCTCCGAATATATCTTCACCCATCTGAACAAGATCGGCATTCCGACGCATTTCATCCGCCGGCTCAACATGCGCGAGCAGCTGATCAAGGAAGTGGAGATCATTCCGCTCGAGATCGTGGTGCGCAACGTCGCCGCCGGCTCCCTGGCCAAGCGCCTCGGCATCGAGGAAGGCATGGTGCTGCCGCGCTCGATTATCGAATTCTACTACAAGGCCGACCAGCTCGACGATCCGATGGTCTCCGAGGAACACATCACCGCCTTCGGCTGGGCGAGCCCGCAGGAACTCGACGACATCATGGCGCTCGCCATCCGGATCAACGATTTCCTCTCCGGCCTCTTCCTCGGCGTCGGCATCCAGCTCGTCGACTTCAAGATCGAATGCGGACGCCTTTTCGAGGGCGACATGATGCGCATCATCCTCGCCGACGAGATCTCGCCGGACAGCTGCCGGCTCTGGGATGTCGAGACGAAGGAAAAGATGGACAAGGACCGGTTCCGCCGGGACCTCGGCGGCCTCGTCGAGGCCTACCAGGAAGTCGCGCGCCGGCTCGGCATCATGAACGAAAACGAACCGCCCCGTGGCTCCGGCCCGGTGCTGGTCAAGTAGCAGATCGGAGACGGCAAGCGTGATCAAGGCGCGTGTAACGGTGACGCTGAAGAACGGCGTGCTCGACCCGCAGGGCAAGGCGATCGAGGGCGCGCTCGGCGCGCTCGGCTTCGGCGGTATCGGCCAGGTCCGCCAGGGCAAGGTTTTCGATCTGGAGATCGATTCCGCCGACCGGGCGGCCGCGGAAGCGAACATCAAGACGATGTGCGAAAAACTTCTCGCCAACACGGTGATCGAGAACTACAGCATCTCGCTCGCCTGACGGCGACATCGCAGTCAGGTCGCAAGGACGCCGCTGCCGCAAGGTTTCAACCGTGGCCGCGATGCAAACCGCCCCATGGCAGATCGACTGCGCGGGGCCACTCTTGAAGGTCGAGCCTCCGCCATGAAATCAGCCGTCGTCCAGCTTCCCGGATTGAACCGCGATCGCGACATGATCGCGGCCCTGACGAAAATCTCGGGGAAAGCGCCGGTGACGATCTGGCAAACCGAAACAGAGATCCCGGACGTCGACCTGATCGTCATACCAGGCGGCTTTTCCTACGGCGACTACCTTCGCTGCGGGGCGATCGCCGCGCGGATGCCGGTCATGCACGCGATCCGCGCCAGGGCCGAGAAGGGCGTCCGGGTGCTCGGCGTCTGCAACGGCTTCCAGATCCTGCTCGAGGCCGGCCTCCTGCCTGGCGCCCTGATGCGCAACGCCTCGCTGAAATTCGTCTGCCGCGAGGTCCGCCTTGAAGTCGCCAATGCGGCGACTGCTTTCACACGCGGCTATGCGAACGGTCAGGTCATCCGCTGCCCCGTCGCCCATCACGACGGCAACTACTTCGCCGACGACGCGACGCTCCGGGCGATCGAGGACAGGGGGCAGGTCGTGTTCCGCTACGCCGAAGGCACCAATCCGAACGGCTCGATCAACGACATCGCCGGCGTGATCAACGCGGCCGGCAATGTGCTGGGCATGATGCCCCATCCGGAGAACCTGATCGAGGCGGCCCATGGCGGCGCGGACGGGCGCGCCCTGTTCGAATCCGCGGTGGGTTTGGTCGCTGCCTGACGACACCGGGAGCCTGCCCATGCCAGCCCTGACCGCCATGCCTGCGCTTCGCCGGCGTGTCTTTATCCGCCTCGCCGCGATCGTCACCCTCGCGGCAGGCCTTGCCGGCTGCCAGTCTTCCTCCGCGCCGCCTGCGCCGACGCATGACACGGGCGCGCTGACGACGATGGAGCGCATCGCCCTCGGTGCCAACCGGTGCTGGTTCAAGTCCAGGGACCCGGCCTTCGCCGCCTATCGGCTGGCACCGGAACTGAACTCCTTTTCGGGCCGGCCGCGCATCCTGATCGTGCCGCGCAACACGCCGGAATCGCGCCCGCTCGCCGTGGTTCAGGCGGAGGGACAGCCGGCGCGGCTGCAGGCTTTCGGCCCCCTCTTCACCGAAAGCCAGGGCGCGCGCATGAGCGCGGACATCCGCCGCTGGGCCGGCGGATCATCATCCTGTGGATGAACGGTAAACCTTTAGAAATCGAACGGCTTGCATGCCGTCCCGTCTTGAAACAGGTTTGCAATCGGGCAAATCTGCGCGCACGTTCGACGGGGGAACGGCCATGGCAGTGACGATATATTATGATGCGCGATCGGCGACCTGCCGCAAGGTGCTGAAGCTGATCCGGGAGACCGGGGTCGATCCGACGGTGATCGAATACGAGAAGACCCCGCCCGGCCGGGAAGAACTCGTCGCCCTCATTCTTGCGCTCGATGCCCTGCCACGTACGCTTCTGCGCAAGAAGGAAAAGCTCTATCACGATCTCGGGCTCGACGACGAAAGCCTCAGCGACCGGGAACTGATCGATGCGATGCTCGAAAACCCCTCCCTGATCGAGCGACCGATCGTCATCGGCCCAAAGGGCATTCGCCTCTGTCGCCCGCGCGAACGGGTCTTTGAGATCCTGTAACGCCAGCTTGCTGCCCGTCGTCGCGGCGATGGCACGGCGTCCCAATCCGCAGCCGGTCAGTTGTAGCGGCGTATGAGACCGACGAGTTTGCCCTGGATCTTGACCCGGTCGGGACCGAAAATCCGGGTTTCGTAAGCGGGATTTGCGGCCTCCAGCGCGATGGAGGCCCCTTTGCGCCTGAACCGTTTCAGCGTCGCTTCCTCATCATCGACAAGAGCGACGACGATCTCCCCCGGATTGGCGGAAGAGGCGTTGCGGATGATCACCGTATCCCCGTCGAGAATGCCGGCCTCGATCATGGAATCACCGCGCACTTCCAGCGCGTAATGATCGCCGGTGCCAATCATCTCGACGGGCACGGAAATGTCGTGAGTGTTGTTCTGTATTGCCGAGATCGGCACTCCTGCCGCAATGCGTCCCATGACGGGTACGGATACGGTATCGCGCACGGGTGCTTTCACAGTGGCCGTGGCCGATGCCGCCGGCTTGCCGAGGCTGCCCTCGATCACGCTCGGCGAGAAGCCGCGCCGCTGGGCGAGGCTCGGTGTGTATGCCTCCGGCAGCTTGATGACCTCCAGCGCCCGCGCCCTGTTCGGCAACCGCCTGATAAAGCCTCTCTCCTCAAGTGCTGTGATGAGACGATGAATTCCGGATTTCGACGCGAGATCGAGAGCGTTTTTCATCTCGTCGAAAGAGGGCGGCACGCCCGATTCCTTCATCCGCTCATGGATGAAAAGCAACAGTTCCTGTTGTTTGCGTGTCAGCACGGTATCACCCAGAATCTCGAAACAAACCCAGAACGGACCGTATCTGTTCGCACTGTGTTCCACAAGCCTTGGGTGTAAATTATTTTTTGGAAGTGGCGGCTGGAGGCGCGGAAGATAATCCGGAATGGAATTCAGAGATAAATGGGAACGAAATCGGCTTCGCTTCGTGGATTTTTCAGTGTTTTTTGGCTGAAAACAGGAGTTACCAATGCGCCAATTGGTAAGGCTATTCTTGTCCATTCCAGCGTAAATATTATCCTACTGAAAACATTCAGGTAATTGAGGACCATCGATCACATGAAGCCTGCTATTTGAGAGGATGGGGGACCTTATTGGGGACCTTCGCCTCTTCTAAATCTCCTCATCTGCCTCTCTAACATTTCGGGCACCGTTGGATGACGAGAGGTTGAAATTTTTCCATCAGATATCATATATTCATTGTAATTCTCATTGATTCTCTTTACCAAATTAGCTGCGGCAAGCTGTTTTTTATTGTGAAATTCCATATCTTCTGGAAAGCCACTATCGGGTCTATAATCTGTATTGATTAATTAGCCCCCCCCAATGATGACCAAAGACTATCCCAAAGCGGCCAATACTTTAGATCAAAATTACCTTCCATGATGTACTGATTATCTATGCCCAATAACTCTAGTATTTTTACATATACGTCTGTCGGAATTCTATTTGAGCCCGATAGGTAATTTTGAAGCGATCGGTACGGAAGGCCGATGTCCGCACTGAGAGATTTCATAGATCGCTTTCTCTCCTTCATCATTCTTTTGATACCGGCGACAATGCGGTCGTTGTAGTCGTCCATTCACTGTGCACCCATTTAGGTGCATTTTGACTAAATCATATCACCTGATTTGGCGCAAAATGCACGAGATCCGTTACTCAATTACGTTTGCGATTGTCGGCTCCTCCGAACTCTACCTCGCTGTTCGAGCAGGCTTCGTCAATCAGGGCACCTCGTTGAACAAGTGGTGTATCGCAAATGGTGTAACCCGGCAAACAGCCGAGAAAGCCCTGCGGAGGGAGCGACGCGGCTCCGCATCTGTTCGACTTTCAGGTGAACTTATTGCGGCAGCGGGGATTCGTTCTGCACCGGATGCAATACTTAAATGAGCGTTTGGATCACTTCCGTAGAATTTGGCGAAACTTGCGGTATTCATCGACGCGTAGCCAATCGTATCTGCAAGCAATTTTATGAGGGTAGAAAGTCGACTTGGCGTCATTGTGCACTTGAAGTCCAGATATGCCATGGTCGCGGCGGCCGCTCCGGCATCCAGGACCAGGTCAAGGTTTCCAGCCTTCCACCGCACCTCCAAGACCGTTTAAAGACCCTTCAAACTGCCGACGAGGCCTCCTTGAACCTTCGCCTCGGCGACGAGGCGGCGCGACTGGAACGCGGCTGGAAATACGAAATCATCAAAGGCGCCGTTGCGCACCCCAAGGTCATCGCCGAGCGTAAAGCCGAGATCGACAAGCTTCATGGCGAACAGAAATACGACTGGACAGGCCATATGCGCCGGCTCACCAGAACCACGCTTTATAGCTGGATCGATATTTGCGAGAACGAAGGCATTCACGGCCTCGCCCAGAAGGTGCGGGGCGACAAGGGCGAAAAGAGAGCCCTGATCAATCGGACATGGATGCAGACGGTTCCCTTTGACGAGATCGCCAAGGAAACCATTGCCGAGGACATCGTCCAGTTCATTCGCGGGCTGATCGTCAAGGGGACGACGCGCAAGCTGATCCGGTTCCTTGCCGCCGATGAGCTGCGCCGCATCACGGCCGCCTACGGCTATGTCGTGACCGACGAGGCGGTCGCCGCCAGGCTCTTCAACATTCCGGACGCGCTCGTCTCGGCGGAGGCGCGTTTCAAGGCGGTCTCCCGGCACAATTTCGACCGCAAGGCCAGCGAGGACGACAAGCCCCGCATCCGCCGCACGATCGCCGGCCTTCAGCCGATGGAGATCGTCGTCATGGACGTGCACCATATCAATGTGATGGTGCGCCGGGACAACGGCACGGCCGCCAGCCCGAAATTCGTCGGCTTCCATGATGTCGCGACGAACCGCGTCTTCGGCGGGCTCGTTTTCATGGACGAGCGCGGTGGCGTCCGAAACGTCGACGTGATCGAAGAATTCAAGCGCATGTGCCAGGATCCGGCCTACGGCATGCCTCAGAAGCTCTATTGCGACAACGGATCGGAATACGGCTTCGCCGACCATCTGGAAGACGCCCTGAAGCTGAACTGCCGCGTCACACCGTTTACGCAGGAAGAGCGCGCCCGCGTCATCCGCGCCAAGCCCTACAACGCATCGGCCAAGGTGATCAAAGGTTTCTTCCGGCAGATGAACCAGCAGTACTTCCGGCACATTCCCGGCTGGATCGATGACAATCGCATGAACCCGAAGCGGCGGGAGCTCGGCAAGCCGATGCCGCCCTTCGAAGGCGGGTTCGACGCATTCAGCAAGATGGTGTTCCAGCTTCTCCAGACCTACGAGCAACTGCCCCAGACGGGCGCGTTGGCCGGCAAGTCACCGGCGCAAGTGTTCGACAGCCATGTGAAGGCTGGATGGGCGGCGACCCTGATCGAAGACAGCCAGTTCTATATGGCCTTCGCCAAGCCGGAGCGCCGCAAGCTGACCAAGCATGCCTTCAGCCTCGGCGGTCGGCTCTGGACCGGCCCGGAACTCGACCGATGCTTTGAGCCGACCGTGATCGTCCATGTACCTGCCTATCATGGCTTCAACGAATTGCTCGTGGAGACTGTCCAGGGCGAACGAATCGGGTGGGCCACCGGATCGCGCGTTCATCTATGACGATCCGCGTGGCGCGCAGACAAGCGCCTCGCGTGACAAGGAGCGCAAGCGGGCTTTGCGCGAGATGCAGCGTTCCGTGCCGGACATCGACGTTCTGGGCAAGCTGATCGAGATTGGCGAGAGCGCAGCAACCGTCGTTCCGAACGCGCCTGCCGCGCTGATCTCGGTGGATGTCGACGGTGGCAGCGGCCGTGCCATCGTACCTACGCGGTCGGCAAAAACAACCCGTCAACAGTGGGAAAAGAGCAGCGCCGGATTGATGAGGACCGCTCTCGGTTTGTCAACTCTATTCATGGAGGTGGCATATGACCACGCTCGTCAGAACGACCATTCCGACGAAAGAGCACTTTGCCGAGATCGGCTCGGTAAAACGAATTCGCGACGGTATCACCTATACCTTGAAGCTCGGGTGGCCGACCCGCGTCATCGCGTCGGCGGGATACGGCAAGACGACGGCGCTTTTCTATCTCGCCGAGGAATTCGAGGGTGTCTACTGCAACGTCGGCCATGCGCACAAGCAGGTCGCCGATATGTACCGCATGCCGATCAGGGCGAGCGGCCATGCGCCCCAGGCTGCATATGGCCGGGACCTGTTTGACGAAGTCATATGGTGACTGCGGCCGCGCGATCACTTCTCCTTTGACGAGAAAAAGCGCCGACTCGTCATCGTGGACGAGGCGCAGACGTTGGAAGCGACCGCGCTCCGGGAACTCCTGAACATTCAGGAGACCTGCGAATTTGCGTTGATTATCAGCGGCAACGGCGAGCGCATCGCCAAGACCAAGTTCGACAAGGGCGCCTGGGAGCAGATCGACACGCGTGTCGGGATGGATATCACCCTGCCCGGCCTGAACCGCGAAGACTGCCAGATGATCGGCGCGACCTATGGCGTCGAGGGAATGGATGCTTACAACACCATATCCAACTTCGGCACACGCACCAGCGTGAGATTGCTCGCTCGCCTGCTCGACAACGCCAGGTCGCTCACCGCCAAGGGCGGCGCGATCCGGCTGAAACATATCGAAACCGTCATCAACGGAAATCCGAAACTCGGATCGCTGTTGCTCTTGAAGCCAGAACCGGCCTGACCGGCCGCGTCCCGACACTACCACGCCTGAAACACAATGTTCTCCGCGCATCTGTGTGGCGTAGTGCGGAGCTATGCCCGAAGGAGACCTTGAAATGGCAATCGTGAGAACAGTAGAGTATAGTGACGTATCCAGTCTTCTCGATGAATTGAACAACCAGAGCAGCATGCTCAAGGCGCTCAGCACAATGCTCGAATGCTCGATGCGTGATCGCATTAATTTTTTCCCCGAGCTTATAAGCGAGGGTGTTTACATGATTCTCGAACGAAATTGCGCCATGCTCGACTTCGTTTCCACGAGCATCGGCGATGAGCTCAATGGCATGAGGGCAGCCAAACTCAAGGTGCTCGACATCGACACAGTGGCCGCAGCGTGCGGCGTTCCTTATTTGGTCGCTCTGAGCGTCGTCAGCTTCGCAACCGGTATCCCGCAGCGATACTTGGAAGCAAAGGGAGAGCCGGCATGAGCTCCCGCCTCCGCCCCTGCCTGACAAACTATGAAGATCAGTCTGTCGCGATCCACATCGAGAATGTCGAGCGCCGGCTTCGGCTGATGTGCCGCGCGATGCAGCATTGCGTCGGGCACGAGGAAGACAATGTCAGTTCGAGCCGTGAAGCTATGTCCAACGTTTTCGGCTATCTCGAAATTTTCCATGAGTATGTCGATCACCAGATGGACCAGTTGAAGGAACTGCGCGAGATCCTCGACAAGGAGTTCGAATGGATCTCGATCACCGGCCTTCGCGCGGGACAGGATTTCTGACCGACGATAGAGCGGCCTGGGAAGGAGGCGATCCGCCGATGACCCCGCGCACAAACTCGTCTTTCATCACGAACAAGCAGATCGCCTTGCTTCATGTCGCGAAGAAACAGCTTGGCCTCGATGACGACACATACCGGGCGATCCTCGCCCGGTATGGCCGATGCGAAAGCGCAGCCGATCTGACGCAACCCGGCTTCACGGCCGTCGTGAAATACTTCACCGCCATGGGCTTCCGCTCGACCTGGACGCAGCGCACCTACGGCTATCGCCCCACGATGGCGACCCCGGCGCAGGTTGATCTCATCCGCTCGCTCTGGCGCAAATATCTCTGCCAGCCTGACGAGGGCGACACTGAGATCGTGTCCCAGGAGGTGGTGTAGCTGGATTTCATAGCCATCGGTGATTCCCGGTAGGGTCGGGTTGCTTATGAC